>NZ_QUWV01000002.1 GCF_003403295.1 Komagataeibacter melaceti | reverse complement strand
CCGTTCGCCCCCCGGTCCGGCGCGTGGCCGGGCGGGGGGACCATGCGGCGCGCGGCGGTCGCCCCGCCGTGGCGCACCCAGCGCGCCATGGCGCTGGCGGTCAGTGCCTCGCCAAACAGGTAGCCCTGCATCACGTCGCAGCCCAGTTCTTCCAGCAGGGCGCACTGGCGCAGGGTCTCGACCCCTTCGGTCACGACCGTCATGCCCAGCCGCCGCCCGATCTCGATCACTGCCGTAGCCACCGCGCGCTCGTTGGGGTCGTGCTCGAGGTTGGTGATGAAGCTGCGGTCCATCTTGATCTCGGTCAGCGGCAGTTGCGTCAGCCGCGAGAGCGAGGAATAGCCCGTGCCGAAATCATCCATGGACAGCCCGCAGCCCAGCTTGCGGATGGCGTGCAGCACGTCCATCGTGTCGGTGCAGCATTCCATCATCACGCTTTCGGTAATTTCCACCGTCAGCCGCGCGGGGGTGAGGCCATGCGCCTCCAGCAGTGCGGCGATGGTGGCAGGCAGGCCCCGGTTGCGGAAATGCATGGCCGACAGGTTCACCGCAATGGCCGGCACATGCACGCCCGCGTGGTCCCACCGGGCCATCTGGCGGCATGCCTCGGCCAGCGCCCAGTGGCCGATGGCCTCGACCTGCCCGGTTTCCTCCGCCACGGCAATGAAGCGGGTGGGAAAGATGTCACCCAGCCGGGGGTGGTGCCAGCGCGCCAGCGCCTCCACCCCGGACAGTTCCAGCGTGCCGGTGCGCACCTGCGGCTGGTAATGCAGATGCAGCAGCCCGTGGGCCAGTGAATCGCGCAGCGCCGCCCCCAGCACCAGCCGGTCCTGCGCCATGTGGTCGCGCGCGCCGCCCGCCATGCGGAAACCGCCGCGCCGGTCCCTGCGCGCCAGCCGCATGGCGGTATCGGCATGGCCCAGCAGGGATTCACTGTCCGGCCCGTTGCGCGGGAAGGTGCTTATGCCCATGCTGGCGGTCAGCGTCAGGCGGTTGTGGTCGATATGGAACTGCTGGCCCACGGCAGCCAGCAGCGTGCGGGCCAGGGCGGGCACCTGATCGCCCGTGCATTCAGGGGCGACGACCACGAACTCATCCCCGCCCGAGCGGCTGATGGTGCAGCCTTCGGGCGCGGTCATGCGCAGGCGCTGCGCGATCTCGACCAGGCAGCGGTCGGCCACGGCGTAGCCCAGCGTGTCGTTGATGTCGCGGAAGCGGTTGATGTCGATCATGAACACGGCAAAGTGGCTGTTGGCCGCCTGCGCGATCATGTCGGTCAGGACCTGGTGCAGCGCCGTGCGGTTGAGCAGGCCGGTCAGCGTATCGTGCCGCGCAAGCTGCCTGATCTGCGCGCGCGTGGCCTGCCGCTCCAGCGCCAGCGCGCAGAACGGCGCGCACGCCCCCACCAGCCGCTGCGGCCATGCGCCAAAGCGGCTGTCGTCACGCAGGTACACCGCAAAAATGCCCACCATCTGCCTGTCCGGCCCGTGTACCGGCGTGGCATAGCATGTGTGCAGCCCCAGCGAGCGGCATATGGAGCGGCAGTTGTCCCACGCCAGCCGCCCGGCATGGGACGGGGTAGTGGCCAGCATGTCACGGTCGGCAGGCGTGGGGGCGGTGTTGCGCAGCGCGTCGCGTATGCGCGGCGGCAGCGACGGCGTGGCGATCACCTGCCAGCGCGCATGTTCCCCATCCACGAACATGAGGGCCGCCGCACTGCCGGGCAGGAAGGATTCCACCTTGCGGCAGATCAGGTGCCCCACATCGTCCAGCGCCATGTCACGGGTCAGCGCATGGATCACCTCGGCCTGAAGGCTCAGGATGCCGGTGCGGCGCATTTCCTCGGTCATGTTCTTTACCACGGCTACGTGGTAGGTCTGGCCCCTGCCCCCCAGCCGCACGCGCGACAGGGTCAGTTCGCCACACACATGCTCGCCATCGGGGCGGGTGAACGCGACCTCCCGCACGGGAAGTGCATCCCCGGTCACATCCCCCATGGCGGGGCGTTCGCCCTCATGGCGCATGCACAGCGGGATCAGGCAGGTCACGTCGCGGCCCATGATGTCGTCCCGCGGCAGGCCCCACAGCGCCTCGGCGGCATCATTGTAGAACACGATCCTGTCATGTTCATCAAAGATCACCAGGGCATCGACGGCCTGCTGTAGCGCGGGCAGCAGGATGTCGGTGGTAAGGGCGGTCGGCTCGCGCATCTGCGTACGGTCTTTCATGGTGTTTTCCGGGCGTCGTCTCACCGCATGCGGGGCCGGGGCGCGGGCCGGGCCATGCCGGTCATGGCCATGGGGGCGCGCGTAATCATGCCAGCCCCGGTATCACGGCCCGGGCGGCGTGCGCGATGGTATGGGCTGCTTTTGCTCTCGACAGGGCCAGGGCGCTCCATAATGGTCGTGCGTTCCACCACGGCGGGGCCGCTGGCGGAACCGTGCGCGGGCGCTCCGTGCGCCGACGCACCACCGCTTACATCAAAACCGCATGATCGTGACATGGCTTACCTGATCACATTCTAACCATATTACATGCCGTCGGTCATGACATTGTATATATTTAAGATCATTTAACATTAGATTAATAATAGCCACGCACCCGGAACATTATGGCACCGGAATATTACAGCACGCCCCGGTCCATTACCGGCCATCATGCCCCCTTCCCCCTGAACGCCACGTGCAGCCCGCCCGTTTCCCCCCGGCGGGACAAGAGGCCGTGATCCGCCGCTCACGCCCCACCGGCGCGCTGCGCGCGGGCGAACACCTTCAGCGCCGCGCGGATGCGGCGTATCGGGCCGGACCAGTCCAGCGGCCGGTCCTGACGGTAGATGCGCAGGCTGTCATACCATGGTGAGTCCGTGCGCCCCGTGATCCAGCGCCAGCACTGGTCGTAGCGCGACAGCATCCATACCGGCCGCCCCAGCCCCGCCGCCACATGCGCGGTGGACGTATCCACCGCCACCACCAGGTCCAGCGCGCAGATCAGGGCCGCCGTATCGCTGAAGTCATGCAGCAGGTCGGTATGGTCGATCAGCTTCATCCCGGCGGGCGGGGTGCGGGCCTGCACGCCGTCCGGCCCGACCTGCAGGCTGTAGAACACGCTGCCCGACACCACGCGGCCCAGCGGGGCGAAGGTGTCCAGCGTGGTGGAGCGGCGGCGGTTGGCCTGCTCGGCGGCGCGGACCTCGGGGTGGGGCGCGCCCGCCCAGACCAGCCCGATACGCAGCGGCCGCCTGCCCCCCTTGGCCACCGGCTGGTCGGCCGCCACGCGCTCGCGCCACCACGCCACCTTCTCCGGGTCGGGCACGAGGTAGCCCGCCGCCCCCGGTATGGTCGCAACCGTGGTGCCCAGCGCGAAGGGCAGGCTGAGCACCGGGCATTGCAGGTCGTGCGGGGGGATGGGGTCATCCTCGGTAATGAAGGTCTGCTCGGGAAAGGAGCGGCCCAGCAGCGCCAGCAGCGGGCGGCGCACACGCACGATGGTCCGCCCCCCACGTGCCGCGGCCTGCGGGATGAAGCGGGCGAACTGGATCATGTCCCCGAACCCGCCCTCGGTGTGGATGAGCAGGGTCCGGCCCTCGAAGTTCTCGCCCTTCCACTGCGGCACGTCCATGCCATAGGCGTTGGAGCTGTGGGTGGTCCAGCGCCACTCATATTCCCTGAACCCGTTCAGGTAATCCCCCGCCGCCAGCAGCGACAGGGCGTAATTGGTGCGGGTCTGTTCGTTCTCGGGCGTGAGGCGGGAGGCGGCGGCGTGGAACTTCCATGCCAGCTCATGCTCGCCCCGCCTGTCCAGCGCCACCCCCATGTTGCTTATGGCCAGCGCGTGTTCGGGGTTGCGCTCCAGGCATTTGCGGTAGGCGGCTATGGCATCGTCATAACGCTGGAGCTGGAGCAGCGCGTTGCCAAGGTTGCACCACCCGTCGGTCAGGGTGGGGTCCAGCACCAGCGCGCGTGAGACGAGTTCGTACGCCTGCTCGAAATGCCCCAGCGCGGTCATGACCCCGGCGTAGTTGCTCAGGGTGCGGGCATCATCGGGGGTGTGGGCCAGGGCTGCGCGGTAGGCCTCGGCCGCCTCTTCAAGCCTGCCTGCAAGCTGGAGCGCCTCGCCACTTCCCGCGGGCTGGGCGTGATCGCGCGCCGGGGGGGATGTGGGGGGAAGTGCAGCATGCGCCATGACGTGGGAAACCTGTTATCTGCCAGAACCGGAAAAACCCGGTGCGCCATTAGACCACGCCGGGCGGGTACAGGGCCATAACCTACATCACTTTTCCTGCCCATGGCCCGGCAGGCCGGTCAGGATCATGGCATGGGCGGGGCGCGTGGCCGCGACATACAGGAGCTGCTGCGTTTCCAGCACGCTGGTCGCGGCACGGCGGGTGATGTCGCCCACATCCACGAACACGCGGCCGAACGTGCTGCCCTGCGCGGTATGCACGGTCATGGCATAGACCGCCTGCAACTGCCCGATGCCACGGCGGAACACGAAGCGGTGCTGCCAGCGCGCGCGGTCCTGCGCCGCCTCGCGCCGGAGCCTGCGCTCCACCGCGCCCATGTCCGCGCCGGGGCGCAGGATGGGCACGGCCGCTTCCTCCCCCGCCAAGGTACGCAGCACCACGTCATGCACCGGCAGTTCCGTACGCCACCCCCCCACCTTGGACGTGGCGGGAAAGGCATGGCGCAGCATGGCGGGGCGGATGTCGGCTATCTCGGCTTCCTCATTGGTGGCGATCAGCACGCGCCGCCCTTCGGCATCCATGACCGGGGCGCGCACGATCACCCGCTCACCCGCCACGAACGGCGTGGGCGTGTCGCCGCCATGCACCCACTGGCGCACCATGCGGTTTACCGCCTCGACCCGCGCATTGGTCCAGCACAGGTAACGGAAGGCATCGCTGTCGGCGCGGAATTCGTCCGATGTAAAGGCGCGCTGCATCCATGCCTGCGGCGTGCGCGGCACGAACAGCCCCGCGCCGTTGTGGTGGCTGGCCCGGCACCACGACCAGTCCAGCGGGCCGCCCTGGCTTTCGCGTATGGTGGTGGCGGCGGCGACCAGCGGGTTATCGGCGGCCTGCCTGACCACGGTGCTGAGGTGCGAGGCCGAGCGGATGGCGAATGACGGGCTGATTGCCTCGCCCACCGGGGGAAGCTGCGCGGGGTCGCCCACAAACAGCACGAAACGGTCGGGCACCAGTTCACGCACCCAGCGCATGAGTTCGGAGCCGACCATGCTACATTCGTCAATGATGATGACATCGGCCGTGATCGGTTCGGGCCGGTCGGCGCGTTGCAGCACCTCGCGCCCTTCCCGCGCGCCGGGCTGGAGCGAGAGGACGTTGTGGATGGTGCGGCACGGCGCGAAACTGCCCACCCGCGCGCGCAGCACGGCAGTCGCCTTGTGCGTGGCGGCGGTGAACACCACTTCCGCCCCGCCCCGGCGCAGCGCGCGCGCGACCTCGCGCATGAGCGTGGTCTTGCCCGTGCCCGCATAGCCGGTCAGCAGGTGCGTGGCCGAGACCCCGCGCGCGGCCAGTATCTCACCCAGCGCACGCTCCTGGCACGCGGTCAGGACGGTGCGGGACATCGGGGCGCGGCGTAAGGCATGGGGTGGGCGGGCTTCCATGTGGCGGATGGGCCAGTCATAGGACGCGGGACGGGCGGCGGCCAGAAAGAAGTTTCCGGTAACGGTTTTTCAAGGCGGGTCAGGCAACGTCGCCTTTTTGAAAAAAGGCGGCACCCAAAAACTTTTGTTATTTTAAGTCAGTCATTTAGGTCGGGTCAGGCGCGCCGCACCCCGCCAACCCAGACCTCGCGCACGTCCAGATCCCGGCCCATCACCACAAAATCCGCCCGCCGCCCCGGCAGCAGCGCGCCACGGTCATGCAGCCCCAGCCACCGGGCGGCATGCGTGCTGACCAGCCCCGCCGCCTGCGGAAGCGACGCCCCCGCCGCCACCGCGTTACGCAGCGCCACGTCCAGCGTCAGCACGCTGCCCGCCAGCGTGCCATCAGGCAGGCGGGCCACGCCATCGGCCACCATAACGGCCTGCCCGCCCAGTTCGCTCGGGCCATCGCCCGCGCCCGCCGCGCGCATGGCGTCGGTCACGAATACCAGCCGCCCCCCCATCATGCGGTGCGCAAGGCGGAACAGCGCGGGGTGGACGTGGTGGGTGTCGAACACCATCTCGGCACAGGCGGCATCGCTGCACATGAGCGCCGTGGCCGGGCCGGGGGCGCGCGCGGTAATGCCGGGCATGGCGTTGAACAGGTGCGTGCCCCCCAGGCTGCCCCCTGCCCCGCACACGCGGCACAGGGTGCGCTCCGTCTGGTCATGGTCCGCCAGCGTATGGCCGATGCTGACCCGTATCCCCGCCTGCACGAAACGGTCGATGGCGCTGTCGGCGTGTTCGATCTCGGGCGCCAGCGTCACCACACGCACCGCACCGGTGCTGATGGCCGCCTCCACCCGCGCGGGCGTGGGAAGCAGGGCGAATGGCGGCTGTGCGCCAAGGCGGTGCGGGCTTATGAACGGCCCCTCCAGATGCGCGCCGGCAATGTCCGGGCCAGCCCCGCCCCCTTCGCGCATGACCGCGGCTACGGCATGCAGCGCGGCCATGACATCATCCCACGGGGCGGTAATGGTGGTGGGCAGCAGCGTAGTGGTGCCGTGCGCCATGTGAAAGCGCGCCATGTGGCGGATCGCGTCCGGGCCATCCATGGTGTCCGCCCCATCACCGCCATGCACGTGCCCGTCAATGAAACCGGGCAGGATGTAGCGCTCCGGCACGCCGCTGCCGGGGGTGACCCCGCCAATCAGGCTGCCAAAGGCAAGGCTGCCGGGCATGATCCGGTCGGGCAGGACGATATGGCCATCAATATTCACGCGGTTACATTCCGGTGCCGACGCGGCGCGCACGCCGCCACGCGGGGGGTCAGGACGCCACCAGACCGACGGGCCGGTAGGCGGCAAGCCACTTGGCCAGTTCATCGGGCGGCAGGGGTTTGGAGAACATGTAACCCTGCAGCACGTCACAGTCCATTTCCGCCAGCAGGCGGCGCTGTTCCTCGTGCTCGACGCCTTCGGCCACCACGGTCATGCCAAGGCTCTGGCCGATCCGCACCGCCGCCATGACCACGGCGCGTACCTTCGCCATGCTTTCCAGTCCCTGCAGGAAGCTGCGGTCGATCTTCATTTCGTTCACAGGCAGGCCCGCAAGGCTGGACAGGCTGGAAAAGCCGGTGCCGAAATCATCCATCGACATGCCAACCCCCATGTCACGCAGCGTCTGGACCATATGGATGGTGCGCTGGTAGTCGTCGATCATGGTGCTTTCGGTAATCTCGATGGTCAGGCGGCCCGGCGGCACGCCGGTTTCCTCCAGCAGTCCGGCCACGAAGCCGGGCAGCGCCGCATCCCGGAAATGCAGGGGCGAGAGGTTGACCGACACGATCGGCACGTCCACCCCGTCCCTGATCCACCGGGCCATCTGCTCGCACGCCACGCGCAGCGACCATTTGCCAATGGCCTCGATCTGGCCGGTTTCCTCCGCCACGGCAATGAACCGCGCGGGCGAGACGAAGCCCAGCGTCGCATCCGTCCAGCGCGACAGGGCCTCGACACCATACAGGCGGCCGGTGCGGGCATCGACCTGCGGCTGGTAGAACAGGCGCAGGCGGTTGCCTGCAATCGCCTCACGCAGGGCGGCGGCCAGGATCAGCCGGTCACTGGCCTGCTGGTTCATGCTCTGGCTGAAGAAGCTGCACCGCCCGCCGCCATCGGCCTTGGCCTGGAACATCGCACTTTCGGCGTTCTTGAGCAGGGTCTCCCCGTCCTCCCCGTTTTCGGGGTGGACGGCTATGCCAAGGCTGGCGGACAGGTTGACGCGCACGTCGCCCACGCTGGCCGGGGTCTCGAACGCACGCAGGATGGCCGCGCCAAGGGTGGAGGCATGCTGCTGCTCCCCACTGGTCACGATGGTGAACTGGTCGCCGCCGCTGCGCACCAGCATGTCGTCCGTGCCGATCAGTTCACGCAGCGTGCTGCTGATATGCGCGATCAGCCCGTCACCCGCCGTATGGCCGAACAGGTCATTGATGTGCTTGAACCCGTCCATCCCCACCACAACCAGCATCAGGTGCCCGCGCCCGGGGCGGCGCATGAGCCGTGGCAGGTTCTGGCGCAGCCAGCGCGTGTTGGGCAGGCCGGTCAGCATGTCAAAATCGGACAGGCGGCTGATATGCTCCTCCGCCTCGTGCCGCTCGATGGCCAGCGTACACAGGTGCAGGCTCGTGGCCACGGCCTTCTGGCAGGCGGCGTCCGGCATCGCGCCGGTGCGTGAATAACAGGTGAACACGCCCGCAACCCGGCTGTCGCGCATGATGATGGGCGTCGCCACGGCGGCCTTTATGCCATGGCGCAGCGTTGCGTCACGCAGCCCGTCCCAGTGCGGCGCGGTGGCGATGTCGGGGCTTTGCGCGGTCATGCCGGTGCTGGCGGCCTGCGCCGAGCACGCGGCGTCGGGGCCGACCGGCAGGCCGTCGTACAGTTCAACCAGCGGCAGCGGCAGCCCGGCATGGCCCACGCATTGCAGCCGCCCGTCCTCACGCGTCAGGTAAATGGCGGCCATGATGTCGGGCACGTGCTGTTCGATGCGGCGGCAGATGAAGTCCATCACCTCATGCAGGCCAAGGTCGCTTGAAATCGCGGCCAGCGTGTCGCGTTGCAGGCTGTCGAGGAAATACTGCTCGGTAATGTCGGTCAGCACCACCACGATGTTCTCGATCTCGCCATCGCGGCCCAGCACCGGGTTGATCGCGGCGGATACCCATATGTCGCGCCCGCTGGCGTGGCGCACGCGGATTTCCATCACGCAGCCCCGCGCGGTGCGCGCGCTTTCATGCAGGCGGTTCAGTACGTCGATATCCGTGGTGCTGCCGGTCAGGATGACGGAAAGCCCGTGCCCCGTCACCTGCTCGACCCCGAAGCCGAACAGGTCGCTGAAGGCGCGGTTGACGTAGATTATGTGGAAATCCGGGTCCAGAATGGCCACGCCACGGTCGGTCTCGCGCGCGACGAGGGAGAGCAGGCGGATCTGCTCGCGGTCGTTCACTTCCTGCGAGATGTCACGCACCAGCGCCATGTACCCGATCTTGCCCCCCACCGAAATGCGCGAGAGCGACAGGCTGGCCCATAGGCTGGTGCCGTCAAAGCGTTCGACCTGCACCTCGCGGCTGGTGCCGACAATGCGGTTGGTGCCCGATACGCGGTTGTGGTTGACCAGTTCATCGTGCGAGGCGCGGATGCTGCGCGGCACCAGCACGTTCACGTTGCGGCCGATCACCTCCTGCCGGGTACAGCGCCACAGGTTTTCCGCCGCGCGGTTGAAGAAGGTAATGATGTTGCATTCATCAATAATGACCACCGCCAGGATGGTCTGTTCCAGTGCAGGCAGGACCGTTATCTGTGCGTCATTCATCACATCACGGGGCATCTGACTGTAGGACTCCGGGTATTGCGCAACACAGGACACGGGACTGTATGCTGCTTTCGCAATAAACGCCTGCAATCACCGTATTCAAAATGGCCAGTATGGAACTGGATAGGTCGATTCCTATTAACAAACGGTATAGGGGCTGTATATGGCCAAAATTATTGTACGGATGATACATGTATGCCACCCCGCGCGGCCCGCCCCCTGTCCGGCTGCGCAACGATATGTATTGTGACACCGCGCCTTTACCCGGCATACTGGCCGCCCCGCTCACACCGGAAAGATAGCGGAATGGAGCGCCGATGACCGGATATGACATTTTGTGGCAGACCGCCATCGTGACCCGTAACGCCATTGTGTTATGCCTGTGCATATGGGCGGTCATGCGGCTTGCCATCTGGGTTCTGGACTTTTTCTATGATCGTGACGAAGAACCACCCACGTAAACGTGAACGGAACCCGCCTGCTGACTGACGGTATGTTAACCCCGCTTCATGTCCGGGTGGCCAGCGCCCCCTGCCCGCATGGGGCGCCGGGCAGTCCCTGCGGCGGTGGATACCACCCCGCCTGTTCCGCATGCAGGAGCCGTTATGCCAGTTCATCCAGACAACACGGTCGTATCGCCCGCAGTGCCGGCAGGCGGCCCGCGCCCCCATGGGAGACCGCCGTAACCGTATGACAGGACCGTATGATAGGCAGGGATGACATGCCCGGCAGCGCGCCGGCGGGGGACGAAGGGATACAGCCCCATGGGTGGCTGCTGGCCTGTGACGGGCGGCTGGAACGCGTGCTGCGCTGGTCGGCCAACGCGCCCGCCCATCTGGGCGTGCCCGACCTTGCGGTCGGGATGAGCCTGCGCGAGGTGATCGGCCGGGAGGCCACGCACAACATCCGCAACGCCCTTGCCACCCACCGCGAGGCCCATCGCAGGCCCGCCCTGGTGTTCGGGCAGGACCTGCCCGCGGGCGGCTGCTATGACGTGGCCATCCACACCGCCGCGGGCGAGATCATGCTGGAGTGGGAGGACACCGTGGGCACGGGCAGCGACGGGGCCTACCTGTCGCTGCTGCGCACCATGATCGACCGCATCCGCGAGATTTCGGAATTCGGGCAGCTTTTCCGCACCGTGGTCCGGCTGTTCGCGGGGGTGCTGCGGTACGACCGGGTCATGCTGTACCGTTTCGCGACCGATGGCTCGGGCAAGGTGGAGGCCGAACACCACGGCCCCGACCTTGAAAGCTTCCTTGGCCAGCACTTCCCCGCCAGTGACATGCCGCCGCCCGCGCGCAAGCTGTACAGCACCAACCTCATCCGCGCGATATGTGACATCAGGGCAAGGCCCGTGCCGCTCGTCTCGCCGCCCGGCATGGCGGCGCCCGACCTGTCGCACACCCACCTGCGCCAGGTCGCGCCCAGCCACTGCGAATACCTGGGCGGCATGGGGGTGCAGGCCTCGCTTTCGGTCTCGCTCATGGTGGACGGGACGCTGTGGGGCATGATCGCGTGCCACCACTACAGCGCGCGCGTGCTGAACATGAACGAGCGCATCGTCGCGCGCATGTTCGGGGAGTTCCTGTCACTCCAGATCACGAACCTGCTGCGCACCAAGCGGCTGGCCATGACGCGCCAGACCCATGCGCTGATCGAGACCTTCCTCAAGGGCGCGGCCCCGGTGGCGGACATGCCCGCCTACCTGATGGGCCACCTGAAGGAGATGCTGACCTTCGTGCAGTGCGATGGCGCGGCACTGTGGGTGGGCGGGCGGTGGACCTATAGCGGCGCCCACCCCCCGGCCGACGCCATGGACAGCCTGCTGGAACTGGCGCGCACGCAGGCGGGCACCCAGATCTGGCACACCTGCCGCATCAGCACCTTCATACCCGACGCCGCGCGCTACGTGGCGCAGGCGGCGGGCATGATGATCGTGCCGATCTCGTCCCAGCCGGGGGATTACCTGCTGGTGTTCCGCCGCGAGGTGGTCCGCACCCTGAAATGGGGCGTGGCCCCCCATGTCACCGCCCCCGCCACGGTGGAGGACGGGTATTTCGGCCCCCGCACCAATATCGAGATCTGGACGCAGGAAGTCACGCGCGAGAGCCTGCCATGGGCGGCGGAGGAAGTGGAGGCGGCAACCCTTGTCCGCTCCGCGCTGATCGAGGTGATGGGGGCTTACCACCAGTTGCAGCTATGCGAGCGCGCTACGGCCGACCTGCGCCAGCGCATGCTGAACGAGGAGCTGAACCACCGCGTCAAGAACATCCTGTCGGTGGTGCAGTCGCTGGTCAGCCAGCCCATGGCGCCCGACACCACCGCCGCGCAGCATGTCGAGAGCCTGCGCGGGCGCATACGCGCGCTGGCGCTGGCCCATGACCAGGCCGTGCGCAGCGAGGGCGGCGGCCTGCTGCGCGCGCTGCTGGATGCTGAACTTGCCCCCTATCGGGAGCGTTCCTTCATAACCTGCACCGGCCCGCACATATGGCTGACGGGGCAGTCGCTATCGGTGCTGGCGCTGGTGGTGCATGAACTGGCCACCAACGCGGTCAAGTACGGCGCGCTGCGCCAGACGCGCGGGCGGCTGGACATAAACTGGACCTATGACACCCGGCGCGATGAATGGTGCATAACATGGCGCGAGACCGGCGTCCCCACGATCACCCCCTCCAGCCGCCGTGGCTTCGGGTCCGTGCTGATCCGGCGCGGTTTCCCGCATGAGCTGGGCGGCACCACGCAGGTCGATTACCGCCCCACGGGCCTGTTCGTAACGCTGAACCTGCCCGGGCGGCATGTCAGCATCGCCCCCGCAACCCATACCGGGCCGGAGGTGGAGGCCATGCCCCCGCCCCCCGCCGCAATGGAGAAGAAAGTGCGTGACGCCGATATCCTGCTGGTGGAAGACCAGTTCCTGATCGCGATGGAGGCCGAACAGGCGATAGAGGAAACCCGCATTGGCAGGGTCCGCACCGTGGCCTCGGTTTACGAGGCGCTGAAGGCCATCGGCAACCGGGTGCCGGATGTGGCGATACTGGATGTGAACCTGGGCGGGGAGAACTCCATCGCCATTGCCCGCGCGCTGCGTGAGCGCGGGGTGCCCTTCATCTTCGCCACCGGCTATGCCGACCGCACCCTCATCCCCCCCGAGCTGCATGACGTGCCGGTGGAACGCAAGCCCTACTGCGCAACGGCGCTGGCGGAGAAGATATGCCGCATGCTCTCCCCCCACGACACGGGCAGCACCGCCCACGGGTAAGGACACGCGGCATGACATGCTCCCCCGCCCCGCTGTCATACGCGCCAATGGCCCGTAAGCTACTGACCTGCGCACTACTGGCCTGCGCCACCCCCGCCGCCAGCCACGCCGCCGTGCCGGTGGAGCGGCTGCACACGCCACCGGGCTTTCACATAAGCCTTGTCTCCGATCAGGTGCCCGGCGCGCGGGCCATGGCGGTGGGCGCACGGGGCACGGTGTTCGTGGGCAGCATGGGCGCGGGCCGGGTCTATGCCCTGCGCGGGGTGGGCGGCGCGGGGCCGGTCAGGGTCAGCACCATCGCCCACGGGCTGAACCTGCCGGTGGGCGTGGCGTTTCATGATGGCGACCTGTACGTGTCCGACATGACGCGCATCGTGGTGCTGCGTGATATCGAAAACCACCTCGACACCCCGCCCCGGCCCGAACCCGTGGGGGCGGACCTGCCGTACAGGCCGGGCGACCATTCGTGGAAATTCATCGCTTTCGGGCCGGATAACCGGCTGTACGTGCCCATCGGCGCGCCATGCAACATCTGTGATGTGGGCCATGAATTCGGCCGCATCATCAGCATGGCCCCCGACGGCACGGACCGGCGCGACGTGGCGTACGGCATCCGCAACTCGGTCGGCCTGGCGTGGCAGCCGGGCACCGGCACGCTCTGGTTTACCGATAACGGGCGCGACAACATGGGCGATGACGTACCGGCCGATGAACTGAACCGGCTGGACAGGGTGGGCCAGTCCTTTGGCTACCCCTACTGCCATCAGGGCAACGTGCCGGACCCACATTTCGGCCACCTGCATGCCTGTAGCGAATTTACCCCGCCCGTCCTGCTGCTGGGCGCGCATGTGGCCGCGCTGGGGCTGCGGTTCTATCAGGGCAACCAGTTTCCCGCTGCCTACCGGGGCAATGTCATGATTGCCGAACACGGCTCATGGAATCGTAGCCAGCTTGCGGGCTATCAGGTGGTGACGGTGCATTTCGGCGCAAATGGCGCGCCACAGCCGCCCACCGTGCTGGTCAGCGGCTTCCGTCAGGGCCAGAGCGCATGGGGCCGCCCGGTAGATGTCCAGCCCCTGCCCGATGGCAGCATGCTGATAAGCGATGACCAGTCCGGCGCGATCTACCGCCTGACCTACGGGGCTGCGCCATCAGCGCCGTAAATGATACCATGCCATGGAGGATCGCCATGCCCATCCGCCCTGCCCTGCTTTCCGCCTGCCTGCTGGCCGCGCTCGCGCCATGCGCACTGGCCGCGCCACCGCCTGCGGCCCCCGCGCCGGGCACGCCGGATGCGCCGCAGCGGTTCTACCGGCATTTATGGACGGATGATAAGGGCATAAGCCATATCTCGACCTGCCCGGTGCATGACTTCTTCCTGAAAAGCATGTCGCCTCCCGCCGGCCCCCAGTGGCAGGACCCCATGCCGCCACAGATGGCCACCATCATGGTCACGGTGCAGCCCGCGCACTGGAACGGCGCATGGCACCCCGACCCGAAACCGCAATGGATCATCCCCCTGCAGGGGAGCTGGTACGTGCGCGCCATGGACGGCACCCGTGTCGAGATGGGCCCCGGTGACATCCTGTTTGGCGAGGACCAGAACGTACGCCCCATGCGCACCGGCCCCTACCGGGGCAGGAAGGGCCATGACGCGGGCAATATCGGTGACGGGCCGGTGACGCTCATGGTCATCCAGTCGGCCAATGCGCCCGTCGCCAACCAGCCCTGCCGTTACCGTTAGAGCTACCGGGCGCGGAAGCTTTTTGAAAAAAGCCTCGCCCAAACGTCCCTATGATCACAGGGTGTTCCGTAGGCTGGCTTTTCAAACAGTCTCTTATCCACAGATTCCGGGGATAGTCGGAAAGATAACCCTGTGGAAAAAACCTGCATTTCCTGATTTCCGCTGTATTTACAACAGGTTTTGAAAAGGCCCTGCATTCCTGCCCCCGCCCGCGCTTTGGGGCTGTACAGGCTGGCGCATTGGCGCGATAATGGATCGGTTCTGCAACAGATCAGGGGTCCCGATCCAGATGGGTGAATTCGTCATATGCGGGCATGTGCTCAATCCCGCCAGCGCCCGGCATGTCACCATGGCGCGCCAGGTGCTGCATGTGGGGGCGGATGGTGTGATCGTGGCCAGCCATGCCGCAGGCACCGCCGCCGCCACGGCCGTGCTGGATGACGCGGCGCGGCGCGGCGTGCCGGTGCATGAACTGGCGCCCGCGCAACTGCTCATGCCCGGCTTTGCCGACCTGCATGTCCATGCCCCGCAATGGCCGCAGATGGGCCGCGCGCTGGACCTGCCGCTGCGCGAATGGCTGGAGCAGCGCACCTTCCCGCTCGAGGCCCGCTTTGCCGACCCGGCCTTCGCCGCCCCGGTCTACGAGCAGATGGTCACCACCCTGCTGGCCAACGGCACCACCACCGCCGTATTCTTCGCCACCATACATGAGGAAAGCAGCCTGACACTGGCGCGCATCTGCCTGCGCCACGGCCTGCGCGCCCATGTGGGGCTGGTGGCCATGGATGACCCGGCCCTGTGCCCGGCGGACTACCGCAACCCCTCCATCGCGCAGGCGCTGGCCGCGTCCAGCCGCTTCATCCATGCCGTGCGCGCCCTGCCCGGCAATGAAAACGCACTGGTGCGCCCTATGGTGACACCGCGCTTCATTCCCGCCTGCACCGACGGGCTGCTGCACGGCCTTGGCGCGCTGGCGGCGGCGGAAGGCTGCATGATCCAGACCCACTGTTCGGAAAGTGACTGGGAGCATGATTACGTCCGCCAGCGCATGGGGGTGAACGACACCGTGGCGCTGGACCGCTTCGGCCTGCTGCGGCGCGGCACGGTGCTGGCCCATTCATGTTTCATGACCGCCGAGGACATGGCGCTGGTGCACGCACGCGGGGCCGCCATTGCGCACTGCCCGTTATCCAACGCCTATTTTGCCGGGGCGGTGCTGCCCCTGCGGCAGGCATGGCAGGCGGGTGTGCATGTGGGGCTGGGCACGGACATATCGGGCGGGTATTCGCCATCCGTGGCGGTCAACGCGGCCATGGCCGTCACCGCCGCGCGCATGCTGGACACCGGCAACGACCCCGCCCTGCCCGCGGCAACCCGCGGCCGCACTGATGCGCGCCTGACCTTTGCCGAGGGGCTGTGGCTCGCCACACGCGGCGGCACCGATGCGCTGGGCATCACGGCGGGCCAGCTTGCGCCGGGCATGGCGTTTGACGCCATCATGGTCGATCGCGCCGCACCGGGCAGCAACATCATGCTCCCCCCCGCCGGAGACCCCGACCACACGGCCGAGGATATTGCCCAGCAGATCCTGTGCAACATGGGCCGCCCCAACATCCGCACCGTCTGGGTGGCCGGACGGCGGGTGCATGGGGCGGAAACACCGTAAACCGGAGATATTTCTCTATTTCAGGTAAATGGCCATGTATTTACAATATACAGCCATTTACCTTCACGCTTCCTGCCCCGGCATATATGCTTTATGGCCGGGGCAGTACATTATGGAAATGCGGAACTGGCGCAGGAAAGCACGCCTGCCCCGATCAGAACCTGAAACAACCCAGGAAAGTATCAGGAACAAGCGGATCACATGGCGCATCCAGCGGTGTCGGGAACACCTCATCGCTGTATTCCAGATTGTACATTGACCTGTTCACAAATGTAAATTCCGAAACATTCGGCACAATTACATTGGCAATATTCGTCGATGCCGCATAATTATTGGCATGGACATGCACCAGCGCAAAATGATCGGTAATGTTTTCCAGTGCGATCTGGGTCTGACGCCGCCATTCCGGATAGAACATCCATTCAAAGGCATGAAACTCCCCGGTAATCTGCGCAATGCGTGACAGGAAACGGGGATTGGTCGTTTCAAATACGGGCCACTCATAGTTTTCAATATCTATTTTCAAAAAGATATTCGGGCGCTCAGGCCCTTTGTCATATCGCATGATAAGAGAGCCCAGACTCTCGGATACATCACTTGATACGCCTGAAATCATTTTCTTGTTGAAAATCAGTCGGTCATCATCGGGGCATGGGTCTTCCACCATATGATCAGACTGGAAAACCCGCAGGCCACGGTTCGCAACTGCGATGTCCCAGCTCGGGTTTTGCTCAATACCAAATGAAAACGCCGTATCCAGATCACGGAAGTCATCAACACAAATATAACCGTCATCGTGCTTGCTGCCGATACGAACCTTGTCATGGCCGAGAACCCGGTGCGGACGCAGTACCGCATGATGTTTCTTACATAATCCGCAAGTTCAAACATATCCTGTTCGGGAGGGCACACTCCAGACATTGTTGAATATATTCCTATCGTGCAGAATATATTATGTATCATAACTTAATTATTGCACAGCATTTTGGTCAGGACAGGTATGAAAATTTCTGGCCGCACTCGATGCGGCCCATAGTCAGGCACTCCGCATCCAGATAGACGGCAAAATTGCTGTTTGAGCCTATACCACAGCTTTCCCTATCATCAGAAACAAAAATTGATTTTATGAAAGTTTTTATATATCAACTAATGAAAGTGACGGTTATTGCGAAGGTACTGTATATAATATGTTAATTTCGGAACAAGTCGCAATCGTTCCTGTTGGAGTGTCCTGCCTGAACGGCTTCCAACTGGATAGATGCGCCTCCTTTTTAGGAAACAGGTTTGGGGTTGATTTCAAGATCAGTTCTTCATTCTTCAAATGGGTCATTCAGGACCCCCGTTATATCGGAAAATTTTTCGACGTATATGTAAGAAGAAAGAAAAATATTTCCAGTAAAGACCTTGGTATCGAGAACGGGGGTCTGAAGTGCACATACCTGAAAGATACCGTAACCTGGTTCATGCACGACTATCTTGGCGAGGGACCTGAACAGGCCTGCCCTGATGGCACGGAAGAAGACCGGATACAGCACGTCGTTTCAAAGTATAATTACCTTCTGGAAAAAGTCAGGAAAGTCGCCTCCGTTCCAAAGCGCTATTTCATATTCGGCAATGGCGACCTTGGCCCCCTTGATTGGGAACTTTACCGGAAAGGTTATTTTGGCTGGCGCTTTTCAAAGCATGACGTAGAAAACCTATGTGATTCAATCAACAAGGCTTTTCCTGAAGGGGAAAACCATTTTATTTTCGTGGCGAGCAACAGAAACATCATCAGGGATCTGGACTGCTGCCACATCTTTGTAACGGAGGATTCACACGGTTTCCCGGATCTTGAACCCGAGTGGGATGTCATTTTTTCCAACCTGCCGGAACATGCCTGCAGCCGGGCCGATATCGCCGCGAGAAATATAACATACCTGTCGAAATTACAGGCCCAGGTCGCTTGAATACACGTCACACAGCCCTTCAATAAGTGTGCGGGATGAATTCGTGAACCGATCGGGGGATGTATTTGATGTCAATGCCCGCGACTGCAATTTCCTGTGGGGACCATATATACGGCTGGCCACGGGTTTTTATGAGGCATCCGTTCATTTCGTCCCATATTCCTTTCATGGGACCATGAGATTCGATGTAACCAGCGATTTTGCAAACAACGTAATAGTTGAAGCAGATTTTGATTATGACAGGGTATTTCTGGACTGGACGGCGCGCCTCAGGTTCAAGGTGGGAGAAGACCTCCACAACATGGAGGTTCATCTCTCAACAACGGGCCACTTCCAGGGAAAAATAAGTAAAATATCAATCCGGAAAGTATAGGCTCACGCCCCGTAAGGCAGCGTGCAATCACGGCCAGCAGGATACGATTTCATGTAACGGCACATATGCCCCATGCGGTGAGCGCATGGGACATATGTGGTCTTGCGGCCGCGCTATGGCAGCCCGTTCACGCCCTCCAGCGCCCAGTTCCAGTGGTAGAGTTCGAGGTCGTTCATCACCTCGCCCGGGGCAAGGCGCTGGTTGCCGTGCTGGTCGCGCATCGGGCCGACAAAGGGGGACCACCCGTTCATGATGCGCGTGCGCACGGCGTCCGCCTGGTCGCGCACTTCCTGCGGCACGCGGCGGCCCCAGGGGTCGCGGTCCACGCCCTCGCCCATTTTCAGCAGTTGCGGGACCGGCCGCCACGTGCCCGCCAGCCGCGCGCGGATCTGCGCAATGTAGAACTGCGCAAAATCCAGCACGACCGACGCCACATACGCATCCGGCCCGAACTGGCGGATGTCCTTGTTCCACATGGCCGCCCACAGCCCGCGCTCCTGCGCCACGTGCAGGTAGCCTGCCTCGTCCATGATGCCGAACAGGAAGTCACACCCCTTGTCCGCCAGCGCGTTGGCGGCCTGGATGGCGGCCTGCGGGTCGAACCAGGCGTTGATGGTGATGACCTGCATCGTCGCATCGGGGTTGACGGTGCGCGCGCCCATGAGCAGCGCATTGGACCCGGCATAGGCCGAAGGCAGCGGGAACGCGCCGATGAAGCCCAGCTTGCCCGTCTTGCTCAGCAGCCCCGCCGCAACACCGATCACGTAGCTGACATACCAGTGCGCGATGTAATACCAGCTTACGTTGCGCTGCACGGCCCGGCCATCGCACTGCACGAAGGCGGTGTCCGGCGCGCGGGCGGCCACATCGGTCAGGAAGTCACCGTAATCCGCGCCGGTCATGACCATCTGCGCGCCCTCGGCCACGAATTCACGCAGCAGGCGGGTGGCATCGGCGGAATAGGGCACGCTTTCCACATACACCGTGCGCAGCCGGGGGAAGGTCCGGCGCACCGCCTGTAGCGCGACGTGGTGCATCTCGGTCCAGCCGCCATCGCTGATCGGGCCGACATAGCCCATGGCCACCAGCGCGTCCTCCTCCGCCACGGGGGGCAGCGGCGGCATGCTGGCATAGGGGGCGGCCAGGGCCTCGAGTATCGCATCGGTCCCGGCGGGGCCTGCGGCACGGCCCGGATGTGGCATGAAACCGGCGGAAAGAGCGGCACCCGCGCCCGCCAGCAGGCGCCTGCGTGGCAGGATCATGCCCCCACCTCCTGCACGAAGGAAAGGACATGCGCCACCGTGCCCTCGGGGTCCGCCACCTGCGGGGCGTGGCCGGTGGGCATGCTGACAACCCGCGCACCGGGCACGAGGGCCTGCATGCGGCGCTGTACCGGCAGGATGACGGAGCGGTCCTGCGTGGCCTCGACATACAGCCGTGGCACCGTGCCGAAGCGGCCGGGGGTGAGGCGCGCGCGCAGGTCCAGCCCGCCAATGCCCTGCGGGGTGAGCCTGCGCGATGCGGGAATGGACACATCGGGCGGGCAGTCTTGCAGGAAGATGGCGACTGCCGCCTCAGGCGGGACAACGGACACCACGCCCGGCTCGGGCCAGTCCAGCCACGGGTTGATGCCGGTGGCCAGCGGGTGTTCGGGCAGAACCTGCTCGACCACCTGGCCAAAGCCCATGGCGTCGGGCAGCATCATGCCCGCCAGATAGACGATGCCACGCACGCGGTCGGGCGCATGTTCCGCCACGGCGGAGGCCACGACCCCGCCGCCCGAATGGGCCACCAGCGTTACCGGCTGGCCGATCGTGTCCATGACCGACACCACATGCGCCACATAGGCCGCAAGTGTCGCGTCCCGCGCGGGCGTGCCGTCCGCCCCGTTGCCCGGCAGGTCAACCGCATGGGCCGCAATGCCGGTGCGCCGTGCCCATGCGGCCAGAAAGGCCTGCCAGACCCAGCTTCCCTGCCATGCGCCGTGGATCAGGATGACGGGTGTTGAACCTGAAGCGCCGCTCATCGGCCATAGGTCCGGTCGTACATGGTGCGCAGGTGGTCTTCCACCGTAACGGGTGGCCAGAGCGGGCTTTCCCCCGGCTCGAGGCAGCCCGGCAGGCAGGCCACCACCTGGTCGGGGTTGCCGGTGTGGAAGAACGGCACGGAATACCGCTCATGCCCCGAGGTGTTGATGACCCGGTGCAGCGTGGAGCGGTAGCGGTTATTGGTCCAGCGCGAGATCATGTCCCCCAGGTTGACGACAAAACTGCCCGGAATGGGCATGGCGTCCAGCCACGTCCCATCGGGCGCGCGGACCTGCAGGCCGCCGCTATCATCCTGCAACAGCAGCGTCAGGCCGCCAAAATCGGTATGCGCGCCTGCGCCCTTCTGCCCCGGCGGGGACTGGGCGGGCTGGGGCGGGTAGTGCAGCAGCCGCAGCGTGGTGAGCGGGTCGTGGCAGAAGGTGGCGAAATAGTTCTCGTCCAGCCCGAGCGAGAGCGCGATGCCGCGCATCAGCCGCTCGCCCAGTTCGGTCATGGCGGCGCTGTATTCCATCATGACCCGATGGAACTCCGGCATGTCGCGCGGCCACTGGTTCGGCCCCTGGTTGAAGCGCCCTGCCCGCACGGCGGGGTCATCGGCCGGTTTTTCGGGGCCGATATAGAACCCTTCCTTCAGGTCGGGCGGCGCGCCGGGTTCCAGCGTCTGGTCACGCAGCGGCTCGTAGCCCCGGTTGCAGGTGGAGCGGTTCTTGTTGAGGGCTTCCTTCTCCGCCTCGGGCAGGGCGAAGAACGCGCGTGACTGCGCGAACACCGCCGCGATCAGGTCGGCCGGTATGCCGTGGTCCACGCAGTAGAAAAACCCCATGTCGCGGCAGGCGGCATGCAGCGCCGCCCCCACCTGCCCGCGCGCGGCGCGTGATGGCGCGCTCAGGCCCGCCACCGATATGACAGGCAGGCCCTGCCATGCCGCGGCGCGTGACTGTTCCGTCATTCCTTACTTCCCCCGGTTGTGTATCCATAGGCCCCGCGCGGGCCACCCCCTGCGGCCGCGCGCGGTGTGTGGTCGGTCATTCAGTGCAACTGCTGTATCCGCCGCGCCTGCGCCGCGTGCGCGCGCAGGATGTCCGGCAGCCCCGTCAGCCGGGGTTCACAGTTTTCCACCAGCACGCGGCCATTGACAATAGTGGTATGCGCCGTGGCCGGGCCGCAGCGCAGCCAGGCCTCGACCGGGTCGGTCATGGCCCCGGCCAGCGCGACATCGCTCATGTGCCACAGCACCAGGTCGGCGCAGGCGCCGGGGCACAGGTGGCCGATCTCGTCCGCCCAGCCCAGGCAGGCGGCGCTGCCCCGGGTGGCCATGTCCAGCGCATCACGCGCGACCATGGATTCAGGCCCGTTGCGGCCACGCCCCACCAGCATGGCGTTGCGCGTTTCCAGCCACATGGATGCGCTGTCATTCGCCGCGGCACCGTTGCTGCCCACCCCCACATGCATGCCGCGTGCGCGCAGGTCCATCGCATCGGCCGCGCCGCCATCGGTCAGCATGCCCGCGCCGGGGCACTGCACCACCGCAACGCCCGCGCGCGCCATACGGTCGATCTCGTCCGGGGCGGCGTATATGTAGTGCGCAAGCCATGTGCGCGGCGTGGCCCAGCCCATGCGCTCCAGATATTCGGTGGGCGTGCAGCCATGGACATTGAGGCAGTATTCATCCTCATCCACATCCTCGGCCAGATGGGTGTGCAGGCGCAGGTTGTAGCGTTCCGCCATGCTGACGGATTCACGCATGATCCGCGCGGAGACAAGATACAGCGCCGCCGGCCCCAGCGCCACGCGCCCCATCGCGCCGGGCCGGGGGTCGTGGTGCAGGTGGACCAGGCGTTCACAGTCCGCCAGCACGGTGTCCTCATCCTGCACGATGGCGGCGGGGGCGAGACCACGCCCGGCCACCGTGCGGGTAATGCTGCCGCGCGTGGCGTAGAACCGCAGCCCGACCTCACGCGCGGCACGGAACTGCGCATCGGTCAGTTCCGGGGCGGGATGGGCGTAAAGCTGGTCCATGGATGTGGTGCAGCCGCCCAGCAGCAGTTCCACCATGCCGGTGCAGGTGGCCAGGTACACCGCATCGGCATCCAGCATGGCCCATAGGGGGAACAGCTTTTCCAGCAATGTGAACAGGCTGCTGCGCGTGACCGGGGCATAGGCGCGGGTCAGGTTCTGCCACATGTGGTGGTGGGCGTTGACCAGCCCCGGCGTGACCAGCCGCCCGCGCGCGTCAATGACCTGCCGCGCCGGTGGGCAGGGCAGTTCCGGCCCGCCCACGGCATGGACCCGGCCGCCGTCTATGGCGATCCAGCCATCGGGAATTTCCCAGCCGCGGTCGATATACAGCCAGGCGTTGCGGAGCAGGATGTCAATCATTACTTCGCCGTTCCATTCCCGCAGGCTGGCAGGCCGGTCTTACCCCGCGCGGTGGCTGGAACTGTGGTCATTCATCACCCGTAATGATTGGCCCATGGCGTTGTGATACGGACCATGCCATCACGAAACTGGCATGTCCATATGTAAAGGAACGCATGCCCCATGAAATATATCTTAAAGAAGCCTCACATTACAAATAAATAACATTTCGCGCGCGGCGATCGGGAATTCACGCCGCCAATGCAAATCATATATATGCACAAGTATATTTATGGTCATGTTGCGCAGGCCGGATTGCAGGCGGCTTATTACATCACGCCCGCCCCCGCCGCGCGGCAGGGGGCGGGGTGCGGGCCGTTGCGCGGGCCATGGGCGCGTGGCATCATGTCATGACACCTGTGGTGGCCAGCCGGTATGCGCCGGGCGTGGCGATGCGCCGCCACGGGCATCGCATCATCGCGTCCCCCGCCATGGGGCGGGGCAACCGGACACGGGGGGGCATGTGGCCCCGCACAGGCGGAACCTGGGGATATGCTGGTTCACAAAGGGGCATCGCGCAGTATCGGGACCGACCTGCGGCTTGGCTGCACGCTGGCGGCGGTGGCGGCGGCGGTCAATGTCAGCGGCTTCATGGTTACGGGGTATTACTGCGCCAACATGACCGGCAACCTGTCCGCCATGGCCATAGACATGGTGACGACGGAGCGCGATGTCCTGCCCTTTGTCGGGGTGATCTGCGTGTTCGTGCTGGGCAGCATCGCGGCAACGCTGCTGGCCAGTGCGGGGAACAGGCGCGGCATCCCCGCCATCCATGCCCGCGCGATCTTGCTGGAGGGCATGCTGCTGGCGGCGCTGGGCGTGGTGCCCATGCTCATGCCGCCGGGACGTGGCGCGGGACTGCTGGCTTACGGCATGGGGTTCCTCATGGGGTTCCAGAACGCCACGGTCACGCACCTTTCGGGCGCGCGGGTGCGGACCACGCACATGACCGGCATGCTGACCGACCTTGGCATGGAACTGGCGCTGTGGTTCGACCACCGCCGCACGGGCAACAGGTGGGAGGGTGCCACGAATGTGCGCGAACGCCTGCGGCTGCACGGGGCGATCATCCTGTCCTTTGGCCTTGGCGGGATCGCGGGCATGGTGCTTGAGGCGCGTTACGGCACGGCGGACCTGCTGCTGATGGGGGGGCTGCTGGTCGCGCTGGCGCTGCCCGCCGTGGTGCGCGGCACGCGGCAGGGTGCGTAAGGGCGCGCCCGCGCTGGATGTGCGTTGTGAATGTTCCCCTTGAATGGCATCGGGTGCCATATTATTGCTGGCGGCGGAACATGGAGCATGCAGCATGACGGAACAGACGAAGGCCACCGAATTCCTTGCCGCCAGCGGCGTTGCGTTTTCGGTGCATGATTATGAATACGCGCCCGGCGGCGGGCTGATCGGCATGCAGGCGGCGTCGTCCATCGGGGTGGACCCGGCCTGCGTGCTCAAGACACTGGTGGTGGAGGTGGACCGCAAGACCCCGGTCTGCCTGGTGGTGCCGGCCGACCACAAGGTGAACTTCAAGAAGGTCGCGGCCCTGTTCGGCGGGCGCAACGCGCGGATGATGAGCCCGGAAAAATCGGCTGAACTGACCGGCTTCCGCTCCGGCGGCACCAGCCCCTTCGGCCAGGCGACGCAACTGCCCGTGGTGCTGTCGGACACCGCCATGGCCCAGCCCAAAGTGTATATCAACGCAGGCGACCAGGGGCTTGTGGCCTGCCTGGCCCCGGCGGATGCGCAAAGGGTGGTCGATGCCCGCGTGGCCGACATCTCGGCACCTCCCACCCCGCCCGACGCGGCGCAGCCAATCAAAAATTAACCTTTCGCGCCCATTGTATCCCCCGACATGACAGGGACAGGGATACATGATGGCTGTTTCCTCGGGTAATGCGGAAACGGCAGTCGGATGGACCGCTTTCGACCCCGCGTGGTACCGCGCCCGCCACGCGGCGGTTCTGGATCTGATGGACATCCCCACGGACCAGCTTCACGATTTCTATGCCGAACACGGCGTGGCCCTGCGCCATTCCCCCAACGCGTTCTTTGATGAGGAATGGTACCTCGCCACCTACCCCGATGTGGCCCGGCAGGTGGCGCAGGGCACATGGCGCAGCGGGTTCGACCACTACCTGACCACGGGCCTGCACACCCACAGCCCGCACTGGCTGTTTGACGAGCACGCCTATCGCGCCGCCTATCCCGACATTACCCCGGCCATGCTGGCGGCGGGCGGCTACCGCAATGGCTACGACCATTACCTGCGCGTGGGCGATGGGGAGATGCGCAGCGGGTCGTGCTTTTTCGACCCCGCCACCTATCTCGCCACCCTGCCCCATGGCGGGGCGGAGGCGGCTGCGCGGCCATATGCGGACTGCCTGCTGCGCGGCATGGCGGCCCGGCCATGGCAGGGGCTTTCGGCCTATTTCGATGCCGGGTGGTATCACGACACCTACCCCGAGGTGCAGGACGACGTGGCGCAGGGCCGCTTTGCCAGCGCGCTGCACCATTACCTGTGCAACCCCACCCCCATGGCGTTCGACCCCGGCCCGTTCTTTTCGGAATCGTTTTACGCCGCCGTCAACCCGGACGTGCTGGCCGCGATTGAAAGCGGGGCGCTGCGTAACGGCTATGCCCATTTCCTGCGGGACGGGGTGCATGAACAGCGCAAGCCGTGTTCGGCGCTGGATCTGGCGGACTACATGCGCGACCCCGCCGTACAGTCCGACATTGCCACCGGCCGCGCGCGCGACGGCTTTGGCCACTACCTGACCGCCCGCCCCGACCTGCGCC
>NZ_QUWV01000026.1 GCF_003403295.1 Komagataeibacter melaceti | reverse complement strand
GCTTCTGGCGCGCGGGGCGGTGGTGTTCGGCATGCTGCCCATCCTTGCCGCCACCAAGCTGTCTCCCCCCGTGCCGACGCCGTTCAAGGTGACAATGGTGTGGGGCGGGCTGCGTGGCGCCATTACGCTGGCGCTGGCGCTGGCGGTGACGGAAAACGAGCATGTTTCCAGCAGCATCGCGCATTTCATCGGCATTATCGCCACGGGCTTCGTGCTGATCACCCTGTTCGTCAATGGCCTGTCGCTGCGTTATCTGGTGCTGTTCCTGAAACTGGACCAGCTTCCGCTGATCGACCAGGCGCTGCGGCACCAGATCCTTGCCATCGGGCTGGGGGAGGTGCGTGACCAGACGCGTGACGTGGCGGGCGAGCTTGGTTTCTCTCCCACCGTGACCAGCACGGTGGTGGAAGTGCTGGACCGCCGCGTCCATGCCGAGGAACAGGCCAATACCTTTGATACCGCACTGGGTGACCGCCAGCGCGTGACGCTGGCGCTGATCGTAATCGCCAACCGGGAGCGCTCCATCCTGCTGGACCTGTTCCGCATCCAGGGCCTGTCGCGCCGGGTGATGGAAACGCTGCTGCGTTCGGCCGAGGCAATGGTGGACGGCGCGCGGCTGGAGGGGCGCTTTGGCTACGTGCGGGCCCTGCGGCGCAGGCTGCGGCCTTCGCTGC
Organism: Komagataeibacter melaceti; assembly: GCF_003403295.1. Classification (GTDB taxonomy): domain Bacteria; phylum Pseudomonadota; class Alphaproteobacteria; order Acetobacterales; family Acetobacteraceae; genus Komagataeibacter; species Komagataeibacter melaceti. Next base: position 46,560 of record NZ_QUWV01000026.1, on the reverse strand, counting down.
GGTTTCGCGTGGCGCAGATGATCCATCACCGCTTCAATTTCGACGCCCCCCTCATGTACTGCATGATGGAGCGGTTCGAGATGCTGATGATCGCCTATTTCGTCTCGCTGTCGCTGACGCGCTTCATGCGCCAGCGTATGGAGCCGACGCTGGGCCACCGCATAAGCGACATCGTGGGTGAGGTTCTGGACCGCCAGTGCAAGCTGCTGGACGAGGCATTGCAGACCCTGCGCCTGCACTACCACGGGTATTCCGAGGCATTGGAAAACCGGATGCTGCGCCAGATCGCCCTGAGGCTGGAAGAAGAGAAATACGATACCCTGATGTCCGAATCGCTCCTGAGCGAGGAACTGCACCGCGAACTGCATCGCGATGTGGAACATAGGCGCGAACAGCTTGATTTCAGGCTGAAGTTCAACATCCGCGCAGGCATCGAAAGCCGTATCCACAACTTCCCCGTGTTCGAGGGGGTGGCCGACGGCGTCCTGCACGACATCGCCATGAAAATGTCCATCCACTTCTCATCCCCCGGGGAGCGGCTGTACCGCAACGGGCAGAAGGTGCGGACCGTGTATTTCATCAGCGCCGGGCTGGCGGAGACGCATTACCCCAAGCATGATGTCCGCTTTGGCGCAGGTGCGGTGCTGGGCGCGGTGGAAGCTCTGAAGAACGGGCGGGTGAACGCCACCAGCCGCTCGTTGCAGTTCGGGCATTTCATGACCATGAGCGCGCGTGATTTCCGCAAGCTGGTCGAGGACTATCCCCGGATTGGCGAGAACCTTGAACGCCTCACCCAGGCGCATGCCAAGGGTGAAATGCCCGATGCGCAGCTTCTGCCTGTCTCTGGGGATGATGCGTCGGAAGCCCTGCCGTCCTACGATGCCATTGACCTTGCCACGGCTCCGGTCAACCGCGTCTTTCCTTCAACCAAGACCGACCAGAAAACCGATGCCTGATGGCGGCGCTACCGGACGCAGGGTCGTCCGGTAGAAGGGGGCGGGAAGTTGCCTGATAGGTGAGCATTTCACCTGTCGGGTGCAGCGTTTTCGAGAGATGCCGCCTTTTTTCAAAAAGGCGGCACCCAAAAACTTTTATTTTTCAGTTGGTTATTTAGAACGCGCGCAGCAGCCGGTCGAGATATTCCAGTTCCTCGGGTGGGCGGGTGCGGTCCGCGTCGCGGCGGCGGAGTTCCTGTTCGATCTCCCGCGCCCGCTCACGGCTGGCATTGTCGGGAACATGGGTGTCATTATCCATACCCTGCCGTGTATCGCCCGTCTTGCGGCCTAGCGGGTCGCGGTCGTTCTTGCTGTCTGCGGGTTGCTGGTCGGCATCGTCATCATCATCCTGATCGCCGGGGCGGTTGCCGCCACTGCCGCTGCTGCCCTGGCCATTACCCTGTGACATCATCGGCATGAAAATGGTCATGCTGCCCTGTGCGCCATGGTTGCGGATGGACTGGCGCATCTGCTGGTCGCCCTGCTGCAGGTCAGCCAGCACCTTTTTCTCGGCACTGGCAGCGTCCGTGTCCTTGCCAGTGCCCAAGGCTGCGCGCACCGCCTTCATATCCGCCTGTGCCTTGTCCAGGGCCGGGGTGTCCTTGCCGGAGAACTGCTTGAACTCATGGCGCAGTTCATGCAGCGCACGGGCCAGCGCATGCTGCACGGCGCGGTCGGCATGCTGCTGGGCGGCGCGGGCCTCGGGCGTCATGCTTTCTGGCGGCGGTGGTTTGGGGGGCTGCTGGGTCGGGGCGCCATCGGGGGGCGTGATCCCCAACTGGCGTAGCAGGTCGGCCGTGGACATGTTGGAAAGGTCCGGCCCGTCGTCATCCATGTCCGTCTGGTGTCTGGCGGCTTCACGTTCCTGCTCGCGCTGCGCCTGATCCAGCCGTGACTGGGCATGGTCGAGCAGTTGCGACTGGCGGGCCGTCAGGTCACGCAGGGCGTGGCGCAGTTCCTTTGCCCGCTGGCGGGCCTGCATCTGCTGGGCAAGCTGGACCATATCCTGCGGGGTCGCGTTGCGCATGCTCTCGGCCATGTCCTCCATCTGCTGGAGCTTCTGCATGGCGTCGGCATCACGGCCATTGGCGGCGTCGTCCTGCAACTGCTGCATCATGCGGTCGAGATTCTGCGTACCGCGCGCGGTCATCTGCGGCAGGGCGGGCATGGCCGAATGGTTGCGCATGGCCTGCTGGGCAAGGGCCTGCATCTTGCGTGAGATCGCATCCTTCAGCGCCTGCATGCGGTGCTGGAGTTCGGCCTGCTGGTCGGGGCCCTGACCCTTCGGGCCCATCTGGCGCATGTGTTCAAGCTGCTGGCGCACGGCTTCCTGCGCGGCCTGTACCCCGAAATCGGCCTGTTCATTGTTGATGTCATGGCGCTTGTGCTCGATGTCGAGCGCAAGGAACCACAGCCGCCCGGTGGCCTGCGTTATGGCGTAATCATCGGGCACATCCTCGCTATCCAGCAGTGCTGCCGTGCTGGTCAGGGCAAGCATCAGCCCGACCTGATGGGTCAGGAGGGTGTCGGCCTGACCCAGCGCGAGCAGTTCACGCATGCCCTGCGTGCGGTTTTCACGCCGTAGGGCGATTCGCTTGCGGATATCCAGTATCGCCTTGGCCAGCGGGTTGTTGAAGTTCCGCGCCCCGATCCGCAGCCGCACCGGGGCGGAGGTGGCCGTAACACCGCTGCTGCTTGTGGCGACAAGGCGTGCCGTCACGTCTTCCCCCGCCCACGGGTTTTCGGACAGGTCAACGGTTGCCACATCATCCGCCACGCGCGGGTGGCCGTTGAGCGGGATCGGCACGTCAAGCCTGTCGTGCGGGCTGTCCGGCATGACCAGTTCCGCATGCAGGCTTGCAATGCCGTAGGGCTGGGAGACGTGATAGGGCAGGCGGGTCCGCCATTCGCCATCCTGGCTGCCGGGATTCTGCCCCCATGCGATTTCGGGCGCGGGGTTTGGCGTGACCTTCAGGTGCCACCGCGCAAGCGTGCGCCCCCGCCCGCGCAGGGTCAGTGTGCCGCTGGCTAGCAGGCTGGCCTGCGTGGTCCAGCTTGCATTGCCCAGCGCGCGGAAATCATGCGGCCCCAGCGCGGGATATTGCGGCCCGCGCATGTGCAGGGCGGGGTGGCCGTTCAGCCCGTTCAGGGTCACGGTCAGTTGCGCGCCCGCGGGAATGGTGGCGTCCGTATGTGTGGCGTCTAGGAAGACCGGCGCGCCGGGGGCGTAGTCGGGCATGGTGATCCATGCGTTGATCTGCGCTGCCGGTGTGTCGGCATCATCCATGCCGGGCAGGAAGGCGGCCATGACCCGGCTGGGCGCATGCCCGCCGGACCAGACCAGTCCACCGGCCAGCACCACGCCCAGCACCACCGTCACCCGCCATTGCCCCGTGGCATGCAGGCGGGGCCGGGGCCAGCCGCCGCGCAGGTGGCCAAGTTCCGCCGTGATGCGTTGCAGGTGCCGGTGCCACAGATAGATGGTCTGCGGTGTGTCGGGGTTGGCGGGCCGGTCGAATAACGTGCGCAGTGGCTGGCCGGACAGGCCGGATGCCTGCTCCACCCGCCGGTCGGTTTCCTGCGCGGTGGGGGGGCGGATACGCTGGGCCGCCCGCCATGTCATGTAACCCGCGCCTGCGGCAATGCCTGCCAGCGCAAGCGCGTGGACGGAATCAGGCAGGGACTGGGGCAGGCGTGTCAGCCCGAGCACCGCCACGCCCAGGGCCGCATCGGCCCCCGGCAGCATGAGCGGCCACAGGCGTTCCGCCCACAGGGCGCGACGGGCCTGCTGGCGGGCATGGGCCAGACGTTGCGGCAGGTTGCCGCCGGGCTGGGTGCTGTCCTGCCCGGCTGTCATAGGCCTCCGCCAGCAGTGGCGAGGGATGCCCCGGCCCATTCGGGAATACGGTCAGCGGCCCACAGGTCCTCGATCTCCTGCCGTTCGCGGATGACGGCCCAGCGGCTGCCATCCACCATCACCTGTGCTGCCAGCGGGCGGGCGTTGTAGGTGGAACTCATGACCATGCCATAGGCCCCGCAATCCAGCAGCGCGAGGCGTGATCCCGCCTCCATGTGCGGCAGGGTGCGGTCATGGCCGAATGTATCGCCACTTTCGCATACCGGGCCCACCACATGCACCTGCTCGGTCGGGGCGACGGCCCCGGCGGCGGAAAGGGGCACGATGCCATGCCACGCATCATACAGGCTGGGCCGCATGAGGTCGTTCATCGCCGCATCCAGCACAAGGAAGGGCGGCATGCCGTCATAGCCACGCTTGCGCAGGATGACCGTGCTCAGCAGCACGCCAGCAGGGCCAGCCAGCCAGCGGCCCGGCTCGATGGCAAGGCGCGTGCCCAGACTGCCCAGTTCGGCATGGATCGCGGCGGCAAGGGCTTCGGGCGCGCCTTCGGTTTCATCGCGGTAGGAAATGCCAAGCCCGCCGCCACAGTCCAGCACGTCCACCGCCAGCCCGCGCGAACGGATGGTCCGCACCAGATCCGCAAGCTTCGCATAGGCGGTGCGGTAGGGCTGCATGCGGGTGATCTGGCTGCCGATATGCATGGCCAGCCCGACGGGCCGGATGCCGGGCAGGCCTGCCGCGTGGGCATAGAGATCGGCCGCGCGGTCATAGGGGATGCCGAATTTGTTGGTGGCGAGGCCGGTGGTGATCTTGGCGTGGGTGCCTGCGTCCACATCGGGGTTGATGCGCAGGGCGATGGGAGCGTCGATCCCTTCGGCCCGGGCGACGGCGGAGAGGAGTTCGAGTTCCTCCGCGCTTTCAACATTGATCTGGCCGATGCCCGCGCGCAGGGCCAGCCGCATCTCATCGGGTGTCTTGCCTACGCCGGAAAAGACGATCCGCCCCGCCGGGATGCCCGCCATCATGGCCCGGCGCAGTTCACCGCCGCTGACCACGTCCGCGCCAGCGCCTTCGGCCGCCAGTACGCGCAGCACGGCCAGGTGGTCATTGGCCTTGACCGCGAAGTGGATCGAAACCGGGCGGCCCGTGGCCTCAAGGGCCGCAGCCAGCCGCCGGTAGCGCGCGCGCAGCGTGCCCGCGCTCATGACCCATGTGGGTGTGCCAAGCGCGTCGGCAATGGCGTTAAGGGGTACGTCCTCCAGCACCAGCCCGTCCACGGCATGCATGGACAGCGCCGGACGGACGGCCAGAAGTTCGGCAACGGAAGGGTCCTGTCCGGGACAGGTAAGGGGAGCATCAGCCATGATGGGCTGCACGATACCGCCTTGCACCGTCCCTTCCAAGGTGCTTGACGCACGAAAGGCGGGGAAGCAAACATCAGTCATGAAAAATGACCCTCTGGTGCGCGCGGCGGTTGATGCACGGCTGCGGGCCTATGCCCCGTATTCGCGTTTTCAGGTCGGCGCCGCTGTCGAAACCGTAGATGGGCTGATTTTTGCCGGATGCAATGTTGAAAACGCCGCCTATCCGGAGGGAACCTGTGCCGAGGCCGGGGCCATCGCGGCCATGGCGCTGGCGGGCGGGCGGCGTATCCGCCGTGTGGTCGTGTGCGGCGGGGGCGATGCGCCGTGCACCCCATGTGGCGGATGCAGGCAGAAAATAAGGGAATTCGGGGTGGCCGACACGCGGGTCACCATGGTCTCGCCACAGGGAGAGACCATGGTTGAACGGACGCTGGCGGACCTGCTGCCCGACAGTTTCGGGCCGGGCAACCTGTCCTGAGCGCTTACCTGTCCGTGCTGGGGTAGCTGCGGTAATAGGCGGTCGAATGTTCCGGCGGGCGGGGCGTGCCAATGCGGCCACATGCATCAAGCGTCGTGGCCATGACCGCCAGCAGGCCGGTCAGCAGTATGAATGTGGCTATGCGCCTGTGCCGGGTCAGGAGGCGGCTCATTTTTCCGCCCCCAGCGCATCAAGCCAGCGCGCGGACTGCGCGCGCACGTTGTCGCTTGCCGTACCGCCATGGCTGGTGCGCGAGGCGATGGAGGAATCGACATCCAGCACCGAGAAGATGTCGCTGGTGATGCCCGGCTCCTCGGCCTGCATTTCCTCCAGTGTCAGGTCGGCCAGCCCCACGCCACGCGCTTCCGCCTTGCCAACCAGACGGCCCGTGACATGGTGGGCGGTGCGGAAGGGCACCTTCAGCACGCGCACCAGCCAGTCCGCCAGGTCGGTCGCGGTGGAGAAGCCTGAACCGGCATAGGCGCGCATCTGTTCGGCATTGACGCTCAGGTCACGGATCATGCCGTCCATGGCCGCAAGGCTCAGGGCGGCGGCGTCGGTCGCCGCGAAAACGGGTTCCTTGTCTTCCTGCATGTCCTTGGCATAGGCCAGCGGCAGGCCCTTCATCACCGTCAGCAGTCCCACCAGCGCGCCGGTAATGCGCCCGCCCTTGGCGCGGACCAGTTCGGCCGCATCCGGGTTGCGCTTCTGCGGCATGATGGATGAGCCGGTGGTGAACGCATCTGACAGGCGGATGAAGGAGAAGGGCGCGGAACACCAGATCACGATTTCTTCCGCCAGCCGCGACAGGTGCACCGCCATGATGGACAGGGCGGACAGGTATTCCAGCGCGAAATCACGGTCGGACACGGCATCGAGCGAATTGGCGGTCGGGCGGTCGAAGCCGAGGGCCTTTGCCGTCATCTCCCGGTCGATGGGAAACGACGTGCCCGCAAGGGCTGCCGAACCCAGCGGGGATTCATTGAGCCTGCGCCGCGCATCCGCCAGCCGCCCGCGATCACGCGCCAGCATTTCCACATAGGCCAGCAGGTGGTGGCCGAAGGTGACGGGCTGGGCGGTCTGCAGGTGGGTGAAGCCGGGCATCGGGGTCGCGGCGTGTTCCTGCGCGCGGCGCGCCAATGCACGCATGAGCGAGGCCGCCTGCTGGTCCAGCCCGTCAATCGCATCACGCACCCACAGGCGGAAATCGGTCGCGACCTGATCATTGCGTGAGCGCGCGGTGTGCAGGCGCTTGCCGGCCTCGCCAATGCGGTCGGACAGGCGGGATTCGATATTCATGTGAATATCTTCCAGCGCGGTGCTGAACTCGAACGTGCCGGCCGCGATCTCGCGCCCGATTTCGTCCAGTCCCTCGGTAATGGCGCGCGCATCCTCGGCGGAGATGATGCCGGTCCTGGCCAGCATGGCGGCATGGGCCTTGGAGCCCGCGATGTCCTGCCGCCACAGCGCCTTGTCAAACCCGATCGAGGCATTGATGTCCTGCATGATCTCCGCCGGTCCCCCGGCAAAGCGTCCGCCCCACTGCGCGTTGGCCTTTGGCGCGTCCTGATCCGTCAGCGTTTTCGCGTTCCCCGGCATTCCGTGTTCCAGCTACCCCAAGTGTGATTCAAGGACCATGCGGCATGATGCCGTGGTTGCCGCGCACCCTACCCACGTGGGCGGCCAGATACAATCATTCCTGCGGGATGTGGGTTGTAGCACGGGGTCTTTTACTCATGCGGCTTGGGCTGTAGGGTCGTCACGCAATCCGCCCACGGCCAGAGGACGCCCCGCACAATGCAGCACGCAGCCCTTGCGCAAGAGCCGTCACGTCTGCTGACGCAGGGTGATCCCGCACCCGTCATCCAGTTCGCGCCCCCGCCCGATGCGGGTGATGCCGCGCCGTCCGGCCTGCCTTTCGTGCTGGTCAGCGATCATGCGGGCCGCGCCATTCCCGCCGCGCTGGGGGATCTGGGGGTCAGCGCCGCCGACCGGGCGCGCCATATCGCCTGTGACCTCGGCATGGCCGAGACGGGCCGCCTGCTGGCCCGCGCGCTTGGCTGCACCCTGATCGAGCAGGCCTATTCCCGCCTCGTGATCGACTGCAACCGCGCGCCGGGACACCCGACATCCATCGTGCGGCGCAGCGATGGCACCGACGTGCCGGGCAACATGGAGCTTACCGCAACGCAGGAAGGCCAGCGGGTGGAGGAGATATTCCTGCCCTATCACCAGCGGATCGAGGGCGAGGTCTCCGCCCGGCTGGAGGCTGGCCTGCCGGTCGTGCTGGTTTCCCTGCACAGCTTTACCGAATGCATGAACGGGCAGGATCGTCCGTGGCATACCGGCGTGCTGCATAACCGCAACCCCGCCTTCGGCCTGCGGGTGCGTGACCTGCTGGCGGCGGAAGATGGGCTGGTCGTGGGCAGCAACGAACCCTATGCGCTGACCGACGCCAGTGATTACACCGTGCCCGTACATGCCGAGGGGCGGGGCCTGCCCTATCTTGAAATCGAGATTCGCCAGGATCTGGTGTCCTCCGCCGAGGGGCAGGCGCAATGGGCCGAACGCCTTGCCCGCATCCTGCCGCAGGCATGGGACGAGTTCAGCCGCCAGAGTGCCGGTTCACGCAAACAGACAGCCTGATGGAGCCTATGGAAAAGACAACGCCGCGCGCCCCGCGCATTGACGGGCATACACTTCTGGCCGGGGTGATCGGCTGGCCGGTGGCGCATTCGCGTTCGCCGCTCATGCATAATTTCTGGCTGGAAAAATGTGGCGTCAACGGCGCCTACGTGCCGCTGCCTGTCCGGCCGGGACAGTTCGAGACGGCCGTGCGTGGCCTGCAGGCCGCCGGGTTCCGGGGGGTGAACGTTACCATCCCGCACAAGGAATCGGCCTACGGGATCGTGGACCGGCTGGACCGTTCGGCCGAGCGTTCCGGCTCGGTCAACACGCTGGTTTTTGCCGATGACGGCAGGATTGAGGGCTATTCCACCGACGGGGACGGATTCGTCGCCAATGTCGAGGCGCATGGAATCCCCGTCCATGGTGGCTGCGCGCTGCTGCTGGGGGCGGGGGGCGCCGCCCGCGCAATCGCCGCCAGCCTGCTTGACCGGGGGGTGAAGGTCATCATCGCCAACCGGACCCGTGCGCGGGCGGAAGCACTCGCGGCCTCGCTGGCCGGAATCACCGTGATCGACTGGGCGCGGGCGGGCGAGGTGCTGGCGGAATGCACCCTGCTGGTCAACACCACCTCCATCGGGATGGAGGGGGCAGGCAATGCCGCCTTCCCGCTCGATCTGGGGCAGGCTGACAGGGCGCTGGTGGTGTGTGACATCGTGTATGTGCCCCGTCAGACCGCGCTGCTTGTCCAGGCCCAGGCGCATGGCCTGCGCTGTGTGGACGGGCTGGGCATGCTGATCCATCAGGCCGGGCTGGGATTTCGTAAATGGTTTGGCGTGACAGCGCCGATCGGGCCGGATGTCGAGGCCCTGCTTGATGCGGACCTGCATGCCAGCCGCACGGGCTGAAGGGCGGGCCATGCGGGTGCTGGGGCTGACGGGCGGCATCGGCATGGGCAAGTCCACGGCCGCCGCCCTGTTCCGCCGCGCGGGCGTGCGGGTGTTCGATGCGGATGCGGAGGTCCGCGCCCTGCAGGAACCGCATGGCCGTGCATTGACCGCCATTGGCAGGCTGGTGCCCGGCTCGGTGCGAGAGGGCGTGCTGGACCGGGGGATGCTGCGGCGCGTGGCGTTGTCGGACCCGGCCATCATTCGCGGGCTTGAGGGGATTCTCCACCCTATGGTGCGCAGGGCGCGCGAACGCTTCATCCAGCGCGCGCGGCGCGACGGGTGCCGCTGGGTCGTGCTGGATATTCCCCTGCTGTTCGAGACCGGGGCCGAGCGGGTATGTGACGCCGTGGCGGTTGTCAGCGCGCCCGCGCGGATACAGCGCGCCCGCGTCCTGCGCCGGGGCAAGATGACGCCCGCCCAGCTTGACGCGGTGCTGGCGCGCCAGATGCCCGATGCCCTGCGCCGCCGCCGGGCCGATGTGGTCCTGCAAACAGGGCTGTCGCGCCATGATACGCTGCGGCAGGTCCGGCGCCTGCTGCGCGCCATGCATGAGGGCACGGTGCCCGCACGGGCACGGACCAGAAGGAAACACGCATGAAACGCACGATCCTGTTTGATACGGAAACCACCGGCCTTGATCCGCTCAAGGGCGACCGGGTGATCGAGATCGCGGCGCTGGAACTGGTGGGCGACCTGCCCACGGGGCGGAATTTCCATGTCCTGATCGACCCCGAACGTGACGTGCCCGAGGAAGCGTCCCGCGTGCATGGCTTCACCCGCGCCGATCTGGAGGGCAAACCCAAATTTGCCGAGATCGCGCAGGGGTTCCTGACATTCATCGGCAATGACCCCCTGATCGCCCATAACGCCCGGTTCGACTTCGGCTTCCTGAACGCGGAGCTGGCGCGCGCGAAGCTGCCGGAGCTGGATATGGGCCGCATGGTCGATACGCTCGACATGGCGCGGGAGCGTTTTCCCGGCATGCCCAACAGCCTTGACGCACTGTGCCGGCGCTTTTCCATCGACCTGTCGGAACGCACCACCCATAACGCCCTGCTGGACTGCAAGCTGCTGGCGGCGGTCTATCTGGAACTGACCGGCGGCAGGCAGCGCGGGCTTGGCCTGGCGGTGGAAGAGGGCGATGGCGGCGGCGTGACAGGTTACAATTACGTGCGCGAACCGGGGCATGTGCCCGTGCGGGTGCGGCCGACAGAGGCGGAACTGGCGGCCCACGCGGCATTCATCGCCCGCCTGTCCGATCCGCTATGGCTGGGTTGAACTGTGCGCAGGCCATAAAGGGTTTGGCCAGCGCGCGATGTGTGGTCTAGGATTTGTGAACACACCGCACCTGATGTCTTGAAACAGGAAGAGAGCATTGTCCACGGACGAGATTGTCGATCCCACGATTGCCCCTTCCGACCAGTTCAGGCGCTTCCTGCTTCATATCGGCATTCCCGTGGCCGGGGTGGTCTCGGTCATTGCCATCATCGCGGGGGTGGGGTGGCATTCCTACCAGACCGCGCGCACGGGCGCGCTGGCCCTTACGCATGACCTGCTGGTCAGCCAGCAGGATTACATCGCCAAGGAAGTCAGTTCCTTCCTCATGCCCGCTTCCGCCGGGGCGATCGTGGCGCGTGACATGCTTGAACATGGCGCCCCGTCGGTCGAGCAGAAAATATTCAATGGCTACAGCAGCACCATGCTGCGCAACGTGCCGCAGATCCAGTCCTTCTACCTTGCGGATGGTGACGGCAGCTTCAGCGAACTCGAACGCGGCGGCAACAATCAGGGCATTTCCGTCACGACGCTGCAGAACCGTGGAACGGACAAGGCTACCTTCGCCCATGAACTGCGCGACGGGAACGACAAGGTCATAAAGCAGTGGCAGACCCCGGCGGGCAATTACGACCCGCGCGGGCATAGCTGGTTTGCCGATACCGTCAAGGCGGGGCAGGAATTCTGGACCCACCCCTACGTTGTGGAGGTAACGCGGCAACTGATCCTGACATCTGCGGTGCCTTACAAGGGCGCGGATGACAAGACGCATGTCTATGCCATCAACATCTCGCTCGACCACCTGAACAAATTCCTGAACTCGCTCAAGATCGGGGAAAGCGGCAACGCCATCCTGCTGGACCATGACGGGCACGTTTTGGCCGGGCATGGCATGGAGGAAACGCTCGTCCAGGCCAATGGCGACCCGATGAAGATGGTGATTGATCCCGCCCGCTTCCCGGTCATGACCAAGGCGTTCGACCAGTACCGCGTTCACGGCTACGGCGCGCGGACCGTCCGGGTAAATGACAAGAACTACGTCACGATCACCGCGAACCTGCCCGTGGGCAAGGATAGCTGGGTTCTGCTGCTGGTCGCGCCGGAAGATGATTTTTCACGTTTCGCCATGGCGTCGGGGCGGCAGAACCTGCTGTTTTCCATTCTGGTCGTGCTCATGGCGTCCGGGCTGGGGTTCATGCTGTTCCTGCAGGCCCGCAGGAGCGAACGCCTGCGGCGTGAGATCGAGCAGTCCCATGCCGTGGCCAATTACGAAAGCCATGCCCTGCAGTCCGTCGCGGCGTATCCCGAACTGTTCAACCCGGAGGATAACGCCCTTATCCTGACCGAGGCGCTGGCCGACCAGTCCCATGCCCGCCGCGCGGCCATATGGCGAATCCTGCATGACGGGCACACCCTCATGTGCATCGATTCCTATGACCGGCAGCAGGATGTACATTCCGGTGGCTTTGAAATGGCCACCACCGACCTCAAGAGCTTTTTTGATGCCGTCTCCCACGGGGATGCGCTGGCCATAGCCAGTGCGGCGGATGACGAGCGGACAGCCGCCTTCTACCGCGTGTACATGCGCAGCTTTGGCAGCAAGGCCCTGTTCTGCAATCCCATTCAGGGCGCAACCGGCCCGGTGGGCGTCATCACGCTGGAAGACGCGCCACGGGCGGACATGGTCTCGCATTTTGTGGACATGATCGCAGGTGTCGCGGCGGCCCGTTTCTCCGCGCAGCATTTCACCGCCGTCGCCGCCGCACGGGAGGAACTGGAAAGCGAACCCCCGGCGGATGAGGAGCCGCACGATCCCAGCCAGGGCTTCCTGCTGGCGCCCGGCGCGCTGGCCATGAACGGGCAGCAGGCCCCGGCGGACCTGAAGGAGATGAACGGTTTCTATCCCGCCGTCGCCATCATGGTCATAAGCCTGTCCGATATGGTGATGACGGCCCAGAACGACCCGACGGCCAACATCAAGCTGATTGATACGATGGCCGGCCTGCTGCAGGACATCGCGCATCAGTGCGGGCTGTATTCCATCCGTATGCTGGGGCACCGGGTCGTATGCGTGGCGGGCTGCTCGCACACGCCGGACAAGGGGGCCTCGTACCGCATGGCCAATGCGGCGCTGATGATGCGTGAGAACATGCTGGCCATGCTGGCCAAGGAGGATCTGGACCCCATATTCCGTATCGGGATGGATGTGGGGCCGGTATTTGGTGGCATGCTGGGCAAGGAGCCGCAGGCGTTCAACCTGTGGGGTGACGCCATGGGCATGGCTGAGATGATGGCGCAGGGCGCACCGGATGTCGGCACCATTCAGGTGACGGAGGATGTCTATCTTGCCCTGCGGCAGAACTTCCTGTTCCGTGAGCGCGGGCGCTTCTTCATCCCCGGCGTAGGGCTGACCCGTACCTATGTGCTGGCCGGGCGGCGATGACGGACGCTCCCCCTCCCACCACGCCGCAGGCGGGCGGCGGCAACGGGGCCGCGCCGCCGGAAGCTACGCCGCACGCCGAGGAAGATAACCGTTTCGTGCAACTGCTGGGGCGGTTCGCGCCCTGGCTGGCCAGCATCGGGCGGCTGACACGCCATCAGGTCCGTTTCACGCTGCTGCTGATCGGGGCAGGGTGGGGCACGCTGCGCGAGAGCCTGCGCCCCAACTCATGGCGCAGGCCGGTCCGCTATGAATTCCGCGCCACATTGCGGCAGGTGGTGGGCGGCGGGTTTCTGAGCATCGTGATCACCGCGACGCTGGCGGGGCTCATGGTCGTGTCACAGGCGGCGTACTGGCTGGGCTATGCCGGCATGGCGCAGATGACCGGCTCCATCCTCGTTTCCGTGCTGGTGCGTGAAATCTCACCCATTCTTGTGGGGATCATCCTGATGGGCCGCAGCGGCATGCTGTCGCTGACCGAGATCGGGATGCTGGTTCTGGGCGGCGAGGTGCGCAGCCTGCAGGTGCGCGGCATCGACCCGTTCCTGGCGCTGGTCATGCCGCGCACGTTCGCGTTCACGGTGGGGGGCTTTACGCTGGGCATGATCTTTTCGGTCGTGTCGCTGCTGATGGGCTTTGTGGTGGCCCATGCCAACGGGGTCATCACATCCTCGGTCTGGACGTTCTTCTTCAACGTCCTCGCTGCGATGACAACGTGGGATTATCTGGTCATTCCGCTGAAATTCGTGCTGGTCGGGTTCTTCGTGGGGCTGGGGGCGTGCATTAGCGGGCTGACGGTCAGCAGCAATGACACCATGGCCACCATCATGCCGCGAGGCTTTGCGCGCGGGATCATGCTGGTGCTGGTGGTCAATATTCTCTTCATGCTGGATTTCTGACCATGACGGCAAATGCTCCCCTGCTGGAACTGCGCGACGTCGTGCCCTCGTTTGCGGAAACCGGGCTCATGCCCGCGCCCTACAACCTGCGCATGATGCCCGGTGAATGTGTGGTGATCGACTGCCGTGACAGTGCGCGGGCCGCCATATTTGCGGATATGTGCTCGGGCATGGTTTCGCTCACGCAGGGCAGCATCAGGTTCATGGGGCTGGACTGGAGCACGCTGCGTGACAGGCAGCTCAACGCGCTGCGCGGGCGTATCGGCCGCATCTCGCGCCACGGCAGCTGGCTCAACCTGTTTGGCACGCATCTCAATGTCATGTTGCCGCAGCTCTACCATACGACCGATGAGTTCGAGGACGTGGTGGAACACGCAACCCAGCTGGGGTACAGGTTTGGCCTGCCCGGACTGCCCATTACCGCGCCGGACCGGCTTTCTGGTGCGGACCTGGCGCGGGCGGCCTGCGTGCGGGCCTTCCTCGGGCGGCCGGAGCTGCTGGTGCTGGAAGATATATCCGACACCCTGCCCGAGGAGAGCGTACTGCCGTTCTTCGAGACGGTCACCGCGGCGCGGGACCGAGGGTGCGGCGTGTTATGGTTCGTCCGCTCCCCGGCGGCGTGGCGCGAATATCGCAAGGCGGTGAATCTCCACATGCGCCTTCTTGATGAAGGTCTTTTTCCCATGCGGGTGGTGTAATGGTCCAGAAACAACAGTCAGACGGAATCCGGCAACTGGTGCGTGTCCGTTACGCGGATGAGTGGGTCGGGATTCTGGTTCTGGTCTCCCTCGTCATCCTGTTCGGCGCCGTGATCGAGGCCGGCGTGCTGCATGACTGGCTCACGCCCGCTGGCCGGTTGCGGATCGTCCTGCCCGAAAATGGCGTAAGCGGCCTTTCGGTGGGTGATGACCTGGAGGTGATGGGCATCCATGCGGGCACGGTGCGGCGCGTGCGCATCAACCCCTCGGGCGGGATGTACGCCATCGCGGAAATCGATCCGGACATCGAACCCTATATCCGCCGTGACAGCACGGCCATCATCCGCAAGCGTTTCGTGGTGGCCGGGGCCAGCTACATCGACATCTCGCGCGGGGTGGGGGACAAGCTGGACTGGAGCTACGCCGTGCTCAGCGCCACCAACGCGCCCAATCCGGCCGATACCATTACCCAGACCTTCAGCGATATCCGTGACCGCGTCATTCCGGTGCTTGATAACGCCCAGCACATGATGGCCACGATGGATGCGACCATTACCGACATGCATGCGGGCAAGGGCTCCATCGGGCGTCTCATGACGAATGACGACCTGGTCCGGCAGGCCGAGCAGATGATCACCACGCTTGACGCCACGATCAGCCAGCTCACGCCCATTGAAAAGCAGCTTGCCAGCGTGATGGACAAGGCCAACGCCAGCATGACCAACGTGCGCAACGCCACGGGCGACCTGAGCAACGCCACGCCCGCCATCACCCGCAACCTGCAGGATGCCAGCCAGCAGCTTCCGGTCCTGCTGGTGCAGGCGCAGAGCACGGTCAGCAGCCTGCAGAAGCTGGTCGACCAGATGCGTGGGCTGTGGATACTGGGTGGCAGTTCAAACAAGGTGAAGCACGGGCACCGTCTCCCGGCGCAGAGGGTGCAGCCATGACCATGAAAAAGGACTACGCGGCCATGGCGCTGCTTCTCGCGCTGGCAGGATGCGGCGGGGGCGCGCAGAAGGCGGACTCCCCCACCGACACCACCCTGTCACAGGATATGGATACGGCGGGCGAGGCCGTGGGGATGGACCGCCTTGCAGTGGCGGAGCAGCAGTACCGGGCTGCGGGTGAACGCGCGCTGGCGCGTGATGATGTCACGGCGATAGGCGATTCCGGCTATAATCTGGCCACCGTGCAGCTTGACGCCAACAAGCCGCAGGATGCGCTGGCCACCATCACCGCAACGCGCGCGGCGCTGGCGGTGCGCGGGCAGTCAGGCGATGATTCCGGGCTTGATCTGGTGCAGGCGGGTGCGTTGCACCGCCTTGGCCGTGAGGCCGAAGCCGCTACGGCCGCCGCGCGTGCGGCAGGCGCGCAGGATTCGGATATTGCGGAAAAGGGGCAGTTCATCCGGGGGCTGATTGCCGATGATAGCGGGGATCAGGCCACGCTGGCCTCGGTCGCGGCCTATTTCGCCACGCTGACAGGCCGGGTTCCACCGTCATGGAGTGCGGATGCGAAGGAAATCGCGGCCCGCAACCTGCTCGCCACCAATGGCGATGCCCGGACGGCCTGGCAGGATGCGCTGCAGGCCGTCACGATCCGGCGGCATCAGGTAGCGTATCGTGATATGGCCCGCGCGCTTGGCGTCGCGGCCCGCGCGGCGGACAGGGCAGGGGACGGACAGGCCGCGCTACAGCTTTATGCCCGCGCCAGCCAGAGCGCGCGGCAGGCGGGTGATACCGCCGCGGCTGATCGCTGGGCCAAGCTGGCGGGCGCACCCGCAGCGGACCCCTTTGCCCAGCCCGCGCCCCCCGCGCATACGAAATAGTCCTTGCCCCGCGCCGTTTCCGGTCTCCGGGGCGCGTGGCTGGGGTCAGCCCTGTGACTGCAGGGCGGTATGGCGTTCAAGCAGCGAACTGCTGGCATGGTTCAGCCCGGTCAGTTGCACCTGCTTGCCCTGCGCTTCCAGCCTGCCCACCAGTTCCTCAAGCGCGCCAATGGCCGTCATGTCCCACAGATGGGCCTGTGTCAGGTCAATGGTGATGGTGCGCGCCGTGTCATGCAGGTCAAAGGCATCGGTAAAGCTGTCGGATGAGGCAAAGAAGACCTGCCCGTCCACCCGGTAGGTCCGGCTGCCGCCATCGGCGGACAGCGTGCTGGTGACCGAGAGCATGCTGGAAACCTGAAAGGCGAAAAACAGGCCATTGAGCAGGACACCCACCGCAACGCCTGCCGCCAGGTCATGCGTGCCGACAACAACGGCTACGGTCGCGAGCATGATGACGCTGGTGGTGCGCGGGTGATGCGCCAGATCGCGCAGCGACGACCATGAGAATGTGCTGGCCGATACCATGATCATGATCGCGACCAGCGCCGTGACCGGCACCTGCGCCACCCACGGCCGCAGCAGGACCATGAGCAGCAGCAGGAAAGCCCCCGCCACGAAGGTGGACAGCCGCCCCCGCCCGCCATAGCGCAGGTTGCCCACCGTCTGCCCGATCATGCCGCAACCCGCGATGCCGCCAAACAGGCCAACGGCGATGTTGGCCACACCAAGGCCCACACATTCCTGTCGCTTGCTGCTGTGGGTTTCGGTCATGTCGTCCACAACGCGGGCGGTCATCATGGATTCGAGCATGCCCACGCTCGCCATGGCCAGCGCGTAGGGCGCGATCACCTCAAGCGTATCAAGCGAGAACGGCACGTCCGGCCAGACCAGATGCGGCAGGCTGTCGGGCAGGCGGCCAAGGTCGGCCACCGTATGCAGTGGCATGGGGTGAAGGACCGACACCACCGTCAGCACCACGATGCAGATCAGGGGCGAGGGAATGGCCGTGAACACACGCGGCACGGTGTAGATGATGGCCAGCCCCAGCGCGATCATGGCGTAGCTGTGCCATGTCACATGCAGCATGTGCGGAACCTGTGCCGAAAAGATCAGGATGGCCAGCGCATTGACAAACCCGGTGCGCACCGGGCGCGAGACATAGCGCATGAGCACATGCAGCCGCAGCATCCCGAACACGACCTGCAGCAGCCCGCATAGCAGGGTGGCCGCCAGCAGGTACTGCACGCCATGCCCGCGCACCAGTGCCGCCGCCACAAGGGCGACCGACCCGGCCGCGCCCGAGATCATGCCCGGCCTGCCCCCGGTCAGGGCGATCACGACGCTTATGACGAATGACGCATACAGCCCGACCGCCGGGTCCACGCCAGCCACGAATGAAAATGCAATGACTTCCGGTATCAGCGCGAACGTCCCGACCATTCCGGCCAGTGTGTCGCGCGTGATGTTACCGAACCATTCCTGACGGTAACGGACAAAAGCTGACATGGATGCGGCGGGGCCTTTCAACGGTGGAAATGGATCAGGTGTCGGCAATGGTCATGTCCGGGCGCTGCCACCAGCACTGCGCGGCGGGGCGCGGCCGGGGCAAGACGGCAAGGGGATCACCACTGTAGCGGACGGTGTTGGTGGGCGTTTCCTCGATTTCGAGGGTGGCGCAGGTCAGTATGCCCCCGTCATGCGCCAGAAAGGCGTTCAGCTTGGCCATGAGCAGGCAGGCCAGCAGCTCGGTCGTGGGGTCGCCGGGCGTGACCAGTATGCGCCGTGCGCGCTGGGGTTCATGTTTGGCAAACCATTCCAGCAGGGGGTCACGCTCGCCCAGTTGCAGCGCGTGGTCCACATGGCCGTCTATGAAGCGGTGCCATGTCTCCTTCGCGCGCTGGAAGGGCAGGACCATGTTGGCGCGCCCGTCCAGTGCGCCGGGGGTGGTGGCGCGCAGGCTGGCGCGGACATATTCATTATGCCCGTGCGGCAGGGCGCAGCGTTCGCTCCCGCCGGACAGCAGGCGGTGCGCCATGGAAAAGCGGCGGGTAAAGACCAGTTCAAACATGGTGGCGTTCTGCCATGAACCGTTCCCATCCGGCCTTGCGCAACAGGCAGGCCGGGCATGTGCCGCAGCCATGTCCCCATGCATGCAGCGTGCCGCGCGTGCCAAGGTAGCAGCTATGGCTTTCGTGGTTGATGAGCCTGACCAGCGCGTTGCCGCCAAGCTGGAGGGCAAGCTCCCATGTCTGGGCCTTGTCGATCCACATGAGCGGGGTGTGGATGATGTAATGGCTGTCCATGCCCAGGTTGAGCGTGACCTGAAGCGACTTGATCGTGTCATCCCGGCAGTCGGGGTAGCCGGAATAATCGGTCTCGCACACGCCGGTCACGATATGGCGGACGTTGCGCCGGGCCGCGAGGGCGGCGGCAAAGGTCAGGAAAATGAGGTTGCGCCCGGGCACGAAGGTATTGGGCAGCCCGCCTTCGGTCATGGCGATCTCGGCCTCACGCGTCAGCGCGGTGTCCGATACGGTGCCAAGGGCCGCAAGATCCAGCGTATGGTCCGCGCCAAGGCGCTGCGCCCATGTCGGGTTTTCGGTGGCCATGCCCTCGCGCAGCGTAGCGCGACATTCCAGTTCAACCGCGTGGCGTTGCCCGTAGTCAAAGCCCAGCGTTTCCACCCGGCCAAAGCGTGACAGCGCCCATGCAAGGCAGGTGGCTGAATCCTGCCCGCCGGAGAACAGGACAAGGGCGGCTTCGTCTTCAGGGCGGGAAAGGGGCGGGGGAACGCTCATGTCAGGGTATCCCGATCAGCTTGTGGGTCTGCAATGATAGACGCCATTGCGGATGATGCATGCAGTAATCGACCGCTGCGGCGGTATTGATGTCACGATGGGCGTTATCCATCGGCTGGAGCCAGAATTTCTGGAAATCCAGATCCGCAACTTGTTCGGGCGGCAGGCCGGGCTGCGGGTGGACGAGCTTCAGCTCATCCCCGCTTTTCTGCACAAGCACGGCGCCGGCCTTGGGGCTGACACAGAGCCAGTCGATCCCGTCGGGCGCGGCAAGGGTGCCATTGGTTTCCACCGCAATTTCAAAGCCGCGCTCATGCAGCGCCGCGATCAGTGCGGCGTCAAGCTGGAGCAGCGGTTCCCCCCCGGTAAAGACGACAAAGCCCGGCCCCTGGCCCTGCGCGGGCCAAGCGGCGGCAATGGCGTCGGCCAACTGTGCGGCGGAGGCAAAGCGCCCGCCGCCCGGGCCATCCGTCCCGATGAAATCGGTATCACAGAACCGGCAGGTGGCTTGTTCCCGGTCCCGTTCAAGGCCGGACCACAGGTTGCACCCCGCAAAGCGGCAGAATACCGCCGTGCGGCCAGCCTGCGCGCCCTCACCCTGCAGGGTGGGGAAAATTTCCTTTACCGTATAGGACATGTTCCAGATTTCGTAATGCACGCGTCCGGACACGGACCAGCGCGGGAAAATGCCCTGCCGGCCCGCGCCGGCTGCGTCGGGTTCAGCCCTGTTTGTGGGATGTATGCATGCCCAGCCGGTCAAGCAACTGCCGGTCGCGCGTGGCGGCGGGATTGGGGGTGGTCAGCAGGCGTTCGCCATAGAAAATCGAATTGGCACCCGCCAGGAAGCACAGGGTCTGGGCCTCGTCGGTCATGTCCTCGCGCCCGGCGGCCAGACGCACGCGGCTGGCGGGCATGGTGATGCGGGCGGCGGCAATGGTGCGCACGAACTCGATCGGGTCCACCATCTCATCCGTCCGGTCGGCCAGCGGCGTGCCTTCCACGCGCACCAGCATGTTGATCGGCACGCTTTCGGGGTGCTGGGGCAGGCTGGCCAGGGCCGCGATCATGCCTGCGCGGTCGGTGCTGTCCTCACCCATGCCGACAATCCCGCCACAGCAGACATTGATGCCCGCGTCACGCACGTTGTCCAGCGTGTCGAGCCGGTCCTGAAAGGTGCGGGTCGAGATGATGTCGCCATAATATTCGGGCGAGGTGTCGATGTTGTGGTTGTAGTAATCCAGCCCCGCCGCCTTGAGCTTGTGCGCCTGCCCGTTATCGAGCATGCCCAGCGTCACGCAGCTTTCCAGCCCCAGTTCCTTTACGCCCTTGACCATGGCGCACACGGTCTGCAGGTCGTGCTCCTTCGGGCTGCGCCATGCCGCGCCCATGCAGAAGCGCGTGGCCCCGGCGGCCTTGGCGGCGCGGGCTTCCTTCAGCACTTCTTCCACCGCCATGAGGCGGCTGGCCTTGACGCCGCCATCCTCATGCTGGGCGCTCTGCGGGCAGTAGGCGCAGTCTTCGGGGCAACCGCCGGTCTTGATGGACAGCAGGGTGGAGACCTGCATTTCCGTGGGGTCGAACCGGGCGCGATGCACGGTCTGGGCACGGTAGATCAGGTCGGGAAAGGGCAGCGCCATCAGGGCCGCGACTTCATCACGCGTCCAGTCTGTCCTTACGGGGGGCAGGCTGGTGGGGCCAGCATGCGCGTGCAGGGTTTCCGGGCGGCTCCCATCGGGCATCGGTCGTGATCCTCTGGCGGTCATGATGTGAAAAAGCCGTTCTGCCTGTGCCATATAACAGGGCTGAACACCATCATATTTATATTTTATGGCACGGGTGGCGCGGACCATCTCGGTCCGTGCCACCCATGTCCGGGCGGGATCAGCCCAGCACGCGCGCCAGCGTGGTGCCCAGCTCCGCCGGGCTGGGGGAGACGTGTATGCCCGCTGCGTGCAGGGCCTCTATCTTCGCACTGGCGGTTTCATGCCCGCCGGTAATCACGGCGCCCGCATGGCCCATGCGGCGGCCCGGAGGGGCGGTGGCGCCCGCGATGAAGCCCACGACCGGCTTGCGCGTGCCGCTGGCGCGGATCAGTTCCGCACCCTCGATTTCCGAGGTGCCGCCGATCTCACCGATCATGACGATGGAATGCGTGTCCGGGTCCGCGATCATGCGCTCGAGCACATCGGTAAAGTCCATGCCCTTGACCGGGTCGCCGCCAATGCCGACGCAGGTGCTCTGCCCCTGGCCGATGGCGGTGGTCTGGGCCACGGCCTCGTATGTCAGGGTGCCCGAGCGCGAGACGATGCCCACATGCCCGCGGCGGTGGATGGGGCCGGGCATGATGCCGATCTTGCATTCATCGGGCGTGATGATGCCGGGGCAGTTCGGGCCGATCAGGATGCTGTCGGACTGTTCCAGTGCTGCGCGCACGCGCACCATGTCCTGCACCGGAATCCCTTCGGTAATGCACACGATCAGCGGGATGCCGGCGGCTATGGCCTCAAGGATGGCGTCGGCCGCGCCCACGGGCGGCACGTAGATGACCGAGGCATCGGCCCCGGTGGCCTCACGCGCCTGGGCAACGGTGTCGAACACCGGCAGGCCGAGATGGAGGCTGCCGCCCTTGCCCGGGGT
The DNA here is from genome assembly GCF_003403295.1 of Komagataeibacter melaceti. Lineage (GTDB taxonomy): Bacteria > Pseudomonadota > Alphaproteobacteria > Acetobacterales > Acetobacteraceae > Komagataeibacter > Komagataeibacter melaceti. Next base: position 24,713 of record NZ_QUWV01000026.1, on the reverse strand, counting down.
GACGCCGCCGACCATGCGGGTGCCATAGGCAATGGCCTGTTCGGTATGGAAGGTGCCCTGCGCGCCGGTAAAGCCCTGCGTGATCACCTTGGTGGAACGGTTGACGAGAATGGACATTCGCTCAGGCTCCGGCGTTACGGACGGCGGTTACGATCTTGCGGGCGGCGTCGCCCAGATCATCGGCGGGAATGATTGTCAGGCCGGATTCAGCCAGCAGCGCCTTGCCGCGTTCGACATTCGTGCCCGCCAGGCGCACCACCAGCGGCACGTTCAGCCCGGTTTCGTGCGATGCGGCGATGATGGCCTCCGCAATCACGTCACAGCGCATGATGCCGCCGAAGATGTTGACAAGGATGCCGCGCACCTTGGGGTCACCGATCAGGATGCGGAAGGCGGCCGCCACCCGTTCCTTGGACGCGCCACCGCCGACATCGAGGAAGTTGGCCGGCTCTTCGCCTTCCATCTTGATGATGTCCATCGTCGCCATGGCCAGGCCCGCGCCATTGACCATGCAGCCGATGTTGCCATCCAGCCCCACATAGGCCAGCCCGTATTCGGCGGCTTCACGTTCGCGGGGGTCTTCCTCGTTCTCGTCACGCAGCTTCGCCACCTCGGGGTGGCGGAACAGGGCGTTCTCGTCGAATGACATCTTGGCGTCGAGCGCCAGCAGGTCGCCTGCCCCGGTCACGACCAGCGGGTTGATTTCCACGATCGCGGCGTCAAGGTCGGTAAAGGCGTCATAGGCGGCGCGCACCACGTTCTGGAACGCGCGGATTTCACGGCCCTTGAGCCCAAGGCGCACCGCCAGGCCACGGGACTGGTAATCACACAGCCCCCGGGCGGGGTCGATGCTTTCCTTGAAGATGCGTTCGGGCGTCGCCGCCGCCACATGCTCGATTTCCATGCCGCCATCGGGCGAGGCCACGATGACCAGACGCCCGGTCGAGCGGTCCACCAGCAGGGAAAGATACAGCTCACGCGCGATGTCACAGCCGGACTCGACATACAGCGTGCGGACAAGGCGGCCCGCCGGGCCGGTCTGGAGGGTGACAAGCACCTCGCCCAGCATGGCGTCCGCTGCTTCCGAGACCTCTTCAATGCTGCGGGCCAGGCGGACGCCGCCCTTGCCTTCGGGCCTGCCGGCAAAATGCCCGGCCCCACGCCCCCCGGCGTGAATCTGTGCCTTGACCACGGTAACCGGCGCACCCAGTGCGCGGGCGGCCGTTACGGCTTCATCCGTGGTGGCGGCAGCACGTCCTTCAGGCACGGGCATGCCGTAGGAGCGCAGCAGCGCCTTTGCCTGATATTCGTGAATGTTCATATGGCGACCCAATCTGTCTTTCTTATTGGCGGTGTCGGGCAACGCCCCTAGCACGATATGGGACCGGTATGACAGGGGGAGAGCGCGCGGGATTGGCGTAAACGTGAAACATGTGTCATGTCCTCCCCGGCAGTGGCACGTTCCGGATGCCGTTATGGAGAACATGCAGAAGACAGGTTGAGATGAAACACTGGCGCATTGAACAGATGAACTGGGACCGTTTCGACCCGCAGCGGGTGGATCCTGATATTGTCCCCTTGGTCAAGGCCGCATCGGTTGTCGAGCGCAATGGCCTTGAATACGCCCATTACCTGAAGAACGTGTTCGCTGATGACCCTGACTTCAGCCAGGCGGCGGATAACTGGGCGCAGGAGGAGGTCCAGCACGGCGATGCGCTGGGCCGGTGGGCGATGCTGGCCGATCCGTCATGGGATTACATGGCCGCGTTCGCGCGCTACCGGCAGTCCTACCGGCTGGATGTGGATGTGGATGCCTCCATCCGTGGTTCACGCACGGGGGAACTGATCGCGCGCTGCATGGTGGAAACCGGCACGTCATCTTTCTACACCGCCCTGGCCGACGCCACGCGCGAGCCGCTGCTGCAGGCGATATGCCGGCAGATCGCGGCGGATGAGTACCGTCATTTCAAGCTGTTCTATGACCATATGCAGCGCTACCTGCGCCGGGAGCGCCTGGGCGTGTGGCAGCGCACGCGCATCGCGCTGGGCCGGGTGACGGAAAGCGAGGACGATGAACTCGCCTCCGCCTTCCACACCACGAACGAGCCGCCCGGCGTGCCTTATGACCACCGGCGCTGCATCGCGGCCTACATGTCGCGCGCGCTGCGCTTTTACCAGCCGCGCCACGCCGCGCGGGTCACGGGCATGATCCTCAAGACCATTGGCTGGACGCCGCACGGGCGGCTGCATGCCGTGCTTGCGGCGGGGATGTACCGCGTGCTCCAGATGCGCCAGCGCAAATTCGCCCGGATCGGGGCGGCCATGGCCTGATGATACCAACCTACTGATTTACAGGAACAAAGACGGACAGGATGAAGGTTAAGCATATCAAGACGCAGGGTGCGGCGTTTCTGGCCATGGGCGGGCTTCTGCTGGGGGGTGTGGCGCATGCGGATACGCCGCCCGCGCCCGCCCCGGCGGCACAGGCTGCATCGGCCGAGGAAACGCCCATCAGTGACGCCACGCGCGCGCAGCGGGTCATGGCATCACGGATCGGGCTGCGCACCTTCACCTCGGCCGGGTTCCACATGGGTACCGTCCGTCATATTGTCCTGATGCGCTTCCTGCCCACCATTACCGATGCCCAGCGCGCCGAAGTTGTGCGGCGGTTCATGGCCCTTGCCCAGATTTCGCGGCGCGAGGATGGTTCACCCGTCATCGCCGCCATCGAGAGCGGTGCCCAGATCAGCGGCGAGGGCGCGGATGAGGGGCTGCAGCAGGCCTTCGTGGTCACGTTCCGCTCCGAAGGGGACCGTAACTATTACGTGGGTCGCCCCGTGGTGAACGACCCGGCCTATTTCGATCCCGCGCATGAGGCATTCAAGAAATTCGCGGCACCCTACATCATCGCGACCGTAGTGTTCGACTACGCCGTCCCGTCCGCATCCCCCCGCCACGGCGCGCCCGCACGGCCCGCGCATGTGCAGATGCCCCAGCCACAGGGCTGACAGGTCGGGCCTGTCCCCCCTTCAAGGAGTGAAATGACATGACAACCGTGACCCTCGGGCATCTGGACACGACCGTGCAGCAGGCATCCGCCGCCGCCGTGGCGCGCGTGCTGGAAGCCTATGAACTTGAGATAGAATACGTCGTGGCCCCCCGTGCGGAAATGCAGGAACACATGCGCCGTGGGGATGTGGACCTGTTCGTCTCCGCCTGGCTGCCGGATGTGGATGCCGGGTTCCTTGCCCCCGATCTGGGCATGCAGGCATTCGGGCAGCTTTACCGCCCCGCCTTCGGCTTCGGCGTGCCCGCTGCGGCGGGGGCTGGTGTCACATCGCTTGCGGAGCTTGCCGCGGCAGGTAGTGCAATCGGGCGGGAAATCGTGACGCCCGCATCGGTTCTGGATCGGGTAAGGCAGGTCGTGGCGGCCTATGACCTGACGGCGGCGGGCTACACCATTGCCAGCCGCCCCGATGCGGAAGCCTTTGCCCATGCGGCGGAGGTGCTGGAAAAGGGCCAGCCTGAACTCATCCCCACATGGCAGCCGTCCTCCCTGCATTACGGCAGCCGCATGGTCGAGCTTGCAGACCCGAAATCCGCCTGCGGCGCGGAGCAGGAGGCCCGTATCCTGATCCGCTCGGCCATCCGCGCCGATATGGATTCGGACCTGCTGGATGAACTGGATGAACTGACGCTGGGCAACAAGGTGGTCAGCGCGCTGGACCACGCCATGCGCAATGACGGCATGAGCGCCGAGGACGCTGCCGAGGCTTGGCAGCGCGGCAAGCTGCTGCCGCGCTGAGGCCCGCCATGACCAGCAATGAAAGTGGCGCCCCCGGCGCAGGGGATGCGCGTGACGCCGGGCTGCAGGCCCAGTACGAGCAGTATCCCTATCCCGCCCGTGACCCGCGTGAGGAAAAAAGCAGGCTGCTGATCGGCAGCCCCAGCCACCTGCGTGAGATTGATTACTGGGTGTTTGGCGCAACCCGCTCCCGTTCCCTGCCGCTGCGCGTGCTGGTGGCCGGGTGCGGCACGGGGGATGGCGCGATCATGCTGGCCACCCACATGGCGCGCGAGGGCCGACCGGGGGAGGTCGTGTGTCTGGACCGCTCCGCCGCTGCGCTGGAAACGGTCCGTGCCCGTGCGGCGGTGCGCGGGCTGGAGAACATGCGTTTTGTCAGTGGCGACCTGACGGACCTTGCTGGCGCGGTGTCCGGCCCGTTTGACTATATCGACTGCTGTGGCGTGCTGCACCACCTGCCGGACCCCGATGCCGGGCTGGCGGCACTTGAGGGCGTGCTGGCGCCCGGTGGCGGCATGGGACTTATGGTCTATGCGCCCTATGGCCGGACGGGCGTGTACATGCTTCAGGACGCGCTTGAACGCCTTGCCCCGTTGGCGGAACCCCCTGCGCGGCGGCTGGATACAGCGCGTCGGGTCATGCGGCACCTGCCCGCTACGGCATGGCTGCGGCAGAATACCAATTTTGGTGACCACCTGACCGGCGGTGATGCGGGGCTGTACGACCTGCTGCTCAACCCGCGTGACCGGGCCTATGACATAACGGCCTTCCATGCCCTGCTGGACCGCGCGGGGCTGGCGGCTTCCTGCCTGATGGAACCGGCGCGCTACGACCCGGCCCTGCTGCTGCCCGACCCACGGCTGCGTGAACGGATCGCGGCGCTGCCCGAACGCGCCCGGCAGGCCGTGGCCGAGGACGTGGCGGGCAACATGGCCACGCACGTCGCCTATGTGCGGCGCGCGAGCGAGCCGGTCCGGCGGGCCGACGCATTCGCCCCGGATGCCGTGCCGGTCATGCGCGAGATTCCCGGTCTCGAACTGGCCCGCATGATCGGGCCGGATGACCGGCTGCCCTTCGCCTTCGGCACGTTGCAGGTATCCATCCCGCTGCCGCCACAGGCACGCGGTATCCTGCCGCTGATTGATGGCGTGCGCAGCGTGGCCGACCTCGCCGCGATCTCGGAGACACGGGGCCTGTCGGCCTCACGCTTCGCCCGGGCGTGGGAGCAGATCTTCACCACGCTGGAATCGCTCAACCGGGTGCTGCTGCGCGCACCGGACTGACCCACCATGCAGTGTGGAGCGGGGATGGCCCTGCCAGTCGTCATCTTCGGCGCGAAGCTGCGGCCGGATGGCACGGCAGGGCGCACGCTGCGGTTGCGCGTCGCCGCCGCCCGGGCCTTTGGCGCGGGGCGGGATGGGGCGGTCATGTATATGCCCACCGGTGGTCTGCCGGGACCAGCGGGGCTGACGGAAGCCGCCGTCATGACCCGCCTGCTGGTGGAAGCCGGTGTGCCGCCTGACGCCGTGATGGCGGAGGAAACCGCACCGGACACACTCGCCTCGGTCCTGGCCTGTTCGCGGCTCCTGCAGCGGCAGGGATATGGGGGGCCGGTTGCGGTGGCCAGCAGCGCCTATCACCTGCCGCGCTGCATGCTGCTCATGCGCATGATGGGGTGGCGGGTGGTGCGTGTGCCACCGCCCGGCGTGCCCGCCGCGCGCGGATGGGGCCGACGCTGGTTCTGGCGCCTGCGTGAAGGTGCTGCGCTGCCATGGGACGTGCTGCTGCTGGCGCTGTGGCGGCTGCGCCATGGGCGCGGGGGTGATTGACACTGCCTGTCATAGCCCGCATCACGCGGGGGCGTTGAAGAAACAATATCAGTCTGGATGGAAGCCATGCCTGTGCAAGCCTTTGTTTTCCCCGGTCAGGGAAGTCAGTCAGTTGGAATGGGACACGATCTGGCCCAGGCGTTCGCGCCGGCGCGGGAAGTGTTTCAGGAAGTTGATGACGCACTGGGCCAGCACCTCTCGAAGCTGATTTTCGAAGGGCCGATGGACGAACTGACCCGCACCGATAACGCCCAGCCCGCGCTGATGGCGGTCTCGCTGGCCGTGCTGCGGGTGCTGGAGCGTGAGGGCGGGCTTGACCTGAAGCGTGACGTGGCGCTGGTGGCCGGGCACTCGCTGGGGGAATATTCAGCCCTTGCCGCCACCGGCGCGCTGGGTGTGGCCCAGACCGCGCGCCTGCTGCGCCTGCGCGGCAACGCCATGCAGAAGGCCGTGCCCCCGGGTGAAGGCGGCATGGCCGCCCTGATCGGCGTGGGCATGGACCTTGAGCGCGCCAGCGCCCTGTGCGCGCAGGCCGCCAGCTTTACCGATGAGGCCGGCCAGACCCACCGGCAGGTGCTGGAAGTCGCCAATGACAATGGCGGCGGCCAGGTGGTCGTGGCGGGCGAGATGGCGGCGATTGACCGCGTGATCGCACTGGCGAAGGAGCAGGGCGTCAAGCGCGCGCTCAAGCTGCCGGTTTCGGCCCCGTTCCACTGCTCCATGATGGCGCCCGCGGCCGAGGAAATGCGCAAGGCCCTTGCCGATGCGCCGATCAACGTGCCCGTCGTGCCGGTGGTGGCCAATGTCACGGCAGCCAAGGTGACCCAGCCCGACATGATCCGCGACCTGCTGGTGCGCCAGGTCACGGGCACGGTGCGCTGGCGCGAAAGCGTTGACGCGATGGTGGCCATGGGCATCGACAGCTTTGTCGAGATCGGGGCAGGCAAGGTGCTGGCGGGGCTGGTGCGGCGCATCAATGGTGATGTCGCCACCTGCTCGGTCGGCACGCCTGCGGATATCGAAGCCTATCTCGCCGCGCGCTGAGCGCTGGCGGCACCTGTTTCATTGATGGATAGCTTGGGGGACGGAGGGTTCATGTTCAGACTGGACGGAAAGGTTGCGCTAGTAACCGGCGCATCGGGTGGAATCGGGCGCGAGATTGCCCGCGCGCTGCATGCGCAGGGGGCCACCGTGGTGCTGTCGGGCACCCGGCAGGCGGTGCTGGAGGAAGTGGCGGCCGATATCGGCGCGCAGGGCGGGGCCGAGCGGCTGCATGTATGCCCTGCTGACCTGTCCGATGCCGCCGCGGCTGACGCACTGGTCGCCAGCGCCGAGGAAAAGGCAGGCGCGCCGCTGGCCATTCTGGTCAACAATGCGGGCCTGACGCGCGACACGCTTGCGATTCGGATGAAGGATGACGACTGGAACCGCGTGCTTGACGTGGACCTTGCCGCCCCCTTCCGTCTGTGCCGCGCGGTGCTGAAGGGCATGCTGCGCCGCAGGGCGGGGCGGATCATCAACATCGCCTCCGTCGTGGGGGTTACGGGCAATGCCGGACAGGCCAATTACGCCGCCGCCAAGGCCGGCATGATCGGCATGGGCAAGTCCCTGGCGCAGGAAGCGGGCGCGCGCGGCGTGACCGTGAACACCATCGCCCCGGGCTTCATCCAGACCGCCATGACCGATGTCCTGCCTGATGCGCAGAAGGAAAAGCTGGTGGGCGCCATCCCGCTGGGCCGCATGGGCCAGCCGGGTGACATCGCCCCCGCCGTGGTCTATCTGGCATCGGACGAGGCCGGATGGGTGACCGGGGCCACCCTGCATGTCAACGGCGGCATGGCGATGCCCTGAGGGATGTGATATTTTGCTGGACAGCGGGCCCGAAGTGACAAAAAAGATAGGCCTGACAGCCCGGCTGTCCCCTTAAATTCGGGGCGAACGGACACGAAATGCAATCGCTGCCTTGGCGATGGCATCAAAACCGTGCTAATCGCCCGCAGCTTCGTCCGAAGCAGGCCGGTGTGCAACATCGGCGCGCAGGGACGTTACACGACGAACACGTTTCGAACCGCCCGTTTCTTTCAGGGGCAGACAGGAAGCAGAGACAGATGAGCGAAATCGCCGATAAGGTTAAGAAGATCGTAGTCGAGCACCTTGGTGTGGACGAAAGCAAGGTCACCCCGGATGCGTCTTTCATCGACGACCTGGGCGCGGACAGCCTGGACACGGTCGAGCTGGTCATGGCTTTCGAGGAAGCTTTCAGCGTCGAAATCCCTGAGGACGCCGCCGAGAAGATCACGACCGTGAAGGACGCGATCGATTACATCGAGAAGCAGAAAGCGGCCTGATCGGCTTTACGCCGATCACACTTTAATACGAATTCAGTCAGGTATCGTTACTTTCTAGGGAGCAGGACGGGTTGATGCAGTCTACCGGATTGACGTCTGGACAGCGGCGCGTTGTCGTAACCGGTATGGGCATGGTCAGCCCTCTCGGACTGGGTGTTGAGCGTAACTGGTCACGTCTCGTGGCCGGGGAAAACGGCTTTGGCCGTATTTCAGCGTTCGATGCGTCCGACCTGCCGGCACAGGTCGCGGGCGAAGTGCCCGCAGGGCCAACGGAAAGTGGCGGCCTGACCCTTTCGGACTGGGTGCCGGTCAAGGACCAGAAAAAGATGGACCGCTTTATCCATCTTGGTCTCGTGGCGGCGACCGAAGCGGTCGAGGATTCGGGCTGGAAGCCGGAATCGGAGGAAGATCGCTGCCGTACCGGCGTCATGATCGGTGCGGGTATCGGCGGCCTCCAGACAATTTACGAGGCATCGGTAACGGTAAAGGAAGGCCGGGCACGCCGCCTGTCGCCTTTCTTCATCCCGTCCGCCCTGATCAATCTGGTCTCGGGGCATGTCTCCATCAAATACGGTTTCAAGGGGCCGAACCATTCGGTCGTCACGGCCTGCGCCACGGGTGTGCACGCCATTGGCGATGCCGCGCGCATGATCATGCTGGGCGATGCGGATGTTATGGTCGCCGGTGGGGCCGAGGCCGCGGTGTGCCCGCTGGGTATTGCCGGGTTCTGCTCCGCCAAGGCTCTTTCCACCCATTTCAACGATACGCCGGAAAAGGCATCCCGTCCGTGGGACAGGGACCGCGATGGCTTCGTGATGGGTGAGGGTTCCGGCATCGTGGTGCTGGAAGAATACGAACACGCCAAGGCCCGTGGCGCCAAGATCTATGCCGAGGTGATCGGTTACGGCATGTCGGGCGATGCCCATCATATCACGGCGCCCGCGCCGGGGCATGAAGGGGCATATCGCGCCATGCAGAACGCCCTGCGCAGCGCGGGGCTGACCACGGCGGACATCCAGTATGTCAACGCGCATGGCACATCCACCATGGCGGATGACCTTGAGCTGGAAGCGGTCGAGCGCCTGTTCGGTGATGACGCGCGCAAGCTCGCCATGTCCTCCACCAAGTCTGCGACCGGCCACCTGCTTGGCGCGGCCGGGGCGATCGAGGCGATCTATTCCATCCTCGCCATTCGTGACAATGTCGCGCCGCCCACGCTCAACCTCGACAACCCGTCGCGTGAGAGTGTGATCGACCGCATCGCGCACACGGCGCAGGAGCGCAAGATCGACACGATCCTGTCCAACAGCTTCGGCTTTGGCGGAACCAACGCCAGCGTGATCCTGCGCGGCGTGTAAAGGGACGTGCCTGCGGGCACACCCTTGCCAGAAATACGTAAGGAGATGGGGTGCGCAGGGTTCTGACGGCCCTGGGGCTGGTGTTCTTGCTGCTGGTCCTGTCAGGTCTGGGCATCGTGTTCGTGGGGGCAAGGCACTACGCCGCCCCCGGTCCCCTGACCGAACAGCGTACGGTTGTCATTCCCCATGGTGGCGTGGCGCAGGTTCTTGCCACCCTGCAGCAGGCGGATGTGCTTGATCGCAGCCTGCTTACGCAAAAAGTATTCATGGGGGCTACGGCCCTGACCCGCGTTGACGGGTCTTTCCATGCGGCCGAACTGGTCTTTCCCGCACATGCATCCATCCGCCAGGTACTGGTGGTCCTGCGCCATGGTAGGCCGGTCGTGCACCGTCTGACCGTGCCGGAGGGGCTGTCCGCCATCCAGATTGCGGCCTTGCTGGACCGTGCCCCCTATATGGATGGCAGCTTTCCCTTCCCGGCGGAGGGATCTGTCATGCCCCTGACCTATGATTACGAATGGGGCATGCCACGCGCCCAGATGCTGGCGCGCATGCAGCATGCCATGGATCGTGCCCTTGATCAGGTATGGGATGGGCGGGAGGTTGACCCTGCCGTGGTGAACCGGCACGACCTGCTGGTCCTGGCCTCGATGATCGAACGCGAGACAGCGGTTGCAGATGAGCGGCCCATGGTTGCGCGGGTGTTCCTCAACCGCCTGCATAAGGGCATGCGGCTCCAGTCCGATCCCACAGTGGTTTACGGGCTGAACAAGGGGGTGGGGCCGCTTGGGCATGCGCTGTCGCGTGCCGATCTTTTACAGCCCACGGCCTATAATACCTATGTCATTCCCGGCCTGCCGCCGGAGCCGATCTGTTCCCCCGGTCTGGCGTCGCTTCAGGCCGCAGCGCACCCGGCGCAGGGGGACCAGCTCTATTTTGTGGCAAACGGCCATGGCGGGCATGATTTTGCATCCTCACTGGATGACCATAACCGCCATGTCTCGGTCTTCAGGGCCGCGAAGCACGCGCAGGACGCGCCGCAGCCTGCAAAATAGCGGCCGCGCCGGTCCTGTCCTGCCGTTTGCTACCCCGTTCCTCTGGTTACTGGGGGGGCAGGCTCTGGCTTGTAACCGCGCCAGCGGGGGCCGTGGCCACGGGCTGGGGTGACGTGCTGGTGGTTGATGTGGCGGCACTTCCTGTCTGGCCATTCTTGCCCGGGCGGCTCTGGGCCGTGGCCAGCACTTCCGACAGGGCGGCGCGTAGCGGGTCGGCCCCGGAGTTGTTGACCCGCATCGACACCACAATATCCTCCGGTCCGACAACCTGGTTGTAATAGGCCCGGTTGGCGGCGCTGTTCACTCGCATCTTGGAGCCGCCAAGGGCCGCCCCGGCAAACAGCCCCTTGGACTTCTGCACCCCGAGGATGCTGGTGTTATGTTCGCCCGCCGTGCCCCGCTCCAGTCCGGAACCGGAGGAGGCGAAGGACGTGCCGACATCGGCGCTGAGCTTGAACTGGCTGTCCAGCAGCGACTGCACGCCCTGATCGGTCATGACGAACAGCATGACCTCAACATCCTGCATGCCGAACTGCACGCCGAAATTGGCCGAACTCATGCGGTAGAAGGCCGGGTCAGACCATGAGCCATGGGCATCACGCGTCAGGAAGACGCAGCCACCACCGCCACCGCCAAAGGCGATCGACATGCGAAAGACCGAGGGGCAGACAATCACCCCGCGGGAATCCGCAAGGTAATGGGTGATCCTGCTATCGGCCGTGGCAGAGGTGAACATGTCCCGAACGGTCAGGGTCGCGCGGTCAACCAGGTTCTGTTCTTCTTCCATGCTCGCTGCCAGGGCGGCATGCAGCGGCATCATCAGGGCCATGGCGGCGAGTGATGTCCTGATGAGATGAAACTTGTGCAAACCCATCCTCCCTTTCCGATTCGTAACCGCAGATCCACCCAGACGGCCCATGCGCTGGAGTGGCCTGTTTTCATGGCTGAATCATGGCCGGTTAGGCAAGCCCGTTCATACCCATGCCGCCCGTATGGTCAAAAGGATACGCCCACGGCATCCGACAGGGCATCGGCAATGCCGGGAGCCGCCGCGAGGATGCTGATGCCGTCCGTAAGCCCGCCATCACGCAGGAAGGGGGAGACACGCGCACCGGCTTCTTCAAGCAGTACCAGCGCGGCCGCCACGTCCCACAGGTTGATGCGGATTTCCAGGTAGCCATCCTGCCGCCCGCAGGCGACTTCGGCCAGCGCAATGGCACCGGACCCGCCCGAACGCGGCATGGCGCCCAGATTCAGGATGGCGTCGATCTTTTCCTGAAACACGCCGGGCGGTACGCGGTTGCTCCACCCCATTTCAATCAGGGAGGAAGCGGTATCCGTCACCGGGGAGGCATGGATGCGCTGGCCGTTGAGGAACGCCCCGTGCCCGCGCACGGCGGTATAGGTCTCGCCAAGGGCAGGGGCCTCGATAATTCCGGCAACCGGTGTATCGCCATCCATCAGGCCCAGCGAGATACACCAGCGGTTGCGGCCGCGCGCGTAATTGGAGGTGCCGTCGATCGGGTCCACGACCCAGCGCAGGGTGCCGGTGCGGGTGCGGCCTTCTTCCTCGCCCTGAAAGCCATCTTCGGGGAACAGGGTGCCGATTCGCTCCGAAATGAAGGACTCGACCGCGCCATCGGTTTCCGTCAGCCAGTCCTGCGCACTCTTCTGGGTGCCCTTGGGGCCGCCGGGGGCGGGGCGCATTTTCATGGCCAGGGCGGCGGCATCGCGCACGACCGAACGTGCGGCTTCAAAACGGCTCAGAATGGCCTGTGTCATGGGGTAACCTTTCCTGTCTCAAACTCTATTCCACGCGTAGCGCCGTTTTGACCGCGTGTTCCACCTGCGGCATCTCGATGCGGCCCAGACGCCCGGCGGCCTCGATCGCGAACTGTAGCGTCAGCCGCCGCCTGCGGGCCGGGGCAAGGGGCATGCGCGGCGGGTGGCGGATAATGGCACAGTCCACGCAGGTGGTCATGCCATCCACGCCGTGGCCCGTCGCGGCCACGATCAGGCCGGTGTCCTGGGGCAGCACATCGGGGGGAAAGTCCTGACTGACCGCAAAATACATCTGGTCGCACCACGGCAGGTAATCCTGCCATTTATGGTCGGCACGGAAATCCGGCAGGCCGGACTTGATCTCGATACAGATGAAGGAGCCATCGGCCGTCAGGGCCATAATGTCGGCCCGCCTGCGGTCGGGCAGGGTGAACTCATGCAGTACCGCCCATCCATGCAGCCTGCACATCTGGCTGGCTCCGGTACGGATGGCGGACTGGACCTGCGGGGCTGATGGGCGGGACATTGCGTGGGAGGGCAGGCCCTCAGCCCGCCGGTGCGGTGGAGAGAAGGCGCGTTACAAGTTCAAGGTCGGCCGGCTTGTCCACATCCACGGCGGCCCGGCCGAAGGGCAGTGGGATCAGCGCGACCCGTGCGCCCGAAAGGCGGCCGATACGGCGGCAGACATCGGCACGTGTCAGACGCCGCAGCACGAAGCGCAGCAGGATGCCAAAGCCGAGGATGCGGGCCATCTTGAGCGGGTTCTTGCGGTCGGCTTCCAGTTTCTGCCACAGCCGGATCACGCCATGGGCGGCGGGCGTGCGGAACAGGAACATGTTGCAGCCTGAAAAGGCGCCATCCGCCAGCCGGATCATGGTGCGCTTGGTGTCCGGCACATCGCGCAGGATCTGGGGTTCCATGGCAATGCCGGCGGCAACGTCACACCCGCTGTCCTGCGCGGCCCGTACGAAGGCACGGACCCATTCCGGCTCAAGCAGGGCGTGGTCGGCGGTGGTGACCAGCAGGGGCGTGCCCAGCATGTCCAGCGCCTTGAGCACGCTGGCGCTGGGGCCTGCCGCGGGCGGGATAAAGGTGACGCTTTCCGGCACGACGCCGTCAAGCACATCGGGTTTTTCTATGCAAATGGCGATGCGGCCAATCGTCTCGACCGCCTGCAGGGCCTTTATGACCCGGCTGATCATGGGAACGCCGCAGACGGGCAGGATGGCCTTGTGCGATATGCCTGCCGCCTGGGCCATCGGGTCGGGGCGTCCCGGGCGGCTGCCCGCCAGTATGAGTACGTTCAGCCCCATTGTGCCGCTCACGCCGCGTTGCGGGTGATGTTCGCCCCATCGGGCCGGTCACGCGGCGGCGCGCCGGTTTCTTCCATGACCCAGGGGTACTGCTGCGCTTCCTTTACGTCGTAGCCGAGGTTGAACACGCTCGGGCTGCGCGGGAAGCTGCGGGCATCGACATAATAGCTGCCGAACAGGCGGTCGGCCACGAAGCTGGTGATGCCGTAATTGCCGTTCTCGTTATGGAAGTGATGCAGGACGTGGCGCTGCTTCATGCGCTGGATCCAGCTCATGCGCGGCTTGTAGTTCAGGTGCTGGATGCAGTGGAAGAATTCGTAGATGCAGGTGATGGTCAGCCCCGCGCCAAAGGCGGCGGCGGCCCCGGCCATGTTGCCGATGGCATAGCCGATGGGCACGGTCACGATGGCGATGGTGGGAATGGTGTTGAGGGGCGAGCCGAACAGCACGTCAAGCAGGTGCGGGTCCTGGTGGTGATCGAAGTGGATGCGCTTCCACAGCGATGCGCTCCATTTCATGCGGTAGAGGAACCGCCCGTGCAGGATGAAACGATGGATACCGTACCACACCAGCGGGTAGACGAGCATGACCGATACAATGCTGATCGCGATCGGAAGCAGGGAGGTGTGCGCGTACACCATGACGGCGTAACTGGCGATGGCGAGGGCGAAATACAGCATGATGGTGGGATAGGTCAGGTAGGCAATCCAGAGCTGACGAAGGTTCATCTTGCCCAGGTCGAAGCTTCGGCCTGTCCGGATGGAACTGTTCTTCAGGGTGTTCGTAATCATCGCTCTTCGATCCTCAGTAGCACGGTAATGACGCCAAGGATGAAAATGAGAATCCCGACGCATATTGCCATAAGTGAAGGCAAGGTTCCCGCATTGCCCAGGGCGCGCAGCAGCCCCTGGAACACGACAAATAGCAGACCCGCGCCCAGGCACCATATCGGAAGCCAGCTACGCGCACCGGCACGCGGTGGGATATAGACCACCGGCACCGCCAGTAACAGCATAACCGTAAATGTCACGGGTAACATGATGCGTCCCAGTATTTCCGTCAGGAAAAAAGACGGGGACTGGCTGGAAGCGAGTACGCCACGCTGTTCATCAAGCATGGTGCCGATGGACTGGGTGAAGCTGACCGTAAGCTGCATGATGTAGCTGGGGGTAAGCGATGGCGGCCAGTCCAGCCGCACGACCTGGCCCTCCTGTATGTCCAGCAGGTCCACCCGGGTCGGGCTGATGACGCTCAGGATTCGTGACGGCGTGCCATACCAGTGCCCGTGCACGTAATGCACATCCGCCAGGGTCGTGACCTTCTGCAGCAGGGCTTGATGGTCGCGGTGATAGACGGTCACGTTCTTCATGTGCGTGCCGCCACCATCGAGATAGTTGATGTTGATCAGGTCGTCATGGGAGCGGATCCAGTAATTGCGCCATGTGGTCGCGGCGTTGGGGGATGTGGCGTTCCACCACCGCGCCAGCGCGAGTTCACTGCGCGGGGTGATCTGGTCATCCACGATTCCGCTCAGCACGCCCAGCGCGAGTATGGTGGGCAGGAACAGTTTGATCAGCCCCGGCGTGGACAGGCCGGCCGCCCGCATGATCGAGATCTCGTTCGATGTGGTGAGCTGCAGCAGCGTCAGCAGCGAGCCGATCAGGACGGCAACCGGCATGGCGTTGCCAAACAGCAGCGGCATGTGCAGCACCGCGTAATACAGCACGCCCGACAGCCCCAGATGGCGGTGCATGATTTCCGTGACCTGCTCCAGCAGCGTCAGGATTTCCATGAGCGCCACCACGATGATGGTCGTGGTGAATACCTTGGTCAGAAGTTCGCGCGACAGGTACCCGATCAGGACCGTGCCGCAGGCCATGCGCAGCCTGTGCTTCATGCCGGGCCTTCCGCAACGTGGCGTCGTGGCAGGCCATCGGCCGAGAGCTGGCGGGCAGGCAGGGCCGGGCCACGGGTCAGCAGCATGCGCAGTCCCCCCGCCTGCCGGATCAGCATGCCAACGCAGATGGTTGCGAACCCGGCGGTGGGCAGCCAGATGACCAGCAGCGGCGACATATGCATGTTGGCGACGAAGCTCAGCCCCATCTGCAGCGTATGGTCGAAGCCGACCAGCGTGATGGCGGCGATGGCCAGCCCCGGGTTGCCGCGCTGGCGCTTGCGCACACCCGCCAGTGCGCAGGCCAGAAGGGGAATGAAGGGAATGGCGACGGTGCGCGCCAGACGGAAATGCAGTTCGGCCACCATGTAGGAATGGCTGAGGCCATTATAGCCGTGGCGTATGCCCTCATACAGTTCGGGCACCGTCAGTTCGCGTTCGGTCTCCCCCCGGTTGCGGTAGGCTTCGTCATCCAGCTTGTGGTTGGGGGAGATCAGCTGGGTGGTGCGGCTGAAGCCGGTGATGCTGGGCGGCTTGTCCAGACTGTCGGTTATGATCGTGCCGTCCACCAGGTCCAGCCGTATGTTCGACCCGTCGGAGGGGTTGTAGAGGTAGCCCTTCTGCGCGGAAATGAAGCGGACATGCGACTTGTCCGTGTTGTCGCGGATGAAGACATGCCACATGCGCGAACCGGCATGGTCCACCGTCTCCGCCGTGAGCACGATATTGTCCGATACGGCGAACATCTTGGACTGCAGATGGGGCGCCCACCCGGCATGGCTGGCGAAGTAGAAGGCCGCCCGGTAATCATAGCGCGCGTAAGGCTGGATGAACCCGTAAAGCGAGAAGGCAAGCAGGCCGAATACCGCGCCGGTCAGCACGAAAGGCTGGCAGATGCGGAAGATCGAGACGCCGCTGGCCATCAGCGCATCGATCTCGTGGTTCGTGCTCATGCGCCGGATGACGGAAAACACGCTTACGCACATGGCCGCGGGTAGCGCCAGCCCCAGATAATGCGGGATCAGGTCACTGAGCAGGCCGAAGAACGTTTTCATCGAACTGCCATTGGCGGCCAGTATGTCAAACAGCACCAGCAGCCGTTCCAGCAGCAGTGCGATCATGACCACACCAAGCGCAATGGAAAACGGCGGCACAACCTGGCGCAGGAGATAGCGATCCATTGTGCCGGGCAGCAGTTTTCCCATTATCCGGTGCTGAAAGGACATGCGGCTCATCAGGGCGTGCTTATACCCGAAAAACGGCTGGATGGAGGGGGCTGTTCAAAAATAGTTTCCTGCGTTGTGCCGTCCTTCCCCTCGGCTGGAAAGAAACGTCTTGTAACGCCGAGTGTGTAGCCAGCCCCGTTTCCGGCCACGGTAATACGATTCCAGGCCGCTGCGCGCAGGGGATCACACGATCGTGCTGAAGCCGAGGCGATCCCGACCACTGGTACGGCCCTGTCAGGCCCGGGCAGGGAGGACAGGGTGGAAAGATGCACATGTCCGTGCAGGACCATCTCGGCCCCTTCGTGTGCAATGCAGGTGGCGAAATCATCCATATCCGTCAGCGCTTTGCGCGGGGATGCAAGACCGGGCACGGGGGGGTGGTGGATCATGACAATGCGGCACAGGCCCTGGCGTGCCGTCTCGTGCAGCACGGTGCGCAGGCGCTGCAACTGGTGCGCGCCCACCCGGCCCGTTGCCAGGAGCCAGGGCACGGGCACGCATGAACTGACACCGATCAGCGCCACATTTCCGATCCGGCGGACGAAGGGGAAGGGCAGGGGCCCCATCCATGGCGCCCACAGGCCGACCGTATCGTGCCAGTTGTCCTGAACAAGGGTGTCATGATTTCCGGGTATGACTGTACACGGCGCCGGCATCTGTTCCAGCCAGCGCATGGCCTGACGACATTCACCCGGCAGGCCCATATTGGTCAGGTCGCCGGTCACCGCGATCATGTTGACGGAACTGCTGCGGATATCGGCCATTACACGGGCCAGGATTTCCGGGCGATGTATGAAACGGCGGCGTCTCTTCCATGAAAGGTAGCTGAACATGCGCTTGTTCAGTCTCTCCCGCAGGCGGGGCGGGACCATCTCGGTCGGCAGGTGAGGGTCCGAAAGATGGGCGATCGTGACAGTGCTCAAGCTGGTGTCTTTCCTTGCCTCAAACCCGCCCCGGCTGGTCCGGGCGGATGTTATGCCTGCCGGTCCGTCGGGGGGAACCATCGTTTCGTGCCTTGCAATAGAAGGCAGATGGTTGCTTATGGCCTGTACGTCAAATTTCAGACAGGGATGGGATAATCAGTGACCGGACGTTTTGCGCTTGTTTAT
Source organism: Komagataeibacter melaceti (assembly GCF_003403295.1). GTDB lineage: Bacteria > Pseudomonadota > Alphaproteobacteria > Acetobacterales > Acetobacteraceae > Komagataeibacter > Komagataeibacter melaceti. The sequence goes on along the minus strand of NZ_QUWV01000026.1, from coordinate 6,994 downwards.
AATCCGCGCAGCCGGCGGAATGTGAATGACGGCAGCCTGTACGCCCGGACAGCCCGCAGCCATCTGGGGGAGAATTTCATTGATCCCGCAGATCGCGCCCATCTGGATAACCACATAGCGGACCTGGCCGCGCGCCAGATGGACTGCATCGCCATTGACGGGGGTGACGGCACCGTCAGCGATGTCATGACGGCGGTCCATCGCCATTATGCGCCCGACAGGCTGCCTGCCCTTGCCATCCTGCCTTCGGGCAATACCAACCTGATTGCCGGGGATGTCGGGTTCGGCATGCGCGGGATCGAGGCGCTCGAACATCTCCTTACCCTTGCCGCGTCGGACACGCTGCGGCGTAACGTGCGCAGGCGCAGCGGGCTGGTTGTCGAATGGCCCGAGGCCGATGGGCGGGAGCCGGTGGTGGGCATGTTCCACGGGGCGGCGGCGTTTACGCGCGGGATCGAACTGGCCCACCAGCCCGCCATTCTGAATCACTACGCGCATGAGACGGCTGTTGTGGTTTCGTTCCTGTCCTCGGTCGCGCAACTGCTTACGCGGCGCTCGCGGCAGGAATGGATGCAGGGCGACCCTATCGGCATAAAGGCGGGCAAAACGGTGCGGCCACAGGAAAACTGCTTCCTGTTCCTGTCCACCACGCTGCAGCACCTGCCTTATGGTATCTGGCCGTTCTGGACGGACCATGGCGCGCGTGATGATGTCATCAATTACCTGCATGTGGCGGCTTCCCCCTCGCGCCTGCTCAGGACGGCGGTGACGCTGCTGCGGGGGCGGCACCCGGGCTGGCTGCGCCGGAACCCCGATTATTGCAGCGGATGCGAGGCGCGCATCGAAATGACGCTGACATCCGATTTCGTGCTGGATGGTGAGGTGCTTTCGCCCGGTGCAAGCGGGCGGATCACCCTGTCATCAACCGCGCCCATAGACTTCATTCAGGCCTGAGGATTGGTCAGCATGCCGCACGCCAGCCCACTCCGTCTTGCCGCCGCGGGGCGGATTGCCCACCTGCTGGCCAATGACCTGACGCAGCCGGTCGCCCTCTCGGTTACGCAGTTTGTAACGCAGATGGTCGGCACGGCGCGCCCCATGGGGGTTCTCTTTTACGGCTCGGTCCTGCGTGAACCCGATCCTGAGGGGATTCTGGACTTCTATGTCATTGTCGAGCGGCTGGAGGACTGGGGCGCTGGCTACATGGCGCGTGAGGCCAACCGCCTGCTTCCCCCCAATGTGGAATATCACGAGATTACGGTGGATGGCCGCGTCATGCGCGCCAAGGTGGCGATCCTGTCCATTGCCCAGTTCCGGCGCATGACGGGGCAGGCGACGCTTGATACCACCGTGTGGGCGCGCTTCTGCCAGCCCGTGCGGCTGGTGTGGGTGCAGGGGCCGGAAGCGGCGGACGCCATTCTTGCGTGCATCATCCGCGCGGTGGCGCAGGCGGGGCGGTGGGCCGCCGCACTCGGTCCGGAGCGGGGAACGGCGGACGAATTCTGGCTGGCCCTGTTCGCCCATACCTATGGGGCGGAACTGCGGGTGGAAAATGGCCGCAGGCCCCGGACCCTGCTGGATGGGGCGGAAGCCCGCTACAGGGCGCTCCTGCCGGACATATGGACTGCGGAGGGGCTTGCCTTCGATCAGGACGGCGCGACCCTGGTGCCTCATCTGGCCCCTACGCAGCGCCGCTCCCTGCAGGATGGGTGGTGGCTGCGTGGACGGCTGGGGCGGGTGCTGAATGTCAGCCGCCTGTTCAAGGCCGCCTTCACGTTTGAAGGCGGTGCGCGCTACATCGCCTGGAAAATCCGGCGTCATTCCGGCATTGAACTGCCGCTAGGGCCGTTTTCCGAACGGCACCCCCTGATCTGCCTGCCTTATCTGTTATGGAAGTTAAGGCAGGCCGGTCTATTCAGGCGGCGTGGTTAAGACCCATTTCCCGCGCCACGACCGCGAATATCTCAACAGCGCGGTCAACCTGTTCGGGTGTATGCGTCGCCATGACGGAGGTGCGCAGCAGCGGATGCTGGTCCGGTGTTGCGGGCGGGAGGCTGAGGTTGACGTAAACCCCCAGATCCAGCAGCCGGTTCCAGAACGCCACGGCAACCGGAATGTCATCCAGCACGACGGAAACCACCGGGCTGGCCTGCGGCCCGGTGCGCAGACCGGCGGCCTGAAGCCCCGCATGCAGCCTGCGCGCATTGTCCATCAACTGCACACGCAGTTCGGGATGGCGCTCCATTTCGTCCAGCGCGGCCATGGTCGCGGCAATGACTTCAGGCGGCAGCGATGCGGTGAACATGTATGGGCGTGAGCACAGGCGGATCAGATCCAGCCCGGCATGGTTGGACACGCAGTATCCGCCAACCGTGCCCAGACTTTTGGAAAAGGTGCCGACGACGAAATCTACATCGTCTTCCACGCCGTCAGCTTCCGCCACGCCGCGCCCGTGTTCACCCATGACACCAACGGAATGGGCTTCATCGGCCAGCAGCCACGCACCCGTTTCCCGCTTGACTGCCGCGAACTCCGCCATGGGCACGACATCACCCATCATGGAGTAGATGCCTTCGACCACGACCAGCTTGGCACCCGGCGTGCCATCAAGGCGGCGCAGGCGCTTGCGCAGGTCATCGGCGTCATTATGGCGGAAGCGGATGACCTGCGCATGACCCAGGCGGCTGCCGTCATAAATGCTGGCGTGACTATCCGCATCCAGCAGCAGGTAGTCATCCTTGCCCGCCAAGGCGGAAATCGTGCCCAGATTGGCCTGATAGCCGGTGGAAAACACCATGCAGTGCCGCCGCCGGAAAAACGCAGCAAGGCGCTGCTCAAGCTGACGGTGCAGCCCCTGCGTGCCATTGGCGATGCGTGACCCGGTGGTGCCGACGCCATAGGCCCGCGCGGCCTCGACCGCGGCTTCAATCGCGGCGGGAGACTGGCTCAGGCCAAGGTAGTTGTTGGTGCCGAAAAGCAGGGTCTCGCGCCCCTCGATCAGCCCGACGGTGGAGGAAATGGGCTTTTCGATAACGACGTTGAAGGGGTTGCGCCCGCCCCCGGCCGTAACGGCTTTCAGCGAGGATGCCAGCGATTCATATTTGGAAAAGATGGACATGGCGCGTCAGGACGCCTGCTTGAGGGAGACGATACACGCAGCCAGATCATCAATCGTGCGGATATCGGCCAGCCGGTCCAGCGGCACGGAAACATCGAGGGTATCCTCGATTTCCATGACGAAATTCATGACGGCCAGTGAATCAAAGGCCAGATCCTCAACGATCTTGCTGCTGCCATTGATATCACGGGGAACCTTGGGGTTCGCCAGCAGCGTCTTCACGATCAGCGCGGAGACGCTCGCTACCGTTTCAGTCATTCCTACATCCTTATGGCACGTCCTGCCTGGGCAGGGGATCAGCATGAATGGCCAGCCCGCAATTCATGAATCACGGGTGGGGCTGCAATCCGGCCCCTGACCGGAAGTTTTATGATCGAAAAACTGGTTTTTGGCCAGTCCCGCTTTACACTTCCGCCCGTGCGGAAAAACGGGCTGGCCGCAACCCGTCAGACAACCGGGACGGAACTTGTCTCAAGCGGCTGGAACGCGCCGGAAAGCAGCATGGCCTTTGCCCGTGCCCGTGTCAGCTTGCCTGATGATGTCTGCGGCAACGTGTGGGGCGGTACAAGGATAATGGAAACATCCACCCCATGCTGCCGCCGGAACAGGCTGGCGGTTTCCGTCTTCAGCGTCTCACGTGCTTCGGGGGAGGACGCACGGCACTGCACCAGTGCCACGATCTTTTCCCCTTCGTCCTCATCCACGGAGAAGACGGCCACATCGCGGCTGCGCAGCGTGCTGATTTCGGTCTCGGCCGACCATTCCAGATCCTGCGGCCAGATATTGCGGCCGTTGATGATGATCAGGTCCTTGGCCCGGCCGGTCACGACAACCTGCCCGTCCAGCATGTAACCCAGATCGCCCGTATTCAGCCATCCATCGGAATCAAGCGCGCGGGCGGTTTCCTGCGGCCTGCGGAAGTAGCCCTGCATCAGGCTCGGGCCACGGACAAAAATGGTGCCGACCTGACGGTCCTGCAGTACGCGGCCCTGCGCGTCACGCACCTCTAGCTCATGCTCTGGCAGCACTTCGCCACAGATGACGAAAGTGCGCAGCGCCCGTGCCGGATCGTTGGAGGGAATGGCCTCCCCACGTGTTTCCAGCGCGCGCAGGTCGATCGTGTCGGTGCGGATACCCGAGCCGAGCGGGGCGAAGCTTATGGCCAGCGTGGCCTCGGCCATGCCGTAACTTGCGGTAAACGCGCGGCTGTCAAAGCCGGAAGCGGCGAAGCGCTGGGCGAAGTCCTCAAGGATATGATAGCGGATCATATCCCCCCCGATGCCAGCGATCCGCCATGATGACAGGTCAAGCTCGATCGAGGTGGCGCGTCGCGCGCAGAGTTCGTAACCGAAGGACGGGCTGTAGGAGATCGTGCCCCGGTTGCGGCTGATCAGGTCAAGCCAGACATGGGGCCGACGGGCGAATTCCCGGGTCGGCAGCATGTCAACGCTAAGCTGGCAGGTCATGGGGGTGAGGAAGAAGCCAACCAACCCCATGTCATGATAAAGCGGCAGCCACGATACGCAGCGATCACCCGTCTCGCGCACCTTCAGACCATTGAGCGCAATGGCGTGCGCGTTGGCCATGCCCGAACGCTGGGTGACTGCAATCCCCATCGGGAAACGGGTGCTGCCCGAGGAGAACTGCAGATAGGACAGGTCATCCGGCCCGATGGCCGGAAGTGTCTCAACCGTAATCGGGGTTTCGAGCAGTTCGCTCGGCGTACCGGCGAATTTCAGGTCCAGACCCGCCGTGATCTCATCGGTCCATGAGGAGATGATCGAGGCGATCACCACGGCTGAGGCCGCCGCACCTTCGATCATGCCACGCAGGGTGCCGACATAACCTTCACGGCCACCAAAGGCCACGGGCAGGGGCAGGGGGGCCGAGACGAGGCCCGCGTACTGGCAGCCAAAGAAGATACGCGCAAAGTCACCATCGCTTTCCGCCACGATGGCCACCCGGTCACCGGGCTTCAGCCCGAGTGAGAGAAGGCGCTTTCCGGTCTCGATCGCCTGCTCACGCAGTGCGCTGTAAGGCAGAGTTTCGAGCAGGACACCCTTGCCGGAGTAGATGTTGAATCCGCTGCTGCCCTGCGCGGCATAATCCAGCGCCGCGGGGAACGATGGAAAATCGCCGTAACGACGCGGCAGACCAGAATCGGAGGGGGTCGGGAGGCTTGTCATTTCTGGTAATGTGACTTCCACAGACGTATTTTGAAACGGCGAATGGGCGGTCTTCAACCAATTACCCTCAAAAAGTCAATAATCGATTTCGCGCCCTTGGCAGCCGTATCAACTGGCGCCGCAAACCCGAATGTGTCGCGTATATACTCTTTTTGCCGATCAAGGAAATTTGCATGTGAGCGGAAAGCAGTGTCAAGACCTGTCTCCAGCCCGTCCACATTGTTCATGACCCGCCCCAGCGTCCAGCTCTCATAATCGGGGTTTTCCCGCCATCTGGTCCGATGCGCGTCAAGGAACAGGCAGGGGCGGGGCCTGATCAGGAACTCGCCGATCTGGCTGCTGACGTCGCCCATATATAGGTCGGCCGCAAGGGTATAGGTCATATCCACGCTCCTGTCGCTGCCCGGGTCAATGATCATATGGGATAGCGACATGAAAGGGGCCAGAATTTTCATGGTTTCCTGCCGATCCGCGTCGAACAGCCGGTAATGAGGGGCAAAAACCAGATTGTACTTTGTCTGGTATGCGAAATATTCAAGCACCTTCCTGCCAAAGCGCGGCCATGACGAAAACCTGGGGCTGAAATGCGGGTTGTAAATTATGGTGGGGCGATCATTGGCAAACAGCCGCGCGTGGCCGGTATGTAACCGGCGCACCATATCGAATTTCGCATAAATGCCGGTTGTATAATGTTCCGGACGTAAGGCGCCCGCTTCCAACAGGCGCCTTTCCACCTTGGGGCCTGCCAGAAGGATATGGTCGAAATGCCGGGCGTCCCGGGCAAAGCCGATGGCCCGGTCACCCGCGCCATGACGCGTCCATATAAGACGCGGATGGATAACGCCCATCCTGCGCAAATAAAGCGATGTGCGCTCTGGTACGACAATGGCCTGAAATCTGTTGAAATAATTTCTGTTTGAAAAAAGAACCGCCAGTTTACTTAAAGGTGTCGGACCATACCGCTCCAGATGCCGCCGAATCCATGCGGGCTGGCGAAGGAGGTCGAAGCTGACACGGGATTGCGGATAGCACTGTGATAACCGGCGTATCCGCGCATCACGCTCCGGGGTCAGGCTTGCGATGTGAACCTGAATGTCCGGGTAAAGGCGGCTCATTTCCAGGGCAATCGGAAGCGAATGGAATTCCTGATGTGGCTGGGCAATGTAAGGGAACAAGATATGAGCCACTGGATGGACCCTGCTGCATGGCCTGAAGGCGGATTATCGAGACGGCCTGACGTGATCCGGGGAAATATGGTTTTCTGATGGTGGCCTCTGCTGCCGACTGGTCAGCTTGAAGCTTATCGTTTGATGATAGCTGAACGGGTAATGGCGCGCTTCATATATAATAGATGATCCTGAGGTGGGGACCGGAAGGGGGATTGCAGCCTCCTTCGCAGGGCAACGCCATAAGAAGCATTGCATTGCAAAACGGGGGCAGATTTCGTCCTATGACCCCAACCCGGCCGGTCGGAACCTGTCCGGCAGGATGCGGTCCTCTTTTTTCATATATTTTTCATTATTCGTGCATTTTTTTCGGTGCGAGTAGTGAACGTTTTATGTGTTTAGTGGCTGATTTCCGTGCATTTCATGTGTTTTTGGGGTGGCGTTGACACGGTGCCCCAATATCCGTAAAAGCCCCTTCACCGGACGGCGATGCTGCTCCGGCGGGTTCTTTGACAAGAGAATAT
>NZ_QUWV01000238.1 GCF_003403295.1 Komagataeibacter melaceti | reverse complement strand
GGGGAGGCAGCACACAACATGGCAGCGAACGCAGCCGAGGCAACAAGAGTATGTTTACGATGCAGTCTGATCATTTAACCAAAATCCTCTGGAGCAGGATGTTTTTTCCGAGGCGACGGGGTGCTGCCGGCCCCCGCCGCGCCTGACCTTGATACTCAGGCTCAGTCATTCAGACTGAACGTGATCGTATAGAGATGGTGGAATTCCTTGACAGGCACCCCATTTTTGACTGCCGGCGCGTAACGCGAACGGCGCACCGCCTTCAGGGCGGCATCGGCGAAGGCGTCACCGCCCTTTACGCTGACCACCTGGCAATTGCTGGTCACGCCTGTCGCCTCAACGTCACAGGCGACCGATACGATGCCTTCACGACCTTCTTCCGACATTTCTTCCGGATATTCCGGCACCACGTGGTTCAGCGGCGACGTACCGGCCGAGTGATCGGCAACCGGCGGCGCGTTGGACACGACCGCATCAGCCGGCGGTGCGGCCTTTGCAGGCGGCATGGCCTTCGGCGGCTTCGTATGCGTCACATGCATCGGCGGCGGCGGTACCGGCACCTGAATCTTGGGCGGCGGAATGTACGGCGGCGGCGGCTGCGTGATCTCCGGCGGCGGTGGCGGCGGTGGTGGTGGC
>NZ_QUWV01000237.1 GCF_003403295.1 Komagataeibacter melaceti | reverse complement strand
TGCATGATGTGGGCTGGCGGATGAACCTATCCCACCAGCAGGAGGACCCCGTGCAGACCGCCCCCAGCCCGACCCCTTCCACCCGCCCCGCGTGCCATCTCCCGCGCCGTTCCGCCCTGCTGCCCATGATGGGCCTGCTCATGGCCGGGCTGGCGCTGGCGGGCTGCACCGGCCGGATCGGGGAGGACGCATGTTTTTCCTGCGCCAATGAAAGGAAGGCCAGCACCGCCACCACCGCCAGCCCCGATGCCAGGACACCCCCCGGCCCCGCCACCCGCAGCGGGGCGTAACCCCACGCTCACGCCAACGTGTTCGGGCAGCGTGCGCGGCGCGACAACTCCGGGCCGCGCATGCACGTTGTGACCCTACCATTCCATTGACCGGACGCGCGGACAGGCGGGGCAACAAACCCCCGCACCGCCGCCCGCCAAGGGGTGGGACCCGGGTGACCCGCGCCCGCGCATGCCGCCATCCCGGCCCGCCACCACAGGCGCGCATGGCCGGACATGCCGCACCGCGACCGCCCCACCCAGGCCATGCGGGCCGGAAACGGCCCATGGCCACCTGCATGCCGGGACACCGTGCAGGACAACAGGCGTAGTCCCGCCACCAGGGCCGCACGGCCGGGCACGAAAGGCCCGGCACCGGCTCCTGTTACTGTTAGCGGAGCCTCACATGAAGATTACCCGTAACGTATCCGACCTGACCACGCGCATCGGGGATTTCCTGACCGGCGCGCTGGGTGACCGTTCCGGCGCGATGTCGGTGCTGAACGACATTCTCGGCCCCCTGCCCGCACCCGGCCACCCCAGCATGCTCGAACAGCGCGCCGAGGCGGTGGGCATGCTCCCGCTCATCCGCGCATGGCAGGAACAGGATAACCCCGAACCGGCCGAGGAAAGCACGGTGCATGCCCTGTTCCGGCCGGTCGAGATCGACCGCTTCTCCACCCAGACCGGGCTTTCGGGCATGGCGGCGATGAAGATCCTGCGTGAGGTCCTGCCCCTGACCGTGCGCCACCGCGCCCTGAGCGCGCGCGCCGACAGCCAGACAAACATCCACTGACCCTGGTGCCCCCGCGCCAGCGGAACATGGACCAGGGGGCCGGAACCATGGCGTAACCCCCGTCCGCCATGAAACGGCCCCCGCACCCCACTGGGTGCCATGGGCAGGGCACATG
>NZ_QUWV01000025.1 GCF_003403295.1 Komagataeibacter melaceti | reverse complement strand
ATACGACCGCTGTGCTCATACATTCATGTCTGCAATCCACATCGCAGCAAGCTTCATCTTCTATCTCAAGGAATGAGTCCTGAGCCTAGATGACCGGCACAGAGCCGTTACAAGTCCAGGCCGCCGTGGATTCCGGCTGGCGACCGGAAACCATACGCAAGATGGCACGCAGGTCGCACACCGGCATCTCGAAGCAGCCAACTGCCATCCAGCGACGGGATTGCTGATAAACCGCCAACCAGGGCGGCAGATCGTTCGGCATGGTGCGCCAAGCAATCCTGTAGTGGATTGCGTAGCGCAACCCGTTGAGCGGTTCGCGCAAATCATACCGCCGCAGCTCCGTGTCCTCTCGCATCAGAACCAGATACGGGATAACCAACAACCATTCTTCATCTGATACGTCAGAGGGATACTGCTGTCGAACTCACGATATTCAGCACTTCTGAACAAATAATGAACAAAAGTACATAACACCCTCTAGAGAGAGGCATCATAAAATATTAACTTGGACATTCATTTTTATTTATCAGACTAGAAGAAACAGAAATAACTTCATCTACTGGAATACTGCGTAAACATATAGCTTCTTTACCGCATTGAGCCATATTGTTAATGCTGCATCCTGCGCAGGGAACCTGTCGGGTAATGCTTACTCCTCCTCTATTTTGTCCCCATTCTCGCCAATTCAGACGCGGAATTGAGACGCTAATGACAATTGGAACACCACGAATGGCAGCAAGGTGCTTAGGACCGGTTTCGTTGCCAATAAAAACACCCGCATGACTTATGAGAGTATCAAAGGATGATGCCTCTATCCGTTCCAAGAAAACTATATTTTTAATGTCTGCACACAGTTTTTTCTGATGATCAGATAATTCTGTATCAGCAAAAAATAGAACGGGCATTCCTTCATTCTCTGTAAGGTGACGAGCTACGGATATGAAGTTTTCTATAGGCCATTGGCAAAGCGGATGCCTGGATCCAGAATGGACTATGGCATATTCACCGTGCCTTACATTGTAATTCTGTAATATTTTACTTTCAACTTCATTGGCGATCTGGGGAACAGCAGGTTGTATCTGCTCTATGGCACTTTCCAGGGCCTGGACAAGCATCATGACATGTGCAGCATGATTGACAATTGCCTTTGAATTGATTTTGTCACGAGAAGTAACCTCAATACCAAAATCAATAAAAGAGAAACGTTCAGGTTTGAATCCGACGCGATAATGCGCGTCACACAATAGCATAAGGGGTTGGCTTTCTTCCCCGGGGCATAAATCTATGGCAAGGTCAAAGTGACGACCGTTTAAAGCTTTCCTCACCTGTGCTTCAGCTTCAGGCGTGATAAAGCGCGCTTCACTGACATGAGAATAGCTAAGAGAAATGGTCAGGAATTCATCTGCAATGCCACTACTTCCAATAAAATCCTGAACGAACTTCTGGCATAGGACGGTAATCGTGGCATCAGGAAACATTTTGCGGATACGCATCATGGCAGGCATTGAAGCAGATACGTCTCCCAACTGATCAGTACGCAGTATCAGGACAGATTTTATTGGATATGAAAAAATACTCTTACGTGGGTGATGTATAGCAACCGGGCGATTAGAAATGACATCTGTTATATCATGTTTATGTTTTTCCGATGCTAATAAACTTGGGACAAAGGCGTCTGATAAGGCTGCATCTTCGCCAACTTTCTGCAACAGGATTTCCTGAGGCATCTTTTCGACAAAGCGACGCATGCGGGCTACACATTTTGTTCCTGCATACGCATGAATACGAAGTTTATGCGCTCCGCTCGGGAGATCTTTGGAATCAAACCATATGTTTACGGACCAGACATCGATCCCCTTGTAATTTGTCATGAAAACGGGCTTTGTCTGCCCTAACACTGTAGGGTCATCGCCCAATGTTACTGTAGCCGAAGTTAAAGGCTTGGTTGCATAAACCAGAACCCGGACAGCAACGACCCCTGATAATATTGGCCTTCCTATATCATTTTTCAACCATCCGATCTGCTGAAGGCTCATGCGCAAATGTAAAGGTATGGCTCCGAAAAAATATTTCAGATTTCTATTGTGTTTTATGAATTTAACTTCCGTCAATCTTCTGATTGCCGGAATTACTTCGGATCTTTCGTTTAACCTGCCAAGTTTTGCGTCAGGTATGTTGTCAATTTTTTCGACCTTATAATTTGAATTCTCGACCATCTAAAGAACCTCCTGTTTTTATGATGATATAATTCTATCATCCTGATTATCTTTGAGTGATTTGTAATCAGTTCGGGGGACAATAGAGACGCCCCGTTTGTTCGGACAGTTTTGGTGGTTGAATAAGCCATACCCGATTGATGTCATTCCGCCATTCTGACCGCATTGGTGCGGTATGATACGCCTCATCGGCCGCGCGTCCACCCAGTGCAATATGTGAATGCTGCCTGTTATAATGAGCGACCCACTCCGCGAGACGCACATGGATATCTGAGCCGGTCCCAAAAGCACGCAGGTAGATGCATCCGTATTTCAGTGACCGCCACCGACGCTCAATGAAGACATTGTCCAGCCACAGGGCACAGCCATCCATGCCAATGCAAATCTGACATTCCTCCAATACTCTGTTGAAGCGGAGCGTCTCGATGCAGAACCTGGTGTCCATTGTGTTCGATAGGTACCAGCCCAGAACTCTGCGCGTTACCCAGTCCAAGATCGCCACGAGATAGAGGAAGTCGCGCCTCATGGGGATGTAGGTGATATCGGAACATCAGACCTAGTTGGGCCGGTCAATCGCCAGATCACCCGCATCAACTCACGACTTGAGCTCACCTGAATACCGTTTCCTCGTAACCCTCCCATGAAACCCGTCCTCTTTCAGGTCAGATTATGGCTTAATCACCTGTTCGAAAGTCCGGGGCCACCTCTCATACCTACTCAGGGTTGCCTTCAGATAATAAAAGATCAATAGTCGCCCGTGCTGCTTCCAGCGCACCTCGGTCATCTTGGGACAGAACGATGGATTTATGCGGTAATCCTTCACACTTCTGAGAAAATCGTTTAATCGCCTTAATGGACAAATTCAGGTTTTCCTTCCATTTAAAAGATGGCGCTTGTGTGTTTTTGGGCGATGCGGCCATTCCCTTGGTTGTCCGGGACTGGTTTGCAGCAGATACTGTAAGCTCTCCATCTATGGCTTTCTGCATAAGTAGTTTTCTCATGGCAGAATCAGATTCTCTGGAAATCAACACAAGTGTATTTACAGGAATTCTCAATTCAGACGCTTTTTCTAAAAACTCACTGGGTAACTCAAGTATACGCAAAGATCTGTTGACTCGTGGCTGACTCAGGCCTAACTGACGCGCCATTTCGCTTTGTGACCAATTATTATGATCCATGAGCTTCTTCAGGCCACGGGCTTCATCAACAGCTGACAGATCTACTCTTAATAGATTCTCAACCAAACTGGCGCTCTCATGGTCGCCGGTATGTTCCATCGCAAGAAGTACTGGCCATCCAATTTGAAGCGCAGCGCGCCAGCGACGCTCTCCTGCAACAATAATCCACTGCCCGTCTTTTTCAGGTTCAGGACGCAGTAAAATAGGCTGAAGTTGCCCATGTATTCGAAAGGACTCCGCTAGTTGATCGAGTTCCTGCGGGTCGAATACCTTTCTGGGTTGAGATGGATCCGCTGAAATTTTATCCAATGCAACCTCAAAGGTATGATTGAACTTGCTGGCATTCAAAAACGGTGTTTCCACTTTACTCATTAAACCGGCCTGCGCCGTAAGAAATGGGGAAGCCTCACGAACCTTGAATTTCCGTGCCATTGGATTACTCCGATGCGATGATCATAGATAGAATATCGGATGCCTTAACGGGAACCGTGCCGTTCGATATCGCTTCGGCAAGACGTATGTAGGGTTGTATGGCAGGATTACGAGGTGTCAGTTCAGCAGGTATCTTTGAGGCCCATGCGGCATTGCTATAGGCCGTACTACTCGGAACGGGTTCAAGTACTTCCGCGCGCCCTTTCAGTATTTCAATAAGATGCGTCACTATCCCAATATCGACATATTGAGTTTGGGAAAACTGTGTGGGAATTACTCCACCTATACGTAATCTGGGATTGGAACGGCGGTGGACCTTGGAAAGGGTATCCAGAATCAGATTTACCCCCATTACATCATAGGGTTCTGTTCTCACCGGAATATACACGGTATGGGCCGCCGTAAGAGCCATCCATGTCAGAAAACCCAAATGAGGCGGACTATCAATTATAATAAAATCATAAGAAGATCTTACCGAGGCAATAGCCTCTCTCAACAGACCTTCAGTCCCTGGTTCACGACGTACATCAACCTCGGCCAAATCTATATGGCTAGGAGCAAAAGCAAAAGGAAGCTGTCGACCAGAAGAGAATTCCGTACCTTTGGGCAAAATCACGTCAGAAAAAGGAACATCCTTGAGCAGTGAAGCATCCAGTGTCCGACCATTGCGATATATTGATACGATATCATGCCCAACAAGGGCAGATGTTGCACTTGCCTGCGGGTCAGCGTCAATGAGAAGTACTCTGTAATTCAACCTGGTCAGTGCAAAGCTGATATTAAGAGCGCTCGTAGTTTTTCCGACCCCACCTTTCTGATTTGCAAATGTTATAACTCTTGTATCTTGTGGTTTACGGTCTGCAAGGGCCTGAAGTTCTGTTGCAACATCCTGCGGTATGGATTGTTTGCCATTTTCCCACCGCGAAATCGTATGCCGGTCATAATTGCGCTGGAGCCGCTCATTGAGCAGATCCTTTAATTGTGTTTGCGATAGACCAAGTTGAGAGCGAATAGCCTTAAAGGCAGACATATGTAGCCTCGCATACCGTGGGAATGGCCTAGTTTCATACCATCAACACTCAACAGTCAACACTCAACACTCAACAGTTGGGAGAGAATTGAAAAAACATTCCGGACTCAGGACCTATTAATTTATTGAATTGAGCGATGTTCCATGATTCACAGATCATCGTGGAGGATGAGCCTGTGAGTGACGTGTCTTTGCTGTCTGAAAGCCAGATGCAGAGGATTTGACTCTGCCCCGTGAAATGCCCTCGTTTTTGAGTAAGGTCTGTCCAACCGGAGACAGACAATGAAGAGATCACGTTTCACGCAGGACCAGATCATCGGAATCCTGAAAGAGCATCAGGCGGGTGCGTCGGCGACCGATCTATGTCGCAAGCACGGGATCAGCGATGCAACGTTCTGCACCTGGCGGTCGAAATACGGCGGCATGGAGGTATCGGAGGCGCGGCGGCTCAAGGCTCTGGAAGACGAGAATGCGAAGCTGAAGCGGCTTCTGGCGGAGAGCGTGATGGATGTCTCGACGCTGAAGGAACTGCTGGCAAAAAACTCGTGACGCCCGGCTTGCGGCGAAATGCTGCGACCTGGGCGATTACGGAGCAGGGTTACACGCAACGCCGTGCGTGCCGATTGGTCGGTATCGATCCGAAGACGTGGCGCTATGCGTCGTGCCGCCCGGACGACAAGGCAGCGCGTGCCCGTCTGCGGGAACTGACGGGAGAGCGGCGCCGGTTCGGGTATCGGCGGCTGCGCATCCTGCTCGACCGCGAAGGGATCGCCATGAACCACAAGAAGCTGTTTCTGCTGTATCACGAGGAGGGTCTGTCGGTCCGCAAGCGGGGCGGCCGGAAACGGGCGCAGGGCACGCGCTCGCCAATGGTGCTGTCCAACGGGCCGAACCTGCGCAGGAGCCTGGACTTCGTGTCGGACGCGTTGAACAGCGGACGGCGCTTCCGGGTGCTGACGGTGGTCGACGACTACACCCGGAAATGCCTCGGTCTGGTCGCCGACACATCGCTGTCGGGCGAACGGCTTGGCCGCGAACTGGACAGGATCGCAGAAAGCCGAGGCTTTCCCATGATGATCGTCAGCGACAACGGCACCGAGATGACCTCGAACGCAATCCTGGCCTGGCAGGAAAAGCGGTCTGTGCTGTGGCGCTATATCGCACAGGGAAAGCCGCAGCAGAACGGGTTCCTCGAGAGTTTTACCGGCCGGTTCCGCGACGAATGCCTCAACGTGCACCTGTTCCGCAATCTTGCCCACGCTCGGACGGTCATCGACGCTTAGCCGGCCGACTACAATGCTGTCAGGCCCCTCACCAGCCTCAATGGCATGACGCCAGAGGCTTTCGCTCAACACGCCAAAACAGCATACAACAACCCACAGACCCTAACCCAAAACTGAGGGCACGTTCGGGCTGGGTCAACCGGCACAAAACCGTTACAAGTCCAGTCAAAGATACCCAGGCGGCCCACCGGATGAAACAATTGTATAGGGTCTTATGTGGATTATACTCTTTCGGGGTATCTTTCCACTGAAGCCCATTGCGAATTACATAAACGCTCCCGCTCAGAACCCGCCGGTCATCTACACGCGGCACTCTGTGAGCCAGAGGGAAATATGGCGTAATCCTCTCCATCTGTCTCTTGGACAACAAAAACATGTCACTCACAGGCCAGTCTTCCCAGAATGTCTATGAATCACGAAACGTAGTTCAATTCAATAAATCAATAGGTCCTGATCCTATTCCTGTGTCTATATTCATAAAATCCATAAGGTTAGTGGTTCTTTTTGAATTTCATGAGAATACATAATTAAATTCATTGGGAAAATTAAATAGGCACAATAGGTTTATTATTTATAATTCGACTCTATTGCGCCTATGTTGAGCTGTGTGAATTTATAAAAATTCAAACTATATTAATAGTACATGCTTCCCTGAAGGAACTTCTTGACATAAATGTTTATGCCATCCTCCAGAGTTGTGAATTCCTTCTTGTAACCCAAGCCACGAATCTTGCTCATGTTGGCACAGGTGAAATTTTGGTACTTTCCCCTAAGCTGGGCGGGCATGTCTACAAACTCAACCTCTCGGGGCGTACCAAGGGAATCACAGATGGCATATGCCAGATCGAGGTAGGTCCTGGCGACCCCTGTGCCGCAATTGAACAGGCCATTGACGTGTGGATTTTCGTAGAGCCACAGCATGACATCAACGACATCACCCACCCAGATAAAATCGCGGGCCTGCTGACCATCCGCAACGGAATCCGAGTCAGATTTGAAGAGTTTTGCCAGATGACCTTTTGAAATATCGTCATATTTTACTTTAATGACGGAGATCATCTTGCCCTTATGATATTCATTCGGGCCATAGACGTTGAAAAATTTAAGACCTGCCCACTGTTTGGGGGTCTTTTTCCCGTCACGGAGCTGCTGTGCTACCCACAGGTCAAAGACATGCTTGGACCAGCCGTACAGATTAAGCGGACGCAGTTTTTCAAGGTTTGAGGGATCATCAGAAAATTCTTCCCTCGTGGAAGCCGCACCGTAAGTTGCAGCAGACGAGGCATAGATAAAGCTGATGTCCTGTTCGGCACACCATGACCAGAGTTTCTGGGATAGCGTAACATTTGTATGCCAGACCAGATCACCATCGGTGGCCGTTGTTTCACTTATGGCGCCCATATGGAAAACGGCCTTGATGTCCGGCTTCGAGGCCAGAAATGCATCCAGGTCTTCTGGCGCGATGACGCGGGACGGGGCATGAAGCTGCAGGTTGCGCCATTTTTCTTCATGACCAAGCCAGTCAACAACGACAGTTTCCTCGCCGCGCGCATGAAGTTCAGCCTGGAGATAGGAGCCGATAAAACCGGCTCCACCTGTAACAAGTATCATGTTGACCATTCCATAAGTAAATTATTGACGGTTAAAGTAGGTTTTCAGTGCCGTGAGGATAAACGGGTCTAAAGCAGCTTTTTAACCTCGGCGAAGACCTCTTCAACCTTGATGTGCCTGACGCATGCAATATCCTGCGCACACTCATCCGGCTCATGATGTAGGGCGCAACCGGCGCATGGCACCTGTCGGCTGATAATAACACCTGTCTGTTCCTGACCCCATTCAATCCAGCTTATGCGCGATGAATGAAGGCTGACCACCTGCGTACCACGCAATCCGGCAAGATGCTTGGGGCCGGAATCATTCCCCACAAACACAGATGCATAGGAAATCAGGGCATCAAAGTGGTCGAAAGGCAGCTTTTTGGCCAGAAAGATAATCTTGCCGTTAAGTTCTTCTTTCGAGAAGTGATTTTTCTGTGTCTCATCATCGGCAATGAAGACGACCCGGATACCCAGTTCGGCAACGATCCGCTTTGCCAGCTGGCCATAATGGGGCCACTGGGAGAATTTTATCCGTGATCCGGAGTGGATGAGAACATAGGGCTCGTTTTCGCCAAGACCATAATTCGTCAGTAGCGAACGCGGAAGGTCATCGCGGCGCACAACACGCGCATCGCTTTTCAGCCAGAGTTCCAAGCTTCTGACAATAAGCATCATTCTTACGGAGTGATGCGTAAAATCAAGGTTGGAAATAGGGTCATGGGTGATGATGTCGAGTTCAAACGTCTTGGCGTCCTCGAAGCCGTACCCCATGGTGACAGGTGCGCCGGTAAGGGCAACGAGGCTTCTGGACGGTCCGGAAAGCACGAAGTCGATCGTCAGGTCGAAATTGTATGCCTTCAGTTTTCTGATCAGGTCTTCCTGATCATTGATGTCCATGACACGTTGGCGCTGTGCCGCTTCCTCAGGGAAGTCAAGTTCGATGATCTCGTCAAATATGCCGTAGGAACGGGCAAGATCAATACAGGCAGGGCTCATGATGCCGACGATCTTTGCATCGGGCAGAAGCTGCCTCAGGCGCAGAAACGCCGCAGTGGAAACCACGGTGTCGCCAAGCTGATCGCTGCGCAGTACGGCGACAGTCCTGATCGGTCCGGGGAAGGAGGCGTTTGAAGCCTTGTGGACAATGCTCGGCCGTGCGTTGATCTGCTCCACCAGGGAGCGCGAAGGATCGGGCTCGAAGGGGGCAATAATGGCGTCACTATCAGTGAAGAACCCTTCAGGCAGCGGATCGGCCACGATCAGGTGATCGCGCATCCAGTTACGTCCCTCGACTGCCTCGTCATTCACGCCAAATGCGCAGAAGATGAAGTGATGCCACCCGCGCGGGACACGTGTGAAATCAATCCATGCGTTGTAGGCCCACTTCCTGATATTGGGATTTGAACGCTCAAACTTCTGCGGGGCTTCTTTCAGCTTGCCCGAGTAGATGAGTTTCCCATCCATATAGATATAAATATCAGTCAATGGCACGTCGGAGACCAGAAAGCCCCTCAGTGCTTCAATCCCCCGCAGGGTCTGGCCACTGCCCCATTCGGTTTTCTGGAAGTTACCCCGCCGGGTGAAAACGAATGCAGGGTGATGGTCCTGATGAAGCTCGTCCCATCCTTTCTTGAACAGGCTGGAATCTATGCGCTGATCAAAATTCCGGATGTCTTTCTTTTCTTCAGCGAGAACAAAGTTCTGTATGGATTCACTGCGTATCTGGCGCTCACGCTGTTCCAGTTCCGCGCGGATCTTGCCAATATGCGCAAGCCCTTCCTGGGGAGCCGCCCAGTCGGAACGTAGGGACAGGGCCCGTTCATAGAAAAATTCTGCCTCATCGTATTTCTTCTGGCTCTGATAGAGGTTTGCCAGATCAAAGCAGGCATCCACATTATTGGGATCTGCCTTCAGGATACGAAGGTAGAGGGCCTCGGCCTTGGCCAGATCCTTGGCCTTGATATACATCCTGGCGCTTTCGCTCAGGCGCTCGACCAGATGATCGCCAAAGTCGGCGGCACGTTCGAACAGCATGGCGCTGACCACGTAATGATCGGCCTCCCGTGCCTGAATGGCACGGGATATCAGTTCGGCTTCCATGGATTTACGCACGGTAGGCACTGCTTCAGTGATCTTCGAGCGGCCAAGCAGCTTTATGGGGTTCATGTTGATATCCATTTTTGTCTTTTGCAGAGAAATTTACGAGCGGATAGGGGCCTTATTTTTCCTGCAAAAGCGCGGTCGCCTCCTGAAAGACCTCTTCAACCGTGATCTTCCTAACGCATGCTATGTCATGAGCACATTCTTCCGGGTCCGCATGCAGGGAACAGCCCGTGCAGGGGAGCCGGCGGGTTATGATGGCGCCGGTCAGTTCCTGTCCCCATTCACGCCAGTCCGACCGGCCGGGATGGATGCTCAGCACCTTGGCGCCCCGAAGGCTGGCAAGATGCTTGGGGCCTGAATCGTTGCCGATAAAGAGCGAACTGTAGGAAAGGATGGCGTCAAAATCCTGGAAAGGCATTTTCCGCGCCATATAGATGATGCTTCCATCTTCGATTTTATCTTTTGGAAGCTTTTCCCGGTCCTTGTCGTCATCGGCGAAATAAACGACCTTTTTCCCGGCTTCGAGCATTTTCTGGCAGAGCGCCGGATATTCGGGCCAGCGGATCATGGCCAGTCGTGATCCACTATGAAGCACGACATAGTCTTCATCCTCGCCAATCCCGTAAGGAACAAGGTTGGCGCGTGAAATGTCATTGCGTTTTACGACCGTAGCCGGCCCATTGAGCCAGAACCCAAGCGCTTCGGAGAGAAGCTGGACCTGCGAGGAATGCCGCATGATGTGATAACCCGCCTTGGGGTCATGTGCGGCGGCGGAGAGATCGAGTGTCGTATTCCCGCCGGTATCGAACCCGAGCGTGGTCGGTGCCCCCGTCAGGGGCAGCAGCTTGCGGCTCAGGCCAGAAATCGCGAAATCAATCGCGACATCGAAATTATAGGGTTTCAGCCGGTTGATAAGCTCGGCCTGTTTGGCCTTGCTCATGACCCGGTCCTGCTGGACCGGGTCATCGGGGAATTCGATAACAACCAGCTCGTTGAAAATATTGAGCGTTTTAGCCAGATCCTTATTGGCCGAGGTCACGAGGCCGACAAGGTTGGCGTCAGGCAGGATCTCGCGAAGCCGCTGGAGTGCTGGCACGGAAGATGCCAGATCCCCCAGCTGATCGGTGCGCAGCACAGCTACATTCCTGATGGGTCCGGGGAATGTACTTTTGTCGGCCTTGAACACCACGCTGGGCATGGCGTTGATTGCATCGATGAGCTTCAGGGATTCAGCCCTGACGCGAGCGACCGTCGCAGCATCAAAGGCCATGCCAATAGCAACATATTCAGGCCGGGGCGCATCATTAACGCTGTCTGTTTCAATGACGTCCGGTTTTTCCAGCAGGGCATGGACCGCCTTTGCGGGCACGTAGGCGGCGCTTTTCTCTACGACATCTTCAGGGAGGGGTTCCGCAACGATAACCCGTTCGCGACGCCAGTTCTCACCCTGCCGCGGCTCGGCATAAGGCCCCTTGGCGACGAGCAGCATATCATATGCGCCACACGGAATGTCGGAGACGTCCACCCATGCATTATAGACGTACTTTCGCATGTTGGGATTGCTTTTTTCCCGCCGCAGGGGGGCGAGCTGCAGGTCACCGGCAAAGATCAGGCGACCATCAAGCGAAATTTCCAAGGTCGTATAGGTCTGATCGGTAACGAGATATCCCCGCAGTGAGTCAATACCCCGAAGCGTCTGTCCGCTGCCCCAGCGTGTTATCTGGTGATTGCCACCGCGGGTAATGACAAAAGCATTGGTGTGGTCGTGATAAAGTTCATCGCGTGTCTTGCGGACCAGAATCTGGCTGACCCTGCCATCGTGCGTTCTGCCGCCCTTATAAAAGCGCCGGTATTCATCGGAACGCCGCATATTATCAAGTTCTTCACGTGCATGGGCCCAGTCAGGGTCGGCAACGATGGTATCCTGATAATATTTCTCGGCTTCTTTATAATTGCCGGTCGTTTTATAAAAATGACCGAGCTGCATCAGAATTTCTTTATTATGCGGCGAAATTTCCAGGGCGCGTTTATAATACTTCTCGGCGGTCGGGAAATCCCGTCCTTCCTTGTACATGTGACCACAGATCAGCAGGAGATCGACCGTCGGCGGCCGCAGTTCCAGGACCTGACGGTAAAGTTCTGCGGCGGCAAGGTATTTGCCGCTATCCCGGGCTTCATCTGCCAGAATTCTGAATGTGTTCGCGATCTTGTGGGATGAGGGCGTAATGCCTGCATCTGCCTTCTTTTTCACGGAATGCAGGATATTCTTAGCGAGGCGATTCATTTTAGGTATGGTAATCTCAGGCATTGTTTCGTGAAGTCCCAGGCTGAAGGCATGATCTTATGTCAGGAAGAAAGTGTGAATTCTATGTCACGGAGCCATGAACGTTAAGGAAATTTTCCTTTCAGAAAAATAAACCACTGATAATTTATCATTTAATCATACGCTATCAGATTTTTCTATATGTGGGGAATGAGGTATAGGTATGGCTGCCAAGTTGCAGAAGCCCGGAATTTTTTCCAGTTGTGCAACGTACCTATATCTATTGTCCGTCCAGTCCCTGCATAGCTGATGGTTTCCATCATACGCGGGTTCTGGTCGTGAAGGCAGATAACGGAAATGGTCTGCCCGTCATGTCGCATGGTTCCCATGTATTGGAAGCGCACCCTGACGAGACCCAGGGTGCGCGCCGGATTTGCAAGTCATGCATATTATAAAATGATAAATGAAATATCTCGTTAACGATTTTGTCGAACTTCGTGTCTATTTCCAGTCCTGATGCATCCATGACTTTCCGAACGATTTCATCCAATTCGATCAATGCAGTCATGGGCAGGTATTGACGTATAGCTATCCGTTCGGACATAGAGATAACTACCCGGTTTCCAACTAGACAGGGCGCGTGGAGACATTCCTTTTTTCCGGAATGTGTGCCGTGCGTTCCGCTTCTTGTGTCACCGGGGGGCGGAAAGGCCACCAGTGCCAGGTGTGCCGCCCAAAAGCGGGTGTCGCTGCGCGGATGGTTCCATGCGCGACCTCTCGTGAAACATGAAGGGAAGTTGCATCGGCATGTTGAAGTGGCTGAACAAGGACGCCCCGCTCCGCGTCAAGATCAGGGTAGCAATGCTGTGTCTGGAGGCATATCTCATCCTTCAGATCATCATTGAGGCTGTTGGGTACTTTATCCATGAACCGATCAGCCACATGTTCCTTATGAATATGTGCGCGCTTGGGATTGGACAGATCATCGTCTTTTCCCTCTGGTCAGGGCTGACCGCTTTCGTGACGAAGCCCATCGAAACGCTCACCAATATTGGCGAGCAGCTGGGGCGGGGAGAGATCCGTGGCGACAGTAACATGCCATTCCTTCATAATCAGGACTGCACCGGTCGTCTATCCCGTATAATGATTTCGTTTTCCCGTGGCCTGCAGGAGCAGGCCGAGGCCAAGGCCAGTCAGGAAGCGATGGGCGAAGAGATCAAGGACGCCCTCAAGCGCAGCCAGGACCGCGACAAGCAGACGCATGAGGTCATTGACGTTCTTGGCGCGGCGCTGGCCGAGATGGCCAGGGGCGACCTGCGCATACGTATTACCGACACCATATTCGATGGTGAGTTTGCTCCGCTGCGTGATGCGTTCAACCATTCAGCCCTGCGCCTGAACGAAGCCCTGCAGGCCGTAGCCAACAATTCCGACCTGATCGCCACCGGCGCTACCGAGATTTCCACCGCATCGGACGATCTGGCGAAGCGCACCGAAAAGCAGGCATCGAACCTTGGTCAGGCAGCGGCCTCGGTCCGCACCATTACCGAGGGCGTGCAGCGCACCGCCGTAGCATGTTCCGAAGCCAGCAAGGAAACGAAGCAGGCACTGGAAAAGGTGACGGCGGCGACCGATGTCATGGTCCAGACCACGCAGGCGATGGATGCGATCAAGAAGTCATCCGATGCCATTGGCGAAATCATCTCGGTTATCGATGGCATTGCATTCCAGACCAATGTTCTGGCCCTGAACGCGGGTGTTGAAGCCGCCCGGGCGGGAGACGCGGGTCGTGGCTTCGCGGTCGTGGCTCAGGAAGTCCGTTCGCTGGCCGAACAGTCAGCCAAGTCGGCCAGTGAGATCAAGCGTCTCATTTCCCTTTCGGCCGATCAGGTGACCAATGGCGTCGATCTGGTGCAGAAGACAGGTCACTACCTGAACGACTTTGCCGGCAGCACGAAGAACAGCGCGACCCGGGTGGAAGAAATTTCCGTCTCGACCCAGGAACAGGCGCAGCGCCTGTCCGAAGTCACGACAGCCATTGGGGATATGGACCAGGTAACGCAGCAGAATGCGGCCATGGTCGAGGAAACAACGGCCGCCAGCCACAACCTGACTGCCGAGACCCGGACGCTCGCGCAAACGCTCAGCCGGTTCAAAATCGGCAACCGGCGGGAAAGGGCGCCTGTCATCAGTGCGCCCGAGAGTGCTCCCTCATTCACACCGCCGCCGCGTGTAGGCAAGACGGCGCGCGCGACGGTCGCCATGCTGGCCAATCATCTACCGACAACATCGTCCGACAAGGGCTGGGAGGAGTTCTGATATGTCCGATCCCCAACAGGGCGCGGACCCATCAGTCGCTGACGCCCCGGCCTCCACGGCATTGCCCGAGCGCCTGGATACGTCCGCCGCGTTTGCCCTCAAGGAACTGATCGAGCAGGCGCGGGAAAACGCCGGGACGGATACACCGTCCCTTGACGCATCAGGGGTCACCTATGTCGGGGGTCTCTGCCTCCAGCTTCTGGTGGCAAGTGGATGCACCCTTGTCGCGCCGTCAGACCAGGTGAAGGAAGCTTATGCTATCTTCGGGGTGAGTAAACTTCTGTCGGAACCAGTCATGTCTCCCGAGGAGCAATAAATATGGTGGGAAAGCGGACCATACGGGTCCTTACTGTTGATGACTCCCGGACCATGCTGGGCATGTTGCGCAAGGCCCTGGAAGGTGCGGGATACGACGTCATTCAGGGAGAGGACGGTGTAAACGGTCTGGAAGTCCTGCAGGCGGCAAATCCGCCGCCCGATGCCATCATTACCGACATCAACATGCCGCGTATGGACGGTTTCGGGCTGATCGAAGCCGTCCGCAAACTGGACCAGTTCAGGCACATCCCCATCATCGTTCTCACGACGGAGAGCGACCCGGAGAAAAAGGCCCGCGCCCGAGCGGCCGGCGCCACGGGGTGGATCATCAAGCCGTTTAGCACCGACAGTCTTGTGGCGGCCATCCGCCGGGTTACTGCCTGAAAGGGAGGGCACCAGAATGAGTGGTGACATGGACGATATCCTTCAGGTCTTCTTCCAGGAGTGTGAAGAACAGCTCCTGGAACTTGAACGCGGCCTGTCGGCTCTGTCTGATGGAGATTCCGGGCACGAGACCATCAATGCCGTCTTTCGCGCCGTGCATTCGATCAAGGGCGGCGCGGCTTCGTTCGGCCTAGAAAATCTCGTGCGCTTTGCGCATGTGTTCGAAAGCTCGCTTGATGGCCTGCGCTCGGGGCGCATTGTCCCAACGCATGACATCATCAAGATCTTTCTCAAGGCCATGGATGTTCTCAGCGATCTGGTGGCCGAGGCACGTGGTGGCCCGTCCGTTGATGCAGGGCGCATCGCGGAAAGCCGGAGCGAGCTTGAGGCCGTTATCGGCAAGGACAAGGAAGAAACTGGTGCGGCAACGGAAGACGCAGCACCGCAGGATTTTGTTCCGGTCCCTGTCAGCTTCGAGCCGGTTCCGGTTGACTTCGGGTTTGATGATGCTTTTGCCGCTCCGGCGGCTGAACCGCTGGTTGTCACGTTCCGGCCGCAGGCGGCCATGTATGAACGTGGGGATGACGCCAGGAACATCCTGATCGGCCTTGCCGATGCGGCAAAAGCCGTTCCGGACGGGGAAATTGCCGTCACCTGTGATACGTCGGATCTACCCCCGTTTGATGAACTGGTTCCGGACAGACCCTATCTGTCCTGGCGTGTCGTCCTTCCGGCGGAAGTGTCGGATGAGAGCGCCAATGCGGTATTCGACTGGGTAAGCGATGTCTGTGAATTCACGCTGTCCCGGGGCAATGATCCGCAGCCGCAGGACGATGAAGCCGTTACAGCTGGTGAGGACGGCGCGGAGCTAAAAAAAACACCTGAGGATGGATCTCCGGCACCCGTCCCTCAGGTTGAGATAGCGGCCCCGCCCGCAGTGGTGGCGTCTCCCCCGGCACCTGTCCCGACGGCAGCACCTGCCAACAATGGCAATGCGCGGAGTGTCCGTCGGCCCGAACAGGCATCAATCCGTGTGGATCTTCATCGGATTGATGACCTCATGGATCTTGTTGGGGAACTGGTCATCGCCCAGGCGGCGATTGAGTCCCTGTGCCGTCGGAATGACAGTACGGCGCAGCGGGAGATGGCCGAAAGCATCACCAGCATGAAGGCGCTGACACGCGATATCCAGGATGCCGTCATGGCGGTCCGGGCCCAGCCGGTGCGCAGCGTGTTCCAGCGCATGCAGCGTGTCGTGCGTGAAGCCAGCAGCATGACGCACAAGGATATTGTCCTGACGCTGGAAGGCGAAGATACCGAAGTTGACCGGACGCTGGTGGAAAAGCTGACGGACCCGCTGACCCATATGCTGCGCAATGCAGTTGACCATGGGATTGAAAGTGCCGAGGACCGCCTTGCCGCGGGCAAGCCGGCGGAAGGTCATATCCTGCTTTCCGCGGGCCATCGCTCGGGCCGTATCCTGATTACGATCAAGGATGATGGGGGCGGGATCAATCGTGAACGTGTGCTGGCGATTGCGGTCAAGCGTGGCATCGTGGCGCCGGATGCGGTGCTGACCGATGACGAGATCAATAATCTCATCTTTGCTCCCGGTTTCTCGACAGCCGCCACGGTTTCCGATCTTTCGGGGCGCGGCGTGGGCATGGATGTCGTCAAGCAGGCCATTCTTGGTCTGGGCGGCCGGGTCACGATCCACAGTGTGGAAGGGGAAGGCACCACATTCTGCCTCAGCCTCCCGCTCACGCTGGCCGTGCTTGATGGCATGCTGATCGTCGCTGGTGAGTCCACCATGGTCATTCCGATTTCGTCCGTGGTCGAAACCATGATGATCAACCCTGCGGATATTTACTCCCTGCCCGATGGTAGCCGCATGGTCTCGATCCGTGGCAACTGCATGCCGTTGATACCGCTTGGCTTCAAACTGGGGCTGTCCACATCTGACAAGCCATCGGCAGATGCGGTGATCCTGATTGTGGAAAATGAATCCGGGGCACGGGTTGCGCTGGTCGTGGACAAGATCTGCGATCAGGCGCAGGTGGTCATCAAGAGCATTGAGAAAAATTACCGGCAGATACCCGGCGTATCGGCCGCGACCATCCTTGGTGATGGCAGTGTTTCCCTGATTTTGGACGTTCCGGCGCTGATTGCTTCCGCCATCCGGAATATTGATACCAGGTCGCAGAATACCCGTAGCGGTCTGGCAGCGTAATCGAACCACATTATGACGATCAGGATTGAAGTAGGGAACCGGACGTGACTGAAGCAGCAGAGGCCACAGACGCCCAGATTGTGAAAATGATCGTATTTACCGTGGGGGAGCAGGAATACTGCATACCGATCCTCAGCGTACGGGAAATCCGGGGATTTGAGAAAACGACTGCTCTGCCCTTTGCACCCCATTACGTGTGTGGGGCCATCAATCTGCGCGGCATCATCCTTACGGTGATTGATCTGGCGGTCTATCTCAACATCCAGCCGCAGGCGAACAATCCGCGCCGTGTCGTCGTGATCGTTGAGTCAAAAAACGGCATTGTATACGGCCTTCTGGTCGACCGCGTCATCGATATGGCCGATGTCAATATAGATACCATCCAGTCCGTGCCCGAGGAGGGAAGCAGCCTTAGCGGGCTGGTTACGATCGGCAACCGGATGATTGGCGTCCTTCGCCTTGAAACTGTCGTTTCCCAGCTGGTTGAGGGAATGGCATCTGCATGAGGGGTACACAGTTGGCCAACGAGCCTGACTTTACAGAGGCTGACTTCCAGAGGGTACGTCGCATCGCGCAGGAAGAGGCCGGGATACATTTCCCTGAATCAAAAAGTACGCTCGTCTATTCGCGTGTTTCCCGCAGGGTGCGTGAAACCGGCCATACGTCGTTCAGGGCCTATCTGGATTCTGTTCAGGCCCCTGATGGCCGGGCCGAGATGGAAAACCTCATCTGTGCGCTGACAACCAATGTCACGAATTTCTTTCGTGAAAAGAACCACTTCGTCCATCTGGAAGAGGTGGTGATCCCGGCCATGGCGGCAAGGGTCCGGGCGGGTGGGCGCGGACGGATATGGTCTGCAGCCTGCTCAACCGGGCAGGAGCCATGGAGCATCGCCATGTCCATCATGACGGCATTTCCCGATGCGGCGTCCCATGATGTGCGTGTACTGGCAACGGACATAAACTCCCAGGTTGTAGCTCAGGCCGCGACCGGCATTTATCCGGAAGAAGAAACCGAAGCCATCCCGCCTAACAAGAAGTCCCAGTTCATGGAGCCCTATGGTCAGGGAATTCTCCGCTTTGGCGGGAGCATCTGCCGCTTGCCGGCTTTCCGTGTTCTCAACCTGAATGCGACATGGCCGATGAAGGGAATGTTTTCCGCCATCTTCTGCCGCAATGTCGTCATCTATTTTGATGAGGCCACACGGGAACATCTCTGGCGGCGTCTGGCCGACAAGCTGGAACCGGGAGGGTTTCTCTATGTCGGTCATTCTGAAAGGGTGGCAACCAAAAACGAGTGCGGCCTGGAGCAGATAGCCCCGACCATTTACAGGAAGGATCACTGAGCCATGGAGAAACCTGTAAAGGTTCTTATCGTCGATGATTCGCGGACGATGCGGGCGCTTATCCGACGGTCTTTTGAGGATCAGCCCGAGATTATCGTCTGTGGTGAAGCGGCGAACCCGATCGAGGCCCGTGACCTGATCATCAAGGACCAGCCGGATGTCATCACGCTTGATGTCGAAATGCCGGGGATGAACGGGCTGCAGTTTCTCGAAAAGATCATGCGCCTGCGGCCCATTCCGGTTGTCATGGTTTCCAGCCTGACGGTACGGGGTGCGGACACGGCCATTACGGCCTTGCAGATGGGTGCGTTTGACTGTTTTCCCAAGCCTGCCAATGTCGTCGGGACCGATGCTTTTGCAGGCCTGAAAAGGCTTGTCATTCAGGCAGCCCACTCGCGGCCCACCTCCCGGACCCGGCCAGTTGCGCCGGTGGCGCCACCGGCAGGTGGGGTATCGTCCCCGCTGCTGCAGAAAACGTGGGCGAGCAGGGTGGAACTGGTCGCAATCGGCGCCTCGACTGGTGGCGTGGAAGCTCTGGAGGAAGTCCTTTCGGGATTTCCGCAGCAGAGCCCGCCCATGGTGGTCTGCCAGCATATGCCGGCTCTTTTCACGGCCAGCTTTGCACGGCGGCTTGATATGAAAATACCGGCCCTCTCCATTGCCGAGGCAAAGGACGGCGAGGTCCTGCTGCCAGGTCATGTCCGCATCGCACCGGGTGGGGACAGGCACACCAAGGTGGAGCGTCGGGACGGCAAATATGTAACCAGACTGGTAAGTGCCGCCCCGGTCAGCGGGCATTGTCCGTCTGTTGACGTGCTGTTTGAATCTGTTGCCCAGCAGGTTGGCAGGAATGCACTGGGCATTATCCTGACCGGCATGGGCCGGGATGGCGCCGAGGGACTTCTTGCCATGCGTCAGGCCGGGGCGCCGACAATCGGACAGGACAAGGCATCGGCGGTTGTTTACGGAATGCCGCGGGTCGCAGCCGAAATCGGAGCGGTCTGTCAGGTGGTGCCTCTTAATCAGATCAGTGCGGCCGCCATGGCTATCCAGGCGCGCTGATGTGTCATATTAGCCAAAATCACAATTAATGCTTGACTCCGGGTCAACTGACCGGAATTGAAAAAAGAAAGAAGGGGGAGACAATGCCAGCCGCTTCACAGATCAAGGCACTTGTTGTTGACGATCAGTCCTCTATACGCCAGATCCTGGCCAATAGTCTTGCGCAGATCGGGTTTGTAAATATTGCGCAGAGGAAGGATGGGAAGGAAGCGTTCGAATATCTTGAACAGAACCCGACCCATCTGGTGATTTCGGATTTCAACATGCCTGTCATGGACGGTCTTGCGCTGCTGCGTGCCGTCAGGGGTAATCCGAAAACCCAGAAGACCGCTTTCATTATCCTGACCAGTGAAGCAAGCCGGGATCTCGTGCAGGAAGCTGTCAAGGCGGGCGTGAACAACTTTCTTGCCAAGCCCTATACCGTAGCAAAACTGCGCGAAGCTCTGGAAAAGGTATTCGGACCCATAACGTGACGCACATCCCCGCAGTCGCGATGATTGTGCAGGGGGAGGTTGCCATCTCCAACGACCCTGCGGTTGTCCTGGGCACCCTTCTGGGGTCCTGCATTTCGGTCTGCATGTTCGATCCGGTTGCGGGGGTCGGTGGCATGAACCACTTTCTGCTGCCAGAAGGTGGTGAAAGCCACGATGCCATGGCCATGCGCTTTGGCGTCAATTCAATGGGTATGCTGGTCAGCGGCATACTCAAGGCAGGCGGCAAGCGCAGCCGTCTGGTATGCAAGGCATTTGGTGGGGCAACGGTTGTGCCCTCTCTTGGCCGTATCGGGCAGGAGAACATCCATTTTGTCATGCAGTATCTGGCGGATAAGGAAATCCCCTGCATTTCACAGAGTCTGGGGGGCAATCAGGCCCGACGGGTAAGGTTCTGGCCGACTACCGGCAGGGTGCAGCAAAACCTTGTACATGATGCCCAGGGCATCGGTTACCAGGAAGTTGCGGAAAGCCGGGAGAAGCTCCATACCCAGCGCAAATGGGCGATGGTATCCGGTATACGGCCCGAACCGTTCTGACCGAACAAGCATTAAAATTACCTGAATATTGAAGCTGAGAGATCATAATGGAAATGCATTCCATAAACCTGCCTGAAGCAGGCCAGACTACTACGGTCAATGAGGCCCTTGTGCGGGTTACGCATATTATGGACAGTGTTTATGAAGAACTGCTTGGTACTCAGCAGGCCATAGAGAAATGCGTGCAAAGTCATATGCTGGATGAAGGCGAAATGCATAATATCCAGAAGCTTGATTCCGCAACGCAGACCGTGGAGGCCCTGGCGACGGTTCTGAAAAACCTGATAGCCTGCCCTGCTGCCACCATGTCAGACACGGTAAATGTGGCCACCCTGTATGATGGGGTCAAACTGGGGGAAGTGGTACAGGCGCTTGGTGGTGAAGAACAAGTGGATAGAACGCATCAGGCTGGGGAAGTTGATCTGTTCTAATGGTGTGTGATTTGGTGAGAAAGGGGTAATTCATATATTCTATCTATGCTTTATAAGAATATATAATATCTGAATTTTTCATAAAAATGTAGTTTTTATATGATTGGTCATAGGAATAATAAATCCTGATCCAGACATATTACATGAATCAGTGATTTTTCTTTAAACAGATAGGCAACATCTCCCTTTTTATGGACCCTGCTGTAGCGGGGACAAAGGTCATCATCATCCCTTTCATTCATATGTATGGCCTGTGTCGGATAGCCAAGAATGTGTGTTTTGGTGAGGGCATCCGGGATGCTCCTTACCCATCATGATGATCAGGCGCGTAAGGCTTACGAGCTTACATTATCAACCCTGTTCGGAAAGCTTTCATGCCGACTGCCGGTCGTGCTCAGGAATATTCCAGCCTGCCTGCGTTAAGCGTATCCCCTCACCATTTCACACAGTGGCAGGAATCAATGTGTGATTGATAACAGGCTGATGTTTGAAGGCAGTAGATATCCGCTTTGCCGCATGGCATTGTTATGGTTCAGCCTCAGTTCTGAAGGTATCAGTTCAGAATGCGTTATCTCTTTTGAAGAGAATTATATGTATGCTTTTGAATATGATCTTCATATCCAGCCATAACGACCAGTTCTTTATATAGTATAGGTCGTAATCCAGACGCTTTTGCGCCATGTATCTGTTTTTTACTTCTCCCCTATAACCCATAACCTGCGCCAGGCCGGTGATGCCGGGTTTGACCATGTGCCGGGCTGAGTAGCAGTCTATGACCTCTTCATAGGGTTCGTTATTGACCTGCATGGCTGTGGCATGGGCGCGGGGACCAACAATCGACATGCTGCCGAATAACACGTTAAAAAACTGCGGCAGTTCATCCAGACTGAAGTTACGCAGGTATTTCCCTACTCTGGTAACACGGGGATCGTTCCGCACAGTTCTCTGCGCGCCCGTAGGGTCCGACTGTGCAATATACATGGTACGAAACTTGAATACCTTTATGACCTTGTTATTGAAGCCATAACGGTTCTGTATGAACAATACCGATCCTGTGCTGTCAATTTTTATAAGTAATGCTATAGCCAACATTATCGGAGACAGCATAATTATAAAAATGAACGCCAGTATTTTATCTTCAAGCCATTTTATTGCAAGCTGGTATCCTTCCAGCGGAACCTTGCTGATCGGGAACAGGACGATGTCCGGATCAGCCTGATCCATGCTGTCCGATTGTCCTGCCTCATCACTGTCCCGGGCCAGATAGATATTAACAGGCAGCACGATAATCTTGCGCAGGATGGCACGCAGCCTTTCACGCCTGATATCAACCATGGAAATAATAATGATATCAGGCAGATCCTTGCGACAGAACGCAACCATGTCATCAATATTCCCAAGAATGGGAACACTGTGCCGAAAATCCCTTAGGCGCTTCGTGCGGTCATCAAATATGCCGATAACTTCACAATGATCAGGCTCTTCCAGCAGTCTTGTGACAATTTTCTCTCCATTCTCTCCCCCACCCAACACGAGGACGCGCTGGCGCATGTAGGGCAGGCCTGTCCTGAACAGGTCTTTCAGGAATACTTTCCTTTCATGGGAGGGGGCAGGAAATGGCAGGATTTCTGGTGTAATGGGGGACTTTACATCCATTTTTTGCCATGAGGGGATAGCTGCCCCTTTGGACGAAGGTTCCTGCTGATGGGGAGAAAACATTTCAGCCACGTTGTTTCATATCCCTGAAAACTGCGGACATGAAACCGCATGCCGAAGAAACATATCTGGTCAGAAGTCGCCTGGGTTCAAGGGCAATGCGCCACAGCCATTCAATATTAAGTTTCTGTACGAGATGTGGCGGCTGCGGCGTCAGGCCCAGTGCAACCAGAAGCGCCTGGCCAATACACAGGGCCCAGCAGGGTGGCAAAACGTTTCTGTGCTGATCGACGAAGATCTCGCTTCGGGGCGCACCAACCCCCATGAAAAGGAGTGTGATTTGGTGATGACGGATGCTGGTGGCCAGACGGGACGCATATGCAGGGTCATTTTCAAACCCATGGGGGGGCACGGCGTAGGTTATTCTGTCCTGCAGACCATGCTTGGCGGCCCATTTCTGGGCGGCCGCAACGGTTCTTTCGCTATCAAGCACCATGAAAATACGATGTCGCGCCAGAAGATCGGGGCGGGCCAGAAGGTCAGTCACGATGCCCCGTCCTGTAACCCGCCCGGCAATCTGTTGACCGCGTAACCGGGCATAATAGACCAGAGGAAAGCCGTCACACGTCAGAATGGCGGCATGCCGGCAGGCCTGCGCGAACATCTGGTTATGCTGCATCAGGCTGATATGCTGGATATTGGGGGTAATAACCAGGCCCACACCTTCCTGTTCCGAACGAAAGGTCGTGCCTATGTGCGTAGCCACTTCACTTTCTGAAAGAGGCGAAAAATGCAGGCCAAAAATTTCGGGCGAACAAGGGCGATCAGCGGAATATTTTCTCATGAACGGTCTTTTGACTTTCGCCTTTGCAGGAAAGTTACAATCAGTAGCTTGCAGCAGAAATATTAATTAATCCGTACCTTAAAATATAATTGCATCATATACATTGCGTTATTGTATATAATATATTAAATTTTTGAAAAACATTTATTTACCAGCCAATGTTCTGGTTGAAAAAGTAATATGATGTATAAAATGTCTGCTTCAGGACCGGTTCAGCTTCCATAACATATCCATGGAAGAACAGAATGACAGGTACAAGCGCAAAGGCGAACCAGTGAACCATATAGCTCGGAACAGGTGGTAGGGCGCGGGTAATTAATGTAGCCGCCGTCGTGCCGATACATGCCCCGGCCACAACTTCCTCAGGCGTATGGGCATGCAAGATGATACGTGTATAGCCGATCAGTCCCGCAATCAGGGCAGGCGGCAGCATTGCTATCAGCCATGAATGGAAGCGGGGAGAAATGATCATGTTGATCAGGCTGCCGTAAACGGCGGCACTCGAGGCGACATGGCCACTGGCGCTGAAGGGATGGCCTTCATAGCCATAGAACTGGGCCCAGAGCAGCCCCAGCATTTTGCTCAGCACGATGCAGGTGAAGGTAAGAAGTATGCCAATGCCCCATATGGCCGCGTTACGCTTCCAGCCCATGGCTATGAACAGGACAATGGTGACCAGAAGGGGTCACGACACGAAAGTGTACTTTACGTACGCTTAGAGTGAACCCAACAAGAACGTTGAGGCTGTTCTGCTGAGAGTTCGATAGA
>NZ_QUWV01000236.1 GCF_003403295.1 Komagataeibacter melaceti | reverse complement strand
CCCTTCGTGCTCCAGTCCGCCGAGACGATGAAGACCGCCGTGGCATGGCTCGAGCCGCACATGGAACGGACCGAGGGGCAGACGCGCGGCACCATGGTGCTGGCTACCGTGAAGGGGGACGTGCATGACATCGGCAAGAACCTTGTCGATATCATCCTGACCAATAACGGCTACCGCGTCATCAACCTTGGCATCAAGGTGCCGGTGGCGGACATGATCGCGGCGGCGCGGGAGCACAAGGCCGATGCGATCGGCATGTCCGGCCTGCTGGTCAAGTCCACCGTCATCATGCGCGAAAACCTGGAGGAAATGCACCGCCAGGGCGTTGACGTGCCCGTCATGCTGGGCGGTGCGGCGCTGACACGCAACTATGTGGAGGAAGACTGCACCGCGGCCTATGGTGATGGCGGGCGGGTTGCCTACGCCCGCGATGCGTTCGATGGCCTCTCGCTCATGGACAAGGTGGCGCAGGGTGAATTCGACACCTATCTTGCCGCCATCCAGTCGCGCCGCGC
>NZ_QUWV01000235.1 GCF_003403295.1 Komagataeibacter melaceti | reverse complement strand
AAACGACGTCAATAACGACGTCGTTAACGACGGTAAGTTACCAGTCACAATCCTTACTCATAAGGCGGCCTCAAGCGGCCCATTACCGTGAACTTGAGGGCATTGTGTTTTGAAGCATGGTGCTGCGCGCCAACGAAGCCGGGTAACCCTATACGTTCGCTAGGTCGATGTCTGCTTCCAGCAAGTGAAGCAAGCCCGCTGGGTGTCCAAGAAGAGGGCGTCTGCCGCCTGTCCGCTTCACGTTTCTTGAGCGGACAGGCAGTTCAGGGGGGATGAACGAACCCGCTGCGCGGGATTGGTGCGATGTGGAGGTCTGTCACCACGGCGTGAGCGATCTGTTTTATTTGGAACTGTCCTGATCG
>NZ_QUWV01000234.1 GCF_003403295.1 Komagataeibacter melaceti | reverse complement strand
GTTTTACTAGACCATATCCTGCCGGGGTTCCGGGGCGGCGAGCGCCCGGAGACGGTGACGGGAGTGAAGGGGATGGAGGCGTTTTTCTGAGCCACATCCTGCCCCCGGGCATGACGGTGGCGCGGACAGGGGGTCACGACCGGAGCGGCCCGAACAAGCCGGTCGGCCTGCGGGTGGCGCGGGGCAACGCCCTGCGACACACGCAGGACGGCCAAGGCGCAGGGAGGGTCGCGGAGCCGC
>NZ_QUWV01000233.1 GCF_003403295.1 Komagataeibacter melaceti | reverse complement strand
GCCCCTGACAGCCCGCCCACCATGCCCAGATTGTCCTGTATGCCGGCAAACACGCCGCCCGCGCCCGCCATGTCGGCAATGGGGGTGACCTGCCCCATCACGGTGGAGACCTGCCCCGCCACATCGCCCGCAAGCGCCGCCACACTGCCCACCGCATCGCTCACACCCGACAGCGCGGATGCCGCGTCAGCCCCCACCAGCGCCGACAGGGCGGACGTGGTGGCGGTGGCGGGCGGCACCTGTGGCGGCTGCTCGAGCACCAGCCGGTAGGGGATGATGGTGCCCTTCTGCTGGTAGTCGTAGGAGTACTGGACAATCCTGACCGTAAGCGACAGCCCCGCCCCCGAAAAGGGCACGGGCACGCCCGCAATGCGCATCTGCTTGAGCACGCGCGCACGGGTAATGGCGGTGGGGCCGACAAACGTGCCGCCAAGCTCCAGCCGCCCGGGGTCGTTGCCCACGGCGTCGATGATCCTGCCGCCGCCGGGCAGCCGGTGGATGGCTACCTGCTGGGCCCCGCCATCGCGGATGACCTGCGGCACCTCCAGCCCGCTCAGCGTAAGCGGCCCGATGGTGACGGGGGCCGAGGCCCACAGCCGCCCGATCGAACCGATGGCGGTTTCCGCGTTCATAAGGGTCAGGGACATGGGAGGTTCCATCACGAACGGGGCCGCCACGCGGGCGACCCATCAAATGCGGGAATGGGGGAAACGGGGCACGGCAGGGGGGCCACATCGCGGCCCCACGGCCACACGGCGCGGGCGTGCCATCATCCGCCCTGTGTAGCGCCAGACCATGCAGGCCGGAAGCGCGTGCAGCCCCTAGCGGCCGATCGAGCGGCCCGGCACCTGCGGGTACTGCATCACATCGGGCGCGGTGCCGCTGGCGCGCTGGGCGTGCAGGGCCTGGTTTGTGTCGATCCGGGCCACGGCCTGTCCCAGCACGTGATGGTCCAGCCGCAGCGGTATGGTCACCTGCACTACGGGGGCCGGACCACCCGGCGCGCCGCCACCATGGCCGGGCATGTCAGGCCGGGCCTGTGGCGGCGGGCTGATGAAGGCGGGCCGCCCCGGCCATGCCTCCGGCCCCGCAACATCCGCCCCGGCCATGACACCGGGCGCGGCTACGGGCCGCCAGGCCGCCTGCCCGCCCATGGGGGGTGGCACGATCATGCGCGTATGGGCCGCCGGGATCGCGCCATGGGGCCGCAGCGCCGCCACGGCCATGCGGGTGGTTTCGGGCCGGTATGCTGCCATAGCCGCCCCGGCACCGGGGTGGTGGAAGGCAGGCGGCCCCACGGCCTGTGGCCCGGCAGCGCGCAATGCGGGCACGCCCATGGCCGGGTGCGCCACACCCGCCAGCGCGGGCACGATGGCCGCACCACCCCCCGCACGCACGGCCTGCCACCCGGCCCCTGCTGGCGCTGCTGCCTGCACGGGCGGTGAAAGGCGCATGTCCCCCACCCCGCCGGGTGTAACGCCCGCGCGCATAAGGACCGGCGCGGCCCCGGCCCGTGCGGCCTGCCGCGCCAGCATCACCAGCGGCGCGGCGGCCACCATGCGCGACAGGGCGGGCCGGGTAACATACGCCCCCGTCCCGCCCCGACCGGGCATGACCACCCCGGCCACGGACTGTGCCACCGAGGGGGCTGGCACGGGCCGGAACCCGTCGGCCATGGCCACGACCCGCCCCGGTGGAATGGATGCGGGCACCCCCGCAGGCCCCGCCACGGCAACCGGGGCCGCCACCAGCCCCGCCGCGCGCAGGGGCGCAGGCAGGACAGTGGGCAGCGCGGTGGCGCGCGCCATGACGTGCCGCGCCCCGGCCGCCAGCGGCGTCACCCACGCCCCGGCCCGCCACGCGGTAGCGGGCGCATGGGCCGTGGGAACAGGCGGGTACGGCGCGACAGCCATGGCCGTGGGGGCCGCCACGGGCATGGCGGGCGGGCTTGCCGCCAGCGGGGGCGGGTCATCCCCGTCGCTGCCGCCCGCCGTGGCGATGAACGGGGCCACCAGCCCGGACAGGGCGGACCCGGCCATGACGCGGCGCACGCTGGCGGCCAGCCGCCCGGTCCGCCCGCCGCCCGCGCGCAGCCGGTTC
>NZ_QUWV01000232.1 GCF_003403295.1 Komagataeibacter melaceti | reverse complement strand
GGAAGCTCAGGGGCACGAAAACACCCCGACCCGTTGTCTGGCGTGCCTGGTGCTGTTCGTGTTTCCATTGCCGGATGAAAGCGGCCACGTCCGTAGGATCCATCATAACCCAGTGCCACAAGGTCTTCATGCAGTCGTCGCGCCGTTCGACGGTTCTTGCGGGGTCGGGCGGCTTCCAGGACCAGCCATCCTCTCAGCCTGTCAGCAAACGGGTCCAGTCGGCTGGGACGTTCGGGTACCTGGAACCGCGGTTCAATACTCTGTGCCCGGAGATATTTCCGGATCGTATTGCGTGACAGTCCCGTCCGGCGTTCGATCTCGCGGATCGGAAGATGATCCCGGCAGTGCCACCGACGGATCACACTCAGAAGCTCCATGTCAATCACTCCTCAAACCCCCAGCAGATGCTGCCGGGGAGTGTGAAGGCATGGGTCAAATCTCGATGAAAATTTCCGCCCTACCCGGGTCAGTTCTCAGTGAAAATCAACACACGAGGCTCATCGCTTCAATGCCGAAGCCGGGTTCGATCGTCTCGATCCGTGCCCGCAGAAGGCGTCCCATATGGTCCGCATCGCAGACAGGAAAGGCCGTACCAACCCGGACCGCCTGCACACTGCCATCCACGCGTTCGCACAGCAGGTCGAGCTGTCTCGCACCCTCCCCACGTTGCTGCAGTGCCGTACACACGGCGCCAACCAGCACCATGATGACGGTCGCGATGGCTTCCGCCGTGGAGATGGGTTCCACAAACGAACGGCGGTCCTGTATCATGTCCCGAGGCAGGACAGGCCG
>NZ_QUWV01000231.1 GCF_003403295.1 Komagataeibacter melaceti | reverse complement strand
ATATCATGCCGGGCGCTGGTTTGCGCCCGGCGACAACCCGTTACGGGTGGGGCCGGTTGCAGTCGGAAGCATTTATCAGCTCCCGACAACCCGCGGCGGTGGCCGCATGGAGCGGTGGATGGTCGAAGCGTTCCTCAATGGCGTGATGGCCGCAGCCGTGCGCAACCCCGCTACGGGCCGGTGGGAAGACCGGGTGATATCGGGACGTTCCGACAGGGCGGTCATCCGCCGCCTTGCCGATGACATGCGCCGCGAAATCGCCGTTCTCCGGCTGCTTCAACTCGATGACGAGGCGGGCGACATGAACCGCCCGACGTTGCCCGATGTGTGCCGCT
>NZ_QUWV01000230.1 GCF_003403295.1 Komagataeibacter melaceti | reverse complement strand
CGTCAGGAACGGGATGCTGTCACCCGTGCAGTTCGAACAACAGCAGATTTTGAATGCTCAAGGCGTCTAGAAAACTAGGGGCTATTCATATTCAAACCCAAAAACTGTCCGAACAGACGGGTCCACCTCTCGTTCGGGGCAGGGGCACCTCAGATGGGTGGACTGGTATAATAATCGACGCCTGCTGGCGCCAATCGGCTACAGGCCTCCCGCAGAATCTGAACGGGCCTTTTATGCAGATCAGAGCAGGCTTGATGTCGCAGCCTGATTACTGAACAAATCGCTCTCCGGTAAACCCGGGGCAGTTCAGATTCCGTTTTCAGCTTGGCGTGGGATTTCGTTTCTTCCCTCAAACACCCAACCTGACCTGATGCATTGAAAATGCGCAGTCAGTGACGACAATGCTGTCATTGCGCAGGGCTGATCATACGACCTGATCAGGCTGGCGGGTCTGGCGAGGCGGGTACACCCGCGATCGCGCTCCATATGCGAAACAGCGACCATGCATCGTACAGCGCGCGGTGGCGCACCCTGTTGCACGCATCTTCATCGGCTTCATGATGATTGACAATCTGCAATGCCATACGTGCCTGTACCGAGCGGGACGCGGAATGATCGAGTAGCGGCCCTACCGCCTCGGCATAGGCAAGTTGCACCGGTAGCAGTGGCGGAGCTGCCAGTCCTGCCGTATCGCACAGCATCGATAGCCACGTGCCATCAAATGCCGTCGCATCGCTGACAACCCGCCGCCCGCGCGCGACCTGCACGAAACGATGGGCGACATCCTGCGCCGCCTTCCCGTGTGCATGCAGCATAGTAAGCGTCAGGCCATGTAGCCGTGCCGCCTGCGTGCACCATTCGGCCCACCCCTCCTGCGGACGGACAAGATGGCTTTCAGACACCCCGTCCTGCGTTACCCATGCGACCTCAATGGGGAATCCTCCCTCGTGCAGGGACGATGCCTCTACATCGACGAACAGGAATGGGGCCGGAACATGTCGTGTCATGGTACAGGCAATGTCCAGCGCAGGCGTGCCCCTGTCAAACCCCGGATGTCGGGAAAATGCAAACAATCCTTCCTGCAAGGCGGGTAAGGAAAAACGTTCATTCCGTTTTTTGCCCTTCGCTGCATATCAGTCATGCCTTGGAACATGGATGTTTCAGTTCCCCCTTTCCATCAGAATGTCGCCGATACGACAGGAAAGGTAGCATCAAGGCAATGATGGCATATGAGCATGAGCCCGTAATCGCATGGCTTCCGCGCATCATGGGACTGCTGCGCCATACGCAGGCGCGGCCCCTGCCAGACCAGGCCCCGCGACAGGTTCAGGCATGGCTGCACCAGGTCATGCCACATGTGCGTAATGCCCGTGCACAGGGGCACGCAATCAATGTCTGGGACGTGGCAAACCTGAAACACGACGAGCAGCGCAACGCCAGAGTTCTGGCATGGTTTCTAGACCCGCGTGGTACCCATGGCTATGGCGCTGCGGTCCTGCACGGGGTAATCGAACTGCTGCGCCGCCGCATGGACCTGCCTGCGGATGTGGCAGGAGACGGGATGCTGCACGCAGCGGGGGTCCTTACGGAACACTGGCCGATGGCAAGTTTGCGCAACCGGGTGGACATTGCCATTGACGGGCAGGATTTCACGCTGCTGGTCGAGGTCAAGATCCATGCCCCGGAAGGTCCCGACCAACTGGCCCGCTATGTCGAGAGCGCGCAGGCCAGGCGTCGTGCGATGGGACATGCATGGGCGGGCGTTCTTTACCTTGCCCCCCGTCTGCCGGAGCGAGTTCCCCCAGGGGTCGCCTGCATCGACTGGCACGATATCGCCACCATCCTGCGCCGCCTGCCCGCCACGGGCTTCAACGGCATGCTGGCGCGGCAGTTCGCGAATCACATCGACAGTTTCTGAATATACAAGGATCATGACATGAATACGCCTGAACTCAATGCTGCCCTGATTGAAAATCTTCCTGACATCGAACTGACGCTACGCCATGTCGAAGCCCTCGATAAGACCGTAGACACTACGCTCAATGCCATGACGGCGGACTGGATCAAGGAACATGACTGGCGCGGCGATACGCGGGAGGATGAATTCTGGCTGGCGGCCTCCGAATGGAATGATCCTGGTTGCGCGGATGAAGATGTCGTCTTCTACCTGCAGTGGACTGATTTCGACCCAGTTGATGACAGCGAGATCACAGTGATATCGCGGCTGTGCCAGAATGGTTATGGGCGCGCGGGGCTGGAGCTCTGTCACAACTTCAAGGCCAACAAGTGGAACCGCATCCTGCCTGAACTGGTGGAGCTATTGCAGGATACTGGCTTCGTACTGCATGAAAAGCAGTTGATCCTGCCGTTTCGCGTGGACAGGGGCGTCCTGGTCCGAGGGGTGGCGGACAATGACCTAGTTGATGGCCTGCGACAGTTCCGCGAAACGCTCGACCGGCTTGTGGCATGCCAGCCCGCACTGGCAAAGGTAGTCGCACGGTTGCGGCAGGAACTTGACTGACACACGGCGCGACCCAGCAACGCTCCTCCATCAGGGAATGGCCAAGGACGCTGAACATACATATCCCGATTTGCGCTGATGCGCTGAACTCAATCGTCCTGACGTGCAGGCAGTACCCTGTTGTGATGGATTTCATGGAAGTAGCGGGCACGAGTGAAATCAGGGAATGTATGGGTCGTGTGCGCGCAAACCCCGCCGCGATGTAGTCGGACCTGTGTCTGGAGATCGATACCTATGAGTACACGTTGCAGGGGTTGCTGCTGCACTATCCCGTGATGACCATAGCGGATGGCGGCGCGTGTTGGAAGCTGGATCGCGTGCGCGGTTCATATAGCGTCTTCAAACATCCGTCGCGACCAGGGATCATGGTCGTTTCTCATCCCAGAAAGGATCTGGGCACCAGGGTGATTGCCGCCATCTGCAAGCAGACGCGGGCATGATGATACGATCATCGTTGATGAGATCGACAAAAGCTGTTTTCTTGCTCATTCAGTCCAACTTGACTAAGTTGATTTGACCAAGCCAAAGAGTGTCCCATGCGAACCGTTAATATCCATGAAGCCAAGACGCATCTGTCCCGGTTGATCGACGCTGCAATGAAAGGCGAGAGCTTTATCATCGCCAAGGCCGGTAAACCGGTTGTACGGGTGAGCCCTATCTCCGCTCCGGACCAACAGCACAAGCAACGCCTGGGCTTCCTTGCAGGCAGGATGCAGGTGCCGGACGATTTCGATCACATGGGACAGGACGAGATCGGTTCGCTGTTCGATGGGCAGGCATGAGGCTTCTGCTCGATACCCATCTGCTCCTCTGGGCGACTGGAGAACCTGAGAAACTCTCCGCTGACGCCAGGGCTCTCATGGAAAACCCGGAGAATATGCTGGTGTTCAGTGCCGCCAGTCTGTGGGAAGTCACCATCAAGGCCGGACTTGGCCGGGCAGACTTCCAGGTGGATCCGCACCTGTTGCGACGCGGCCTCATCGAGAACGATTACGGGGAACTGCCTGTTACCAGCCAGCATGCCGTGGCGGTCGGACAACTTCCCGATGTCCATCGCGATCCATTTGACCGTATTCTGGTCGCCCAGGCCACGGTGGAGGGCCTGCCCCTCCTGACCCATGATCCATTCGTGCAGGCTTATCCAGGTCCCATCCGGGCCGTCTGAGAGTTGAAACCGGATGATCATGCGTGCACGCATCGTTGTTGGCTTATCCGGGTTTCTTCCAGGCTTTTACGACACGCCCCAGCAGGGAGGTATTGCGGAGTGGTGAGAAGCCCAGTTCTTCTTTCATGGCCATCAGGTCCAGTTTGACCGTATCCGCGATACGGCCCTTGAAGACGAATTCCGGCACGGATTTCTCGAAGGCCACAGCCTGGCGAATGTCACCGCCAAAGCGCATCCGCATGAAGCGCCTGTCCCGTGACAGGGTGATGTTTTCGGGGTGGCTTCCGATCATCTCGACAAGAACACGCTGGAACTGGATGGCCCGCATTGCCTGATAGGTCCGGTAAGAGAGCGGACAGGCCCAGTCGGGGTGGGGAGAAACGTTCTGCTCCAGCAGGGAAAGCAGGATGCGTGAGGAGATGGTGAAGGCATCCGGAATGGTCTTGCCCGTATCCTGATCCATCTTGATCCGCATGGCGCGGATCTGGGGGAGCATGAGGGTCAGATACTGGCGGTAAAGGGCAGTGCCGATCTCCTTTTGCAGACGGCGGGGGCTTTCCGTCTGGAGCGCACGACTGTCGGGCAGGGAGGCATCGATATGGCAGGTCACCATCCGCTTGGTAAGATCGGCAGAAATGCTGGTGACATCCTTGTTGGTGGTCAGGACGATCGGGGCATAGCGTTCGGCCATGTCATGATCGGTACGGACCATGTCCGGCACGTATTTGCCCATCCGGTCAGGCGTGACATCGTCGATCAGCAATGGAATGGCTCCTAGCCCATGGCGTAAGGCCAGTGCGCGCTGCGCAGTAAAGTCTGATGAGCGGATGCTCTTGACGATCCCGAACATGGATTGGGCGATGATCCGCGTGAACAGGGTCTTGCCCCCGCTGGAGCGGCCATACAGAACGGCATAGGGCGGATAGAGCCACGGGTCGATATGGTTGATGACGGCCCCCTGCCGCAGGAAAGCAGCAAAGGGAGCCATGTAGAGCCAGACCAGAAAAGCCCAGTAGGACGCCATGACACTCTGGCTGTTGCCATAAAACGCCGCGAAACTGCTGATATAGCTGACCAGCATACGCGCATCCCGCGCGACCTGCCCGGCTGGTATGGTCTCCTTTTCCGATAGCCATAACCGGTCATTCAGATGGACTTCGCCCGTCCGGACCGATAGGGTCGCGTGTGGGATGTCATCTGCCGGACGATCTGGTGCGGGCATGTTGTTGCGGGCCTGCAGAAAGGTTGAGACCGTTCTGGGCGTGACAAGGGCCACGCCCTTGCGGTTCATGGGCAAGGGCACGGTTTCCAGTTCCTGTCGCAGGCGCTGTGCCATGCGCAGGGCTGTGGTGGAAAAGCCGTCCGGCATGGGCATGCCACCCTGTTCGACATGCGCAAGCCCGGCCCGGATGGCACGAACGATGGGTACATCCTCATAGGGGATCGGGTCCGTCCGGATATCCGCCTGCCCTGTTTTCGCAGTCGGAGAAACGCCGATCAGGATTTCGTCTTCAATCGGCACGCTCTGTTTGTAATCGCGTTGGTAATAGTCTTCGAACACGTGCCATGCGGTTGGGTCATCAAAGGTGACGATCACTTCACGCTGGCGGGCATGGAAAGCGGACAAGCTGAGATTGGCGGACCCCGTAACCACCCGGTGGCCATCGGGGCCGGACAGAAGGTAGAGCTTTTCATGACTGGGGCGGCCGGTCAACAGCCGGAAGCGTAGCGTGCCATCATGCAGGCGCGGCAGGAAGAGGCTGCTGCGTGACCCGAGAAGCTGGCGCAGGCCTTCCACAAGGGATTTCTGGTCTGCCAGGCAGTCCCGGAATCCGTAGTCTTCAAAAACCTCGCAGGCCTGGACAAGGGCCAGGTGGGTTTTGGTCAGGATATGCTCAGCGCCGAAGATGAT
This sequence comes from Komagataeibacter melaceti, assembly GCF_003403295.1. Lineage (GTDB taxonomy): Bacteria > Pseudomonadota > Alphaproteobacteria > Acetobacterales > Acetobacteraceae > Komagataeibacter > Komagataeibacter melaceti. The sequence goes on along the minus strand of NZ_QUWV01000230.1, from coordinate 7,909 downwards.
TTCCATGTCTTCGAACTGTTCGGCAAGGTCGAGCAGGAATTCCAGTGAGCTGGAAAAGGTAATGGCTCGAAGCGTGGAAAAACCTGCGAACACGTCCAGCCAATGCTGCTGGGCATGCGCGTCCAGTCGGGCCTGAAAGACAGTCAGGGACGCAGGCTGTTGTGCGGGCAGGTTGGAAAGTAGATCCGTCATGCAGGGCTCCGACAGGCATGAAGAGGATAAGACTACCTACGATTGCGCGACTGAGGACCAGCGTGGGATCACGATAGAGAGAAAAGTCACTTTTTTGGGTTTTGGTGATGCCTGTTGCCACACAGCGGTTGAGGGCGATGGAGACAGGCATCGGCCTGTAGGCGGATGTAATCCGCGCGAAGCGCAAACCGAAAGGTTTGCATTTGTATATGGACTTAAGAATTTTCTGTAGTCGTTCTGTAGTCCTTCTGTGGTCGTGGCGTAGCCGAAACGTGGTCTTATTGTAATCGTGGTGTGGTCGTGATATGCCTCTGGCAGCGCCATGAGGCGCGCTCCAGTGCGGTCGGGAGGTCAGGATGTCTGCGGCAACCATCGGTGTTGAAGGTGCATTGGCGGTGCTTGAGGAAGCATCCGGGGCGCTATCGCTGCGGACGTGGATGGAGCGTCACCGCGCGGAAATCCTGCGTCATCGTGATGGTCGTCGCATTGACTGGGTGGCCCTGTGCCGCTGGTTTTCGGACGTCGGACTGGTGAATGCGCGGGGGCTCGCACCTACCGTCAGGTGCGCCAAGATGACGTGGTACCGTGTCGGAAAATGGATGGAGGCACGTAAGGAACGGGCCAGTGTCCGTGCCGAAGAAGCAGCACGGACAGCGACGTTCAGGGAAGAAGCCGAGCAGCTCACCAACCAGGCGCACATCCATAGGGAGCGTGTGAAGCCCGGGGCCGAACTGAAAGAAAAAATGGAGCAGGCAGAGCGCGCGGCGGCCTCAGCACGCGAAAAGCGGGAACGTGATGAAAGGGATCGCGTACAACAATCCCGGCAAGCGGAGTTTGATGCCCGGAAAGCCTTAGAATCCGCGCCTGTCGTGGCCACCACACCGCCAGGACAGTATCCAAAACAGAAGATCCTGAGCGATGAGCGCGGCATGGCGCTTCCGCCGTGCGAGGAAGAGAATTTCCCGCCTGCCAAAAAGGGCGAAATCAGCGGCGCAACAGGAAATCCATGGGAGTTTGATGACCTTCCGGGCTACCCGAGCAAGTGGCATTTTGAATATGAACTGGACTGGGTTCGCGTCGTCTCGCGCATGCTACGCCAGCGTCATGAAACAAACCGTACCATGACGATGGATGAGGAAGATGTCGTCATGTGTGGGCAGTCCTACAAATACGTCATCTGATCTCCCCTGTCCGGACCCACAACCGGATGACGGATATTCCCATGAGGCAGGCAACAGGGTTTGTCCATCATGAGGAGTCAGTCATCCATGAGTGCTGGAAATTCAAAAGCTGAGAGCACCACCAGCTATCGCGCCGTATGGCGTCTGGGACGCGGTCGTGGAGGCGGCAGCCTTGGTTGCGCCATAGTGGCGCATAATGCGATTAACGCAGGACGCCCCGTCCTCGTCGCGGACGGGGACGTAAACAACCCCACACTTTCCCGGATTTTAGATCCTAAAGGCCCCAACGGAATCGAACGTCCCCGGAATGCGGAACTGGAGACAAGCAAGACGTGGCTGGCCACGGCTCTGGCAACCGCTATCAGCCGCCAGTCGTCAATTGTCATTGATATCGGCGGCGGGGATCGCGTCAGTGAAGAACTCGCCAACGAGGTGCCTCTGGGCGACTTCCTTAAAGGAAACGGATTCATCCCGACCTTCATGTATTTTACCGGACCAGAACGGGATGACTTTGATCATGCTTACCGCATCTGGTCATCTTCGGCATTTCGTAGCGTAGATTCCATTCTTGTCATGAATGAAGGGCTAAGCCGAACCCACAGCAAGCAGGCCGACCCCTTCAAGTGGGTGAGAAGCGATGAGCGCTACCGGGAAATGCGTCAGGCGGGCGTCCTTCCAATAAAGATGCCTGCTCTGACCTGGAGTGATCGAAGAACCGTTAATTGGTGTGCCTTGCTTGTGATTTTGAGCCTTTGGCCTGCTGATTGACGTTTCTTTGGGTCACTTTTGATCTGCGTTTTGAGCAGATTGGGAGCTGTTACCCGCTTGATAGCTACGCTGTGGTGCTGATCCGCTCCAAGAAGAGGAAGCGGCGCATGTTGTAGACGATATTGGCGAGCCCGATCCTCATGGTGGCCCGGGTGATACCGACAGTTCGGATGAACAATCCCATCTGCGATTTCTGATCGGCAAAGACATGCTCGACGCGGGATCGGATCACCGACTTCCCTGCATTAGATTGCTGAATATGCCGGGGCATAGGTTTGAGATGCGGCTTTTTCCTGTGAACCTTTGAGACAAAGCCGTGCTTTTCCATGAAGTCTTCATTGGCTTTTGAGCGATACGCCGTGTCAGCCCAGACACTTGAGGCCGTATTGGTTTTATCCAGCAGGCCCTCGCGTAGTCTGGCGCCATCACTGGCGGCGGCATGCGTCGTTTTCCATTTGCGGATGAACCGGAACTTCCGGTCGATGGAGATGTGCGACTTGTAGCCAAAGAACGGGATGGCGAGGTCCGTTGCTGGGATCGTTCCGTCATCCTGCCGTTTTGCTTTCGTGAATTTCAGTGTCCAGCGCGCATGACGATCCTTATGCGACAGTTTTGTCGGCTTGTCCTGCCAGTCCTGTGGGATCCGTCCCTCCCGAAGACCGGCTTTTTCAGCGTTCGTATTACGCTGCTTTGGAGCAGCCACCAGTGTTGCATCAAGGATCTGTCCTGACATCGGCAGATAGCCCGCGTTGCGCAGGGTCGCGTCAAATCGGTCAAACAGTCTTTCAATTGCGCTCGCCTGGGTCAGGCGTTCACGGAACAGCCAGAGTGTTTTGGCGTCCGGCACCCGATCTGAAAGCCCCAGACCAAGGAAACGCATGAAGGAGAGGCGGTCGTTGATCAGATACTCCGTCCGTTCATCGGACAGATTGTTCAGCGTCTGGATCACCAGGATCTTGAACATCAGTACCGGATCAAATGGCGGTCGCCCGCCTTTACTCCCAGTTGAATAGGCCAGAGCCTGCTCTAAATCAGGGCGGAACACTTCAAAATCCACAATCCGGGAAAAAGCTTCGAGCTGATCACCAAGCCCGCTCAATCGCGCAAGCCGCTCTTCAACATCAAAAAAGCCAGCCTGCTTCATGATCAATGCCCCCAATCAATGCAGGAGTAATGGAATCACAAAGGCAGGCCCAAAACCAGAGGGTTCTTCGAACCCTCCACCTTCACGACCCGGAAGAAGGTTCTTTATCCGCTCTCACTGACTGTCGCTTAGACCATACCGTCGCATTCACACTCTCCCCGTCCCAGAAACAGCAAGAAAACATCACAGATCAAAAGGGAGTACAAGCGGCATAATCCTCCCGCTTAACTGACGACACGCCCTAACACTACTTTGGCAGAAAATTTGGGATAAGGATTCCCAACGGGTGCGATCAGTGATTCATGGAAGACCCGCTGTAGTGGGAGCTGGCGATGAACACCGACTGGCGATCGGATCTGGAAGTATGGCTTGCGCCATTTCTGGCGGCCCTGGGTCACAAAGCGCAGCGGGCGATGTGTCCGGCTTATATTGCAGGCCTGATCGGACCTGGTGACCGCAAGAGCGTGCAGCCTATGGCTGCACGCAATGGCGATATCCCTTATGACCGGCTGCATCATTTCGTCAGTGCCGGTGTGTGGGACAGTGCGCCACTTGAGGCTGCTCTGTGGCGTCATGCTGACCATCTGGTGGGCGGCGAGCGTTCATGGCTGATCATCGATGATACCTCCCTCCCCAAAAAGGGAGAACATTCTGTTGGCGTAGCGCCCCAATATGCTTCGACCCTGGGCAAGAAAGCGAATTGTCAGACACTGGTGTCCGTGACACTGGCTTCGCGTGAAGTGCCACTGATGCTGTCACTCCGTCTGTTCCTGCCCGATATCTGGACAGCAGATCCGGCACGCCTGAATCGGGCTGGTGTTCCACTGGAACATCAGGGCTCCAGGACCAAACCGGAGATGGCGATCGAAGAGATTGATCGCCTCTGTGCCGCAGGTGTCCGTTTTGGCTGTGTTCTTGCGGATGCCGGTTATGGCCTGTCCGCCCCGTTCCGTCAGGCCCTGAGTGCGCGGGGCCTGCGCTGGGCAGTCGAGATACCACGCCATCAGAAAGTCTATTCCACCGATGTGGAGCTGGTGTTTCCGGCCAGAAAGCGCGGCCCATCCCGGATGCATCCGGTACCGGACCAGCAATCTGTCCCTGCCCATAAGATACTGGAAACTGCAACATGGCGCAGGGTCAGTTGGCGTCGCGGGACCAAAGGTGGCCTGGCGGCCCGCTTTGCAGCCATGCGGATACGCGTTGCAGATGGTCCAGCCCAGCGTATCGGTGGCCGGACGGCCCAGCATATGCCCGGGGAGGAAGCCTGGCTGATTGGCGAGCACCGTTCCACTGGAGAACGGAAATACTATCTGTCCAACCTGTCTGCCGACACCTCCCTCAGGCTACTGGCCGCTGCGATCAAAGCCCGATGGGTCTGCGAGCAGGCGCATCAGCAACTCAAGGAGGAACTGGGCCTCGATCACTTTGAGGGGCGATCATGGACAGGCCTGCACCGACACGCCCTGATGTCCATGATGGCCTACGCCTTTCTCCAGTCCCGGCGCCTCACGGCGGTCGGGCGGAAAAAAAAGAGTCACCGGCCCACCACCACAGCCCAGTCTGCCAGCAATACGACAGGCCATTCTTGATCGCATCCTGCGACCACCCATCGGGCAATGCCCCCACTGTGGAAACCTTCTACTCCAGACCTCGCAACACATTCTGCCAAAGTAGTGCTAAACATCTCGCTTGCGGCGGATGGGACAGAATGAAATGTATGCTATAGGAAGTTGTCCTTACTGACCGGATGGATTAAAAGCAATTGGGTAATCTAAAGTGATAAAATACGCCAATGGAACAAAAAGCTAACATGGGAGAAACAGCTGAAGCAGCGAGGCAATTAGCAACTACGCATTACGCAAAATCTGATGAGCCGCTGTATCTCGCAGCTGTTGGACAAGCCTTACGAGGAGAAAGACTCTGGCCTATCGAGGGCGAAAGTCGTTCATTGAAGGATTGGCTGAAGACGCTGGAGCCGCACCTCTATGTTCTTCAGGATGAGATAAAGCCAGCGCGAATTGCGATTGCTACGCCAGAGAGAAAGGAAGACGTTCAAAAAATCTTTCAAGGATTGCAGCATGCGGATTTACTGAATACGCTGGCTCGGCCGATATTGATCGCTTTCTGTGTGCAAGGAAACGACAATAATCCAGTGTATGTAACCAAGCGTCCGCCGTTTCGTTATACATTGGTTGAGCCTGATGACCGCACTAATTATCACGTTATTCCTTCAAATCTGCGTTTACCAGGATTAAAGTTCACATCGATCGCCAGGATGAATCCTGACGAGGTCGCGAGCTTAGGCGATCGGATACAGCAGTGGGCCGAGCAGACCGGCGTTGCACTAGATACTATGACACAAGCAACTGCAGAAGCTGCAACTTCTGCTCCAGAGGAAGTTGCCGTTGGCACGATGTCAGCGCTTGATCGCCTTATTGCTGCTCAACGACAAGACTTGCGTGATCGACTGGTGATCCCTGCCGACATTGCAGCATTACTTAGTCGACACCGTTAATCTTATGAAGGACGACCAGAGACGACAGCGACAGCGACAGCGACAGCGACAACGTGCTGCCGCGATTCGCGTATCGGAAACAAAAGCGCTTATTATTGTATTAGGCATACCACAAGCATTGGTCGGAGAGGTCAAACAATGGGTTTCCTCCAGTATGAGTCGACCAGTCAACGTCCTAGCCGTCCCGGCTACGAACGACGACAATCGACCATATAATTCCGCCCAAGTTAGCCAAGTATTTCAAACTGCTGTCAAATACGCTGAACGCAAACGTAGAGCTGAACAACAACCCGCACCAGCCTATATCATGCTGCTTTATGTTCCTGGACAAAACGATGAAGCGGCACTTGCACCGTTTGATTTTTTCGTTTTCCCAGTGCCGCTTCATATATTATGTAATTTCGACAACGGCAGGCAACTGCGCCACGATCATGACAAAGTCAAGCAAGCAATTCAAAATGCTCTTAACCCTACCTCAGAGAATATGCGATCATTCCAGGAAGTGCAGAAACGCGTCAATGCCGTACGAGATGCAGAGCCTCTGCAATTGCCTCCCGAAAACTTCTTTATCGACAAGGATATAGCGATCAGGCAGATTTTTCGCATGTTACGACGTGGTGAACGTCCGTGGGACGACATTGTGAAAGAGCTAACTGCCCAAGAATTCGACAAGGATCGCTTGCCACGTCTTAAAAAAGGTATCCGTCGGCGTGCATATCAAGATGCACGCGGATTAGTCTTTCTACGCGCTGAGTTACGTGAACTACATGGTGCCAATCGGGAGCTATCGGATGCAGAAAATATTGAGGAAGATGCCACGTCATTGTTACGGGGCTCATTTCGTTTTGGGTGTCCGCTCCTCACGGGCTTTCATCATGATGTCCAACTTGAACACAATCGACCGCTCAACGATATAACATTCAAGTGTGGTACTACGCACAATGTTAAATGTGGCAACGTCTACATTAATGTTTACCCCAACGATATTGTTAGGGGGAAAAAATTGGCCGCTCTCTAGATATCTAGACTTACGACCACAAGAATCTCACCGTCCTCAACTATCCCCCACTAATCGGTCAGCAAAAGCTATATAGCCTGCTGCGACATTCGGCCTAGCCGAGTGAAGGGCCTTCCAGCCGTCGATTTCCAAGGCTTACACCTCGGTGCTTTTGCCAAGCTGTGCTTGGGTCTGCGAGTGTGATCATAGCGCCGTACGATAGATTGATAACCACTCTAATAGCCGAACTGAAAAAATCAAGAGATTTTAGTCTCGTGTAACCTTGTCTCCTGTGAATAGCCCCTAGTTTTCTAGACGCCTTGAGCATTCAAAATCTGCTGTTGTTCGAACTGCACGGGTGACAGCATCCCGTTCCTGACGTGCTTGCGCACCGGGTTATAGAACATTTCGATGTAGTCAAACACGTCCTGCCGGGCTTCCTGGCGCGTTTTGTAAGTTCGACGCCGGATGCGCTCGCGCTTGAGCGATGAGAAAAAACTTTCCGCTACAGCATTGTCGTGGCAATTGCCGCGTCGGCTCCTCGAGTGTTCCAGATTGTGAGCCCGTATGAAGGCAGTCCAGTCCATGCTGGTAAACTGACTGCCCTGATCCGAGTGGATCAGCACCCGGCTTTTGGGCTTTCGTCGCCAGATGGCCATATGGAGCGCCTGCAGTACCACATCCGAGGTCTGGCGGCTCTGCATCGACCAGCCCACCACACGACGCGAATAAAGGTCGAGTACGACTGCAAGGTAGGCAAACCCTTCCATGGTGCGGATGTAGGTGATGTCTGTGACCCACACCCTGTCGGGTGCCTCGACATCAAACTGCCGGGCCAGCGTGTTGTCGATGACCAGAGATGGCCTGCCACTATGGCTACCTGGCCGCCGCCTGTAGCCAATCTGCGCTTTGATGCCAGCCAGTTTTGTCAGGCGTGCCACGCGGTTCGGACAGCAGATCTCGCCCTGATCGAGCAGATCATCGTGCAGCTTACGGTAGCCATAAACCCTGCCACTGTCGTTCCAGGGGTCACGACACGAAAGTGTACTTTACGTACGCTTAGAGTGAACCCAACAAGAACGTTGAGGCTGTTCTGCTGAGAGTTCGATAGA
>NZ_QUWV01000024.1 GCF_003403295.1 Komagataeibacter melaceti | reverse complement strand
GGCTCCAGCTTGTGTCGCAACCGCGTCCGGGTATGTTCTACCCCCGTTGGGAGATCAAGCCGGTTGTCCCCGGCAAGGTCGTTAACCCGCACCATGGAAACGGGCCGCAGGGACACGATCATACGGGACGATCCGTTGCTGACGCCTCGGAGGAAACAAAAGCCAATGAAGACGGTTGGGCACGACTCACTGAAAACGGGCCGTACACTGAATGTGGACGGCAAGACCTATCATTATTTCTCAATCCCGGAAGCGGAAAAGACAATCGGTTCCGTGGCCCGTCTGCCGGTCAGCCTGAAGGTGCTGCTGGAGAACGTGCTGCGGTTCGAGGACGGTCATTCCTATACCGTCGATGACGCCAAGGCCATCGCCGGCTGGCTGAAGGAAGGGCGCAGCACCAAGGAAGTGCCCTTCAAGCCCGCGCGCATCCTCATGCAGGACTTCACCGGCGTTCCCGCCGTGGTTGACCTGGCCGCGATGCGCGACGGCATCCTCAAGCTCAAGGGCGACCCGCAGAAGGTGAACCCGCTGGTTCCCGTCAACCTCGTGATCGACCATTCGGTCATGGTGGATGTGGCCGGCACGCCGGACGCCCTGCAGGACAACGTCACCATCGAGTTCGAGCGCAATGGCGAGCGTTATGCCTTCCTGCGCTGGGGCCAGGAAGCGTTCGAGAACTTCTCGGTCGTGCCGCCGGGCACGGGCATCTGCCACCAGGTGAACCTGGAATACATCGCGCAGGCGGTATGGACGGCGCATGTGGGCGGCAAGGACTATGCCTACCCCGATACGCTGTTCGGCACCGACAGCCACACCACCATGGTCAACGGCATGGGCGTGCTGGGCTGGGGCGTTGGCGGGATCGAGGCGGAAGCCGCGATGCTGGGCCAGCCGATCGCCATGCTCATCCCCGACGTGATCGGCTTCAAGCTGACGGGCAAGCTGCCCGAAGGCGCGACCGCCACCGACCTGGTGCTGACGGTCACCCAGATGCTGCGCAAGAAGGGTGTTGTCGGCAAGTTCGTCGAGTTCTTCGGCCCCGCCCTTGACCACCTGCCGGTGGCCGACCGCGCGACCATCGCCAACATGGCGCCGGAATATGGCGCGACCTGCGGCTTCTTCCCGGTTGACAAGCTGACGCTGGATTACCTGCGCCAGACCGGCCGTGACGAGCACCGCATCAAGCTGACGGAAGAATACCTCAAGGCGCAGGACATGTTCCGCCATGCCGATTCGGCGCATCCGGTGTTCACCGATACGCTGGAACTGGACCTTGAGACCATCGTGCCGTCCATCGCCGGACCCAAGCGCCCGCAGGACCGCGTCGTGCTGAAGGGTGCGGACAAGGCGTTCGAGACCGAGCTGACCGGAAGCCTCGGCGTTCCCGCCGCGGAGAAGGACAAGAAGGCGAAGGTTGCTGGCACCAATTACGAGATCGGCCACGGTGACGTGGTGATCGCGGCCATCACCTCGTGCACCAACACCTCCAACCCCGCCGTGCTGATCGCAGCCGGTCTGGTGGCGAAAAAGGCACGTGCGCTGGGCCTGAAGCCCAAGCCGTGGGTCAAGACCTCGCTCGCACCGGGTTCCCAGGTGGTGACCGACTACCTCAACCGCGCCGGCCTGCAGGCCGAACTGGACGCGATGGGCTTCAACACCGTCGGTTACGGCTGCACGACCTGTATCGGTAACTCCGGCCCGCTGGAAGATCACATCGTCGATGCGATCGAAGGCAACAAGCTGGTTGCGGTGTCCGTCCTGTCGGGCAACCGTAACTTCGAAGGCCGTATCTCGCCGAACGTGCGCGCCAACTACCTGGCCAGCCCGCCGCTGGTGGTGGCCTACTCCCTGCTGGGCACCATGCGCGAGGACATCACCACCACGCCGCTCGGTACCTCCAAGGATGGCAAGCCGGTTTACCTGAAGGACATCTGGCCGACCAACCACGAGGTCGCCGCCCTGATGGGTTCCGCGATCACGCGTGAGGAGTTCATCAACCGCTACAAGCACGTAAGCCAGGGCACGAAGGAATGGCAGGCGCTGAAAGTCGCCACCGGTTCCGAGACGTACAAGTGGGACGCGTCCTCCACCTACGTTCAGGACCCGCCGTACTTCCAGGACATCACGCCCGAGCCCAAGCCGCGTGGCGACATCATCGGCGCGCGCCTGCTGGCGCTGCTGGGTGACAACATCACGACCGACCACATCTCGCCCGCTGGCGCGATCAAGGAAAGCTCGCCTGCCGGCAAGTACCTTGAAGAGCATGGCGTGGCGAAGAAGGACTTCAACTCCTACGGTTCGCGTCGTGGCAATGACCGCGTGATGGTGCGCGGCACCTTCGCCAACATCCGCATCAAGAACGAGATGCTGCCCGGCACCGAAGGGGGCGTGTCCAAGCACTTCCCGGACGGCAAGGAAGGCTCCATCTACGATGTGGCGATGGAATACAAGAAAGAGGGCGTGCCCCTGGTCGTGATCGGCGGCAAGGAATACGGCATGGGCTCCTCGCGCGACTGGGCGGCCAAGGGCACCCTGCTGCTGGGCGTGCGTGCGGTGATTGCTGAAAGCTTCGAGCGCATCCACCGTTCCAACCTGGTGGGCATGGGCGTGCTGCCCCTGCTGTTCGAGGAAGGCACGACGCGCAAGACGCTGGGCCTGAAGGGCGATGAGACCTTCGAAATCCGCGGTCTGGACAAGATCACGCCGCGTATGACGATGACCATGACCATCACCCGCGCCGATGGCTCCAAGCAGGATGTTCCGCTGCTGTGCCGTGTCGATACGCTGGACGAGGTGGAGTATTTCCGCAATGGCGGCATTCTCCAGACCGTGCTGCGCGGCATGACCAAGGCGGCCTGATTAACCGGCCCGTTCCAGCCCCGGCTGGAATGACATGACAGAACGGCGGCTCGTACCATACGGGCCGCCGTTTTTTTATGGGAAGGCATCTATGCACATACGGCATAGGTACCTTTGCGTTACACACATATCCGTGGTGCCTTTTCTCTGTATTGTGTATAAATACGATGCCGTCTAAAGCCACATTAATGTAATAACATGTCCGGATGTGATGGGGCCCCATGGATCTGCTTTCTGCTTTGCACAGCTTTGTCCGTGTGGCGGCAACGGGATCGTTCTCTGCCGTCTCGCGGGAAACCGGAGCCAGCCAGCCGACCATCTCACGCCACATTGCCCTGCTTGAGGCCCATTACGGGGCCACCCTGTTCGCCCGCACCACCCGCAGCCTGATGATGACGGAAGACGGGCGCAGCCTGCTGCCGCATGCCTATGAAGTGCTGGAAATCCTTGAAACGGCGGAAACGGCCCTTGGTCGCCGCCGGGCCTCGGTTTCAGGACTCGTGCGGCTGGGCGTGACCACCGCGTTCGGCCTGTACCTGACCAGCCGGCTGGGCAAGCTGCTGGAGGAGCATCCGGACCTGTCGGTCGAACTGGTCATGCGTGACGGGTTTGGTGACCTGGTGGAGGAGGGGCTGGACCTCGCCATCCGCATCGGTTCCATTGCCGAAGGCTCCCTGATCGCCCGCCGCCTGGGTTCCGTGCATCGCTGTGTGATCGCCTCGACCGATTACCTTGCCCGGCGCGGCACGCCCGAACATCCGCGCGACCTGCTCAATCATCCCTGTATTGCCTACAGCTATGGCGGAACGCGTCAGGACTGGCAGTTCACCCGTAAGGGCGAAGGGGAAACCACGGTGGCCGCCAGCGGTCCCTTCCGCGCCAATAGCAGCGAGGCGGTATTGCAGGCGGTCCGGGCCGGGCTGGGCATCGGGCTGCTACCTGCGTTTCAGGTAGAGGAAGATCTGGCGGCGGGGCGGCTGAAATGCCTGCTGCCGGAATGGACAATCCCCGAACTGCCATTCTACGCAGTGCATACCGGCCCGCGCACGCTGCCGCTGCGCACCCGCACGGTGCTGGACTTCCTGATCGAGATTTCCGACGTGCTGCGACAGGGCTAGGACACGGCTCAGGGAGCCAGCCTGTCAAAAGTTTCTGGTGAAGCTTTTTCAAGACGCTTCAGGTATCGCCGCCTTTTCTGAAAAAAGACGGCACTCAGAAACTTTTATTATTTATCAATAATTTATCTGGACGATTTTCAGTCCAGCGGGTTGGCCTGTCCCGGCAGGGGGGCGGCGGGATCGCGTGCAAGGCGGGCGCGTTCTTCCGCATTCGTGGCCAGCATGTCGCTATGGAAGCCGTCATGCATCACCTGCGCCCACTCGGCTATCCATGTATCGGTGCGCTTTACAAAATCACTGGCGGCAGGCTGCTGGGGCAGCATTTCCTTGGTCCAGTCCTGTGGCGAGCGCAGGGTGCGGGTGCTGTCGGTATTGACCGGGTTGAGGAAGATGGTCACCGTCTCGACATTGACATTATGGTCACCGGCGGGGGTGCTGTAGCTCCAGCCGGTTTTCAGCAGGACGGGCGGCAGGATAAACCCTTCTTCCTTCAGCCGGTTGGCTATGACCGCCGTGCGGTTGATGGAGGAGGGATAGACCGCCGCCGTAAACCAGCATTCCATCGCGGGTGGATGTGCCGTTATCACGCGCGACATGAAGTTGCGGTCATCGTGGCAGCTTGTATCAATGGCGGCGATGGCCGATTCCGGCACGGGCTGGATGCTGCCTTCCGCGCCGATCAGGCCGGTCACGACATGTCCCTGCACCCGGACCAGAATATTCTCCAGCACCTCCCCATGCGGGCCGTTGATGACATTCATGACCGGATGCCACACACCCGCCGGTAGCGGCAGGATACGACCGGCAAACGGGATCGAGTTGGTCAGGCGGTCGGTTATGGGCATCATGGTGACGATCCCCTCACCGCTGCCGTCACCATTTCCTTCGCCCGCCGCGGTTTCGGCGGGGGGCGGGTCGGTCATGCCCAGTTTGTTATGGATGTTCGTGGCCACCTTGCCCAGCGCGGGCACAAGGCGTGTCAGGTAGCCGGGCGGGAAGATGACCGTCAGCAGCCCGAAGAGCAGGATCAGATACAGGCACCACCGCCACATCGGGGCGCGACGCCATAAACGCGAAAAAGCCGACATTCAGCAGCCCATGCCGTTCATCTGGCCACAGGCGGCAACCATGGCGGGAAAAGGGAACATCACATCAGCGGCCCGTGGCGGGCAGAGCGACATCACGGCCATGGGTCAGGGCGTGCCCCGGGCGCGGCGGGCTTCGGTGTCATCGGCAATCTGGGCCACGACCCCGTTTTCATCCGTCACCACGCGTACCAGCTTCGCACCCTGCTGGCGGGCGGTAATCAGCGAGTCGCTGATCATGTCCTCGATGGAGCGGGCCAGATCGCGTGCGCTGGCGGCCGGTCCCATGCGGTCCTGACGGCGCATGACCTGGAACAGGAGCTGCGCGTCGATTCCGCCGGTTTCCACCTTCAGGCCGTAGCTGTCGATCATCGCCTCGATCTCGAGCGCCGCCACACGGGCAATGTCGAGTCCCTCCAGCGGGCGGAACACGAATATACGGTCCAGACGGTTCAGGACTTCCGGGGCGAAGCCCGCCTGACGCAGGGCCTCGACCGACTCGGCGCGCATCTTGTCGGGTTCATCCGCCAGACGGTCCGCGATTTCGGACAGCGCCTCGGTAGCGATGTTGGATGTCAGGATGAAGATGCTGCGCACGGTGGAGATCTGCTGCCCCGTGGAGGCCTCGGTCACATGGCCATCATTCCACGCGGTCAGGAATTTCTTGAAAACGTCGGGATGCGCCTTCTCGATCTCGTCCAGCAGCACCACCGCGTCGGGCTTTTCCTTCAGCCCGCCGGTCAGCTTGCCGTAAGTGTCCGAGCCGACATACCCCTTGGGCGAGCCGAAAAGCTGGGTCGCGGCATGGGGCGAACTCATCTGCGTCATGTCAAAGCTGAGCAGCGGGCGGTCAAGCTGGCGCGCAAGCTGCTTGGCCAGGTACGTCTTGCCGGTGCCCGGCGGCCCGGCCAGCAGGAAAATCCCCACCGGCTTGCCCCGGACCTGCAGCGCCATGCGGCGGCGGAGCTGGGTAGCGATATCCTCGCACACCTGATCCTGGCCGATCACGCGCGCCCGCAGGCTGGCGGCCAGTTCCTCCGCGTCGATCACGGTTTCCTTCTGTTCGCGCGCCAGCATTTCCTCCAGCGCGCTGCGATTGGTCAGCCTGGCAAGTACGTCCATCATCCACCCCCGTCTGCGTCGGATTCCCTTGCGGGCCAGTTTCTCGGCCCGGCTCTCGAACCACAGCCCGGCCAGTGCCAGCAGGGCGCTGCCCGCAGCCAGGACCGGATATGCCGGGGCACACCATTCCATGAAATGCCGCACGCTGGCGAGAGAAAGATGTAGCGCCATGGCGGCCTGAAAGCTGCCCAGCACCAGAAAAATAACCATGAAGAGCGGCACGAGCCGCTCCATCAGGAGCGGATAAAGCGGCTTCATTGCACGACTACCCCGATCACGATTTCCGTATCCCGCGTCAGGACCGGCAGCGCCGTCGGCCCCGGCACGAAAACCGCACCCGCGTGTATGCCCGCAGGGCCAGGGTCGCCCGCGGTGGTGATGCTGACATTCCCCGCGATGCGGATGGGCAGGATCACGCTTTTGGGCTGCGGGCCAAGATGCACCGTCTGGACCAGGCCAAGCGACTGTACGTTCACGACCGCCCCGCCGCCCAGCATGTCATACATTGGCATGTCCGCCAGCACGATTTCACGCCGCTGCAACGCCGCCAGTATCTCGGCCTGCTGGGCCGGGGTATAGGATGTCTGGCGCAGCATTTCCGCCGCCCGGTCGGGGGCGATCATGGGCATCTGGCCCATCATGTCCGGCCTGTTCTGCACCGGGGCGTTGAGCTGCAGGTGGCCGTTGCCATCCGTGCCACGCCCCCCGGCATCCGCCGCCATGGGCGCGGTCTGGCTGCCGTTGCTGTTCTCGCGCGCGGCCATGAAGCCACCCGTGCCCAGCCCGCCACCCGCCACCACGGCGGCGATCAGCCCCACCACGACCAGCCTGCTGCGGCCGGGCTGGCGTTCACTGCGTTGTTCCCGTTCGGGTTCCAGCGGTGAGGGCGAGGGTGTCATGGCCGCATAATGTGGGGCATGTGGCGGATATGGCAAGACGATTAAGGGAGAGGAAATGTAACGTCTCCGCCTGCATTATAGTTCTTGCGGTCAGGGGTGGCGTGACCTATATTCCAGTTAATTCCTTCATCTCTGGTTTTTTCTTTGGGGGGTGGCCGCAGGGCTGCCTTTTTTGCATTGGACGCTGACCTGCCTTTCCTGACGGGCCTCGATGCCCGCATCGCCGCGATGATCGGGCCGGCGCTGACCGATATGGGGTTCGACCTCGTGCGCGTGGCGGTGCTGGGGCGTGAATCGCCCACGGTCCAGATCATGGCGGACCGGGCCGATGGCTCGCTCATCACCATCGAGGACTGTGAACAGATCAGCCATGCGGTGGGCGCGATCCTGGACGTGGACGACCCGCTTCCGGGCGCGTGGACGCTGGAAGTGTCCTCCGCCGGGATCGACCGCCCCCTGACACGGGCCAAGGACTGGGAACGCTTCGCGGGCCACCTTGCCCGTGCCGAGATGAACATGCCGATTGATGGCCGCAAGCGTTTTGCCGGTATCGTGCTGGGCGTGCGTGATGGCCATGGCCTGATGCGGCTGGATGACGGCACCGAGGTCGCGCTGCCTTTCGCGGACATGCGCAAGGCGCGGCTTGTCCTGACGGACGAACTGATCGAGGCGAGTGCGCGGATGATGCAGCCCGCACCCGCCAGTGAGGAAAACGGGCCGGAGGAAGCACATTCCCCGGCTGAAACACAGAAGGCCAGTGGCAGGCCCGGCCGCAGGCCGGCGCGCAAGGCCAACTGAACGATGTTGTGGAGACACTGATGGATACGTCCGTTGCCCGTCCCGAACTGCTGCTGGTGGCCGACGCCGTAGCGCGGGAAAAGTCGATCGACCGCGAGGAAGTGCTGGAAGCGATGGAGCAGGCCATCCAGAAGGCCGGTCGCGCCAAGTACGGCCATGAAAAGGACATCCGCGCGACCATCGACCGCAAGACCGGTGATGTGCGCCTGTCCCGCTGGACCGAAGCGGTCGAGACGGTGGAAAACGAAGAAACGCAGATTCCGCTGTACATCGCCCGCAAGTTCAAGCCGGAAATCCAGCTTGGCGAATACCTGATCGACCCGCTGCCGCCCATCGACTTCGGGCGCATCGCGGCCCAGACGGCCAAGCAGGTGATTGTCCAGCGCGTGCGTGAATACGAGCGCCGCCGCCAGTTCAATGACTTCAAGGACCGCGTGGGCGAGATCGTCAACGGCACCGTCAAGCGCACGGAATACGGCAACCTGCTGGTCGAGATCGGTGATGCCGAGGCCCTGCTGCGCCGTGACGAACTGATCCCGCGCGAGAGCTTCCGCAACTCCGACCGCGTGCGCGCCTATATCTATGACGTGCGTGACGAACCCCGTGGCCCGCAGATTTTCCTCTCGCGCACGCATCCGGCATTCCTTGCCAAGCTGTTCGCGCAGGAAGTGCCCGAAATCTACGATGGCATCATCGAGATCAAGGCCGTGGCCCGTGACCCCGGTTCGCGCGCGAAGATGGCCGTCATCTCGCGTGATGCCTCCATCGACCCCGTCGGGGCGTGCGTGGGCGTACGTGGCCGCCGCGTGCAGGAAGTGGTGAAGGAACTCCAGGGCGAGAAGATCGATATCATCCCGTGGAGCCCGCAGGCCGCGACCTTTGTCGTCAACGCCCTTGCCCCGGCTGAAGTCAGCAAGGTGGTGATGGACGAGGAAGCCGGCCGCGTGGAAGTCGTGGTGCCGGACGACCAGCTCAGCCTCGCCATCGGGCGGCGCGGGCAGAACGTGCGGCTGGCCAGCCAGCTTACGCGGTGGGACATCGACATCCTGACCGAGGCCGAGGAATCGGAGCGCAGGCAGGAAGAATTCCGCCGTCGCAGCAACCTGTTTGTCGAGGCGCTGGACGTTGATGACGTCATCGCCGGGCTGCTGGTGACCGAAGGCTTCCATTCCATCGAGGAACTGGCCTTCGCCGATGCTGACGAACTGGCCAATATCGAAGGCTTTGACGAAGATGTGGCCGGTGAACTGGTCCGTCGCGCCGAAGGCTTCCTTGCCGGTCAGGAAGAGGAACTGGACAACAAGCGGCGTGAGCTTGGAGTCACGGATGACATTGCCGTACTGGGCGTGTTCACAAACCAGATGCTGGTCACGCTGGGTGAGAAGGGCGTAAAGACGCTTGATGACCTGGCCGATCTGGCCGGTGACGAACTGGTCGAGATTCTGGGCAGCGATGCCATAGATGAAGATGCGGCCAACGAAATCATCATGGCGGCTCGCGCACACTGGTTTGATGAAGATGGAAACAGCGCCCCGGAACAGGAGACGTCCGACGTCTGATCAGGATCATTCATACGCGGAAGACGCAGGCGACATGGCACAAGAAGAGCGCGGTCCGCTGCGCCGGTGTGCCGTCACGCGCCTACGCCTGCCCAAGGAGGAAATGATCAGATTCGTCATTTCCCCCGATGGAGTCGTGATCCCTGATCTTTCCGCACGTCTGCCCGGACGGGGAATTTGGTTGAGCGCACGCGCGGATGTGTTAGAAACGGCACGGACACGTGGCGTCTTCGCACGCGCGGCACGGGGAAGGGTTGTTATTCACCCTGACCTGACCCATCTTGTGGAAGACGGGCTGCTGCGGCGCATGATGGATGTCGCGGGGCTGGCACGGCGGGCCGGGCAGATTGTCTGCGGTTTCGCCAAGGTGCGTGAGTGGGTTGTGGGCGGTCGTGCCGGTCTGGTCATACAGGCGGCCGATGGCAGTCCCGACGAGAGGAAGAGAGTTTTGTCCGGTGCACGGGACCTTCCGGTTACGGTTGTTCCTACGGCATCGGGTCTGGGTGCGGCATTTGGCCGCGACCATGTTGTTCATGCAGCCATGCTGCAGGGTGAACTGGCGCGCCGTTTCCGTATCGAGAGTGAACGTTTTGCGGGTTTGTCCGGCAGGACTGGCCCGAATTCGGCGGAGCGGTCCGCCGGACGGTGTGAACAGGCGGGTACATGAGCGAAGGCAACGATCAGGATCAGGGTAAGGGACGCTTGTCCCTGCGGCCGGCGGGCCGGAGGGAAGTCGGACGGACGGTAGATGCCGGTTCCGTGCGGCAGAGCTTCAGCCATGGTCGTTCAAAGGTAGTTCAGGTCGAGGTGCGCAAGAAGCGCGGGGCCGGGGCTGCGGGTAGCGGATCGGGGCCGGCTGGCGGCCGCGCCGGTGGTCGGGGCGGTCGCGCCCTGACGGCGGCCGAACTTGCGACCCGCCAGCGCGTGCTGGATGAACAGCGGCGCGCGGCTATCCAGCGGGAAAAGGAACTGCGCGAGCAGGAGAAGATCACGATCCTCTCCGCCGCGGAGGAAGCCCGCCGGCAGGAAGAAGAAAACGCCCGCCGCGCCGAAGAAGAAGCGCGCGCCCAGGCGGATGCCGCTGCGGCGGAAGAAGCCCGCAAGCGGGACTCCCGTGGTGCAGAGAAGGCAGCCGCCCCCGAGCCGACCGAGCCTGCTGGCCCGATCGTCTCCTCCGTGCCCATTCCCGGTGAGGTCACGCTTGCGCCGCCGATGCAGCGGCTGCGTCCGCTGGCCGAGCGGGCGATCATGCCTGCACAGCCCGTGCGTCCGTCACGCCCGGCGGGTGGTAGTGCCACTCCGGGTCGCAATGGCGGCGCCGCCGCCGGTGCGGGTGAGACCCTGCGCCTGCGTTCGGGCCGCGCGGATGGTGGCGAGGAAGAACGCCGCCCCAGCCGCCGCCCCGGCAGTGCTGCGCCCAGCCGCCGCCCCTCGGGTGGCGCGAAGAAGAACAATGACAGCCGCCGTGCCGGTCGTATCGACGTGCAGGCCGCGATCGAGGGGGATGACGACAAGACCCGTTCGCTCGCCTCGGTGCGCCGCCAGCGTGAGCGTGAACGCCGTCAGGCCGAACTCGAGCGCCTGCGTTCCGATCAGGTCCGCGTGGTGCGTGACGTTGTCCTGCCCGAGACCATCACGGTGCAGGAACTCGCCAACCGTATGGCCGCCCGTCAGGGTGAAGTCATCAAGGCGCTCATGAAAATGGGTGTCATGGCGACCGTCACGCAGTCGCTTGACGCGGATACCGCTGAACTGATCGTGCAGGAATTCGGCCATCGCGTGCGCCGCGTTGCGGATAGCGATGTCGAGATCGGGATCGAGGGCATCGAGGACAGGGAAGAAGATCTCAAGCCCCGTCCGCCGGTCGTGACCGTCATGGGTCATGTCGATCACGGCAAGACCTCGCTGCTGGACGCGCTGCGCACCACCGATGTCGCCACGGGTGAAGCCGGTGGCATTACCCAGCATATCGGTGCATATCAGGTTACCCTGGCATCCGGTGCGAAGATCACCTTCATCGACACCCCGGGCCATGAAGCCTTTACGGCCATGCGGGCACGCGGCGCGTCGGTTACGGATGTGGTCGTGCTGGTGGTGGCGGCGGATGACGGCGTCATGCCGCAGACGATCGAAGCCATCAAGCATGCCAAGGCGGCGGATGCGCCGATCATCGTGGCGATCAACAAGTGCGACAAGCCGGGTGCGAACCCCGACCGCGTGCGCCAGGAACTGCTGAACCACGAGATCGTGGTGGAAAGCATGGGTGGCGACACGCAGGATGTCGAGGTCTCGGCGCTCAAGCGCACCGGGCTGGACAAGCTTGAGGAAGCGATCCTGCTGCAGGCCGAAATCCTTGACCTGAAGGCCAATCCCGACCGGGTGGCTGAAGGTTCGGTGATTGAAAGCCGCCTTGACCGCGGGCGTGGTCCGGTTGCGACCGTGCTGGTCCAGAAGGGCACCCTGCGCCGGACGGACATCGTGGTGGCGGGGGCCGAATGGGGCCGCGTGCGCGCCATGATCGACGACCGCAACCGCCAGTTGTCCGAAGCTGGCCCGTCCATGCCGGTTGAAATCCTGGGTATTACCGGGGTTCCGGGTGCTGGTGAGCCGTTCGTGGTGGTGGAAAACGAGAATCGTGCCCGCGAAATCTCGGAATTCCGTCAGCGCGTGATCAAGGACCGCATGGCTGCGGGCCAGACTGCCGCACGCGGCACGCTGGACCAGATGCTGGCGCGTATCCAGGCTGGTGCGCAGAAGGAAGTTGCCGTCCTGATCAAGGCGGACGTGCAGGGTTCGGCCGAAGCGCTTGAAGCGACGGTGCAGAAACTGGAGCATGAGGAAGTCAAGATCCGCGTGCTCAACGCCACCGTCGGCCAGATCACGGAAAGCGATGTGCAGCTTGCCAAGGCATCGGGCGCGATCATCATCGCGTTCAATGTCCGCGCCACGGCGCAGGCCCGTGAACTGGCGCAGCGTGAAGGCGTGGATATCCGCTACTATTCCATCATCTATCAGGTGGCGGATGACGTGGAGCAGCTCGTACGCGGCAAGATTGCGCCCAAGCATCGCGAGAAGTTCCTTGGCTATGCCGAAATCCGCAAGGTTTTCGAAATTACCAAGGTGGGCAAGGTTGCCGGCTGTTACGTTACCGAAGGCGTGGTCAAGCGCGGCTGTGGCGTGCGTCTGCTGCGTGACAACGTCGTGATCCACGAAGGTGAGCTGAGCCAGCTCAAGCGCTTCAAGGATGACGTCAAGGAAGTGGCACGCGGTTACGAGTGTGGCCTGTCCTTTGCCGGGTATAATGACCTGCGCGAGGGTGACGTGGTCGAATGTTATGAAATGGAACTCGTCCCGGCATGAGCCGTAATTCATCCAGAAAAGGGATGAGCGAGAGCGGGCCGGCAGGGAAACTTGCCGGCCATTCCGCGTCTGGTCCCTCGCAGCGTCAGTTGCGCGTGGCGGAAGAAGTCCGTCGCGTGCTGGCGGAAATATTCGCCCGCACTGAATTCCGTGATCCGGATCTGGCGGATGTGCGCATTACGGTAACTGAAGTGCGTATCTCGCCCGACCTGAAGCATGCCACGGTCTTCGTGGCACGTCTGGGCCGCAGCGATGTGGCGGAACTGCTGCCCGCACTCAAGCGCGTGACGCCCTTCCTGCGCACGCGCCTGTCGCACGCGCTCAGGCTGCGTGGCGTGCCCGACCTGCATTTCCAGCCCGATACGGCGCTGGATTATGCAATGGAGGTCGATAACATGCTGCGCCAGCCCGAAGTCAGGCGCGACCTCGAATCCTGATCGGCCCTGCGCCGCGTACGGGGTTCGTGAAGCCGCCAGCCTGAACTAACCCGGGGCTGACAAATTAAAAAAGCCGGTCTGGCGTTATGCTGGACCGGCTTTTTTGTTGGTGAAGGGGAAGGGGAAGGGGGCGATCAGTTACGCCGCCCCATCAGCAGAAGCTGGGGGTTACGCTCCACATCGGTCGCAAACCCACGCAGGGCGGCGGCGGCGGCGGCAAGGTCACGCAGCGACGAATCGATGTTGGAACGGTCGGCGGAGCTTGGGGCCGTAATGTCGTGCAGTCCGGCCAGAGCCCCCCGGGCTTCGGTGACCGTATCATTGGAATTGACCAGCAGGGTGTGCAGTTCACCCCCGCGCGCATCAAGCTGGGCCGTGCCGGTATCGGCCAGGCGGTTGATGGAGGCCAGCGTGGTATCCATCCGCTTGTCCAGATCCCGGATCGCATCGGTCGCGGTATCCACCGTCACCCGCGTGTGGTCGGACGTGTTGTGCACGCTGTCCAGCAGCGGCGGCAGGTCCTTGTCCAGCCTGTCGGCCAGGGTGCGGATGCTGACCAGCATGCTGTCCGCGTTATTGGCGATGTTCTTGAGCGGGAGGGCCGTCAGCGCATCGGTCAGTTTCTGCATTTCCGATTCCCGTGCCGGGATTTCGGTCAGCGAACTCAGGCCGGGGTGCAGGTGCGCGGGCACGCTGGGGTCAAAGGTCAGGTCGATTTCTTCCTGCCCCGTGACGAAGCTCTGCATATGCAGTTCCGCGCGCAGGCCGTTTTCAACCAGCTTTGGCAGTTCGCTGGCGTTCAGGTCCTTGGCATGATCGCCCGCCATATGCGCGCGGTTGGCCTCAAGCTGCAGCGTGACCGGAATATAGGCCTGGTGGGTGGTGGGGTCGAACTGGACGGCAATATGGTCCACATGCCCGACCTGCACACCATCAAATGTTACAGGTGCCCCCACACCCAGCCCGTTGACCGGGCCATCGAACACGACCACGGCCTGCGTGGTGGGGGAGAAGGGATGAAATTTCCCAAACAGCGCAATGGCCGTCACACCAAGGAGGGCTCCACCCAACACAAATGCACCGACCGTGGTCTGCCGTTCAGCCATGGTGTTCAGCTCTCCCTGGACGCAGAATAAAAACATTTAAGGAACACGGTATCCATGCGCCTGTTTGTTGCAAGATGGCACCTCCCATCCCGCTGGCAAAGCGGGGTAGGGTGATGGCAGGCATGTGTCCCTCTCGCCTTTCTAGCATGCGCGGGCCTGTCGGCCAGCCCCCCTGCGGGAATGGGGCATTGCCGTGCCTGCGTGCCTCGTCTAAACGCACGGCATTCCCCCAATTGGTGCAAGGTGCCCAGTAATGCGACGCAAACGTGGACGCCCGCTTGACGGCTGGATCGTGATCGACAAGCCCCTGGGCATGACTTCCACCCAGGTTGTGGGGCGTGTGCGCTACCTGTTCGATGCGGCCAAGGCTGGCCATGGCGGCACGCTCGACCCGCTGGCCACCGGCCTGCTGCCCGTGGCGCTGGGCAAGGCGACCAAGACCGTGCCCTACATCATGGATGGCATGAAGCGCTATCACTTCACCCTGCGCATTGGCGAGGCGCGCGATAGTGATGATGCCGAGGGCGCCGTGACCGCGCGTTCCGATGTCCGGCCCGACAATGCGGCGTTCGAGGCGGCGCTGGCGGCGTTCCGGGGGGACATCATGCAGGTGCCGCCGGTGTTTTCCGCCCTGAAGGTGGGGGGAAAACGCTCCTATGACATGGCGCGCGCGGGCAATGCGCCCGACCTGCCGCCGCGGCCTGCGCGGATTGACCGTTTCGAACTGATCGCGCGCCCCGATGCCGATACGGCGGTGTTCGAGGTGGAGTCCGGCAAGGGAGTGTACATGCGCGCGCTGGCGCGTGATATTGCGCTGGCCTGTGGCACGGTGGGTCATGTCGCGGCGCTGCGGCGGCTCAGGGTCGGGCCTTTTGATGAATCCGATGCGATTGTGCTGGACAAAATTGTCACAAGCGCCGACAACGCGCCTGCTCCACCGGATCTGCTTCTTCCGGTCGCGACCGCGCTGGCCGACATCCCGGCGCTGGCCCTGACACGTGAGGAAGCGGATGCCCTGTCATATGGTCAGGCCATAGACCTGAACCAGCTGGCGGACCGGATGCCGGAACACACCGACCCCCGCAGCGGGGTCGTGCGTGCAATGGACGGGGCGCGTGTGGTCGGGCTGTGCCGTCCCGTGGATGGCTGGCTGCGATCGGTACGCATGCTGTGAACCGAGTCTTTGAATGGAGAAAATGATGTCGATTACTGCTGAACGCCGCACGGCGCTGATTGGCGAATACCAGAACGCTGCCCAGGACACGGGCTCACCGGAAGTGCAGGTCGCCCTGCTGACCGAGCGGATCGTGAACCTGACCGACCACCTCAAGACCCACGCGAAGGATTTCCATTCCCGCCGTGGCCTGCTGATGCTGGTCGGCCGCCGTCGCCGCCTGCTGGATTATGTCAAGCGCAAGGATCAGGCCCGCTACGAAACACTGATCAAGCGCCTCGGCCTGCGTCGCTGATTTGCGACCCTGCGGGAACGCGGTCATAATGCGTTCCCGCACGGCCCGTCCGGGTGCCGGGCATGCGCGTGCATGCCCGCATCTGGCGCGGTCGGATATTTTCCGGCGTCCATAACGGGCGCCATCAACCCGCTGCCGACGCCACGGCGGAGATGTCCGGACCGGATCGCAGCGTTTCAGGCCACATGGTGTATTGGCGGCAGAGCCGTCATCACTCCATGCCGTCCGAGGCGCTGCCATCATATGTTCCCACGTCCGGCCCGCCAGCATTGCGGCAGTCAACGGACAGGGTTTGTCTGGATGTTCAATTATTTTCGCAAGGAAATCGAGTGGGGCGGTCGTCCGCTGGTACTGGAAACGGGCAAGATCGCCCGCCAGGCCGATGGCGCGGTCGTCGTAACCTATGGTGACACGGTGGTGCTCTGCACGGCCGTTGGCGCCAAGAGCGTGAAGCCGGGGCAGGATTTCTTCCCGCTTACGGTCAACTATCAGGAAAAGGCTTACGCCGCGGGCAAGATCCCCGGTGGCTTCTTCAAGCGTGAAGGCCGCCCGAGCGAGGCCGAAGTCCTGAACTCCCGCCTGATCGACCGCCCGATCCGGCCGCTGTTCCCCGAAAACTTCCGCAACGAAGTGCAGGTCGTGGCCACCGTTCTGAGCCATGACATGGAAAATGACCCGGCGGTCGTGGCGCTGATCGGCTGCTCGGCCGCGCTGACGCTGTCGGGCATCCCGTTCTTCGGCCCCGTCGCCGCCGCCCGCGTGGGCTACAGCGATGGTGAGTACATCCTGAACCCGACCATCGCGCAGGTGCGTGACAGCGAGCTGGATCTGGTCGTGGCCGGAACGGCGGAAGGCGTGCTGATGGTCGAGTCCGAGGCAGGTGAACTGTCCGAGGACGTGATGCTGGGCGCCGTGACCTTTGGCCATGAAGCCTTCCAGCCGGTGATCGACGCGATCATCGACCTGGCCGAGCTGGCAGCCAAGGCCCCGTGGGACCTGGCCGAGCCGACGGCCGAGGAAATCAAGCTGCGCAAGAAGGTGGACAAGGTCGGTCGCGCCCTGATTGCCGAAGCGTACAAGGAACGCGCCAAGCAGGTGCGTTACAAGAAGGTCGCCGCCGCGCGTGAGGCGATTCTCGCCAAGATCGGCGAGGCCGATGCCGACGCCGCCAAGCCGATGATCAAGGATCTGGAAGCCGACGTGGTCCGCACCGAGGTGCTGGATACCGGCTACCGCATCGACGGGCGCGATCTGGAAACGATTCGCCCCATCGTGTCCGAAGTCGGCATCCTGCCGCGCGCGCATGGTTCGGCCCTGTTCACCCGTGGCGAGACGCAGGCGCTGGTCGTCGCGACCCTCGGCACCGCGCAGGACGAGCAGATCGTGGATGCGCTGGAAGGTGAATACCGCACCAATTTCATGCTGCACTACAACTTCCCGCCCTTCTCGGTCGGGGAATGCGGGCGCATGGGCTCGCCGGGCCGGCGTGAAATCGGCCATGGCAAGCTGGCATGGCGCGCCATCCACCCGCTGCTGCCGGGCAAGGACACCTTCCCGTACACCATGCGTGTCGTCTCCGAGATCACGGAGAGCAACGGCTCTTCCTCCATGGCCACGGTCTGCGGCACCTCGCTTGCGCTGATGGACGCGGGTGTTCCGCTCAAGCGTCCCGTCGCCGGTATCGCCATGGGCCTGATCAAGGAAGATGACGATTTCGCCGTGCTGTCCGACATCCTTGGTGATGAGGATCACCTTGGCGACATGGACTTCAAGGTGGCTGGCACCGAGAAGGGCGTGACCGCGCTGCAGATGGACATCAAGATCACGTCCATCACGCCGGAAATCATGAAGATCGCGCTGGGCCAGGCGCGCCAGGGCCGCATGCACATCCTGGGCGAGATGGCCAAGGCGCTGACCGAAGGCCGTTCGGATGTCTCCTCCTCCGCGCCGAAGATCACCACGATCTCCGTGCCGAAGGAAAAGATCCGCGATGTGATCGGTCAGGGCGGTAAAGTCATCCGTGAGATCGTTGAATATTCCGGTGCGAAGATCGACATCAACGATGACGGCACGATCATGATCGCCGCGACATCCGATGATCAGGCCACGAAGGCCATCGAGCGGATCCGTGGCATCGTGGCCGAACCCGAAGTGGGCCATATCTATAACGGCAAGGTGGTGAAGACCGCCGACTTCGGGGCGTTCGTGAACTTCCTTGGCCCGCGTGACGGGCTGGTTCACATCTCCGAACTGGCGCAGGGCCGCGTCTCCAAGACGACCGATGTCGTCAAGCAGGGCGACGAGGTGAAGGTGAAGGTCCTGGGCTTTGACGATCGCGGCAAGGTCAAGCTGTCCATGCGCGTGGTCGATCAGGAAACCGGCGCCGACATTACCGAGACGGTAGGCGCCAAGCCCGGTCGTGCGCCAGCCGCGCGCTGATACGCGATAGGACGCACCGTAACGCGGGGGAACCACACGTTCCCCCGCGCACGGGCAGATACATGACGATGGAATGGTGATGAAGCCGATCAATGCGATCCGAATGGGCGGGACGGATATTCTGCCCCTGGTCGAAGGGGGGAAGGGCGTCTCGATCTCAACCGGCGTCTCCGCCGGGCACTGGGCCGCGGCCGGGGGAGCGGGCACGGTTTCGATCGTGAATGCCGATTCCTATGATGAGAACGGCAATGTCGTTCCGCAGGAATATCACGGCAGGACCCGGCGTGAACGGCACGAGGAACTGGTCGATTACGCCATTCGCGGTGGTATCGCGCAGGCGCGCATCGCCCATGAGATCGCAGGCGGGCGGGGACGTATCCACGCCAACATCCTGTGGGAGATGGGTGGCGCGGAACGTGTCATCAACGGTGTGCTCGAAGGCGCGCCGGGGCTGATCCAGGGCCTGACCTGCGGCGCGGGCATGCCGTACCGCCTGTCGGAAATCGCGGCGCGGTTCGGCATCCATTACTATCCCATCGTGTCCTCCGCGCGGGCGTTCAACGCGCTGTGGCGGCGGGCCTACCACAAGGCGGCGGACCTGCTGGGCGCGGTGGTGTATGAAGACCCCTGGCGCGCGGGTGGCCATAACGGCCTGTCCAACACCGAAAACCCCCTTGCACCTGAGGACCCGTTCCCCCGCGTGCTGGCGCTGCGCAAGCAGATGCGGGCCTTCGGACTGGACGAGACGCCCATCATCATGGCGGGTGGCGTCTGGTGGCTGGAAGAATGGCAGGACTGGATCGACAACCCCGAACTCGGGCCGATCGCCTTCCAGTTCGGTACACGCCCGCTGCTGACGCGTGAAAGCCCCATTCCCGATTCGTGGAAGCGCCGCCTGCTGACGCTGAAGAAGGGGGATGTGTTCCTGAACCGCTTCTCGCCCACGGGTTTCTATTCTTCCGCCGTGAACAATGCGTTCCTTGGTGAACTGCGTGCCCGTTCCGAGCGGCAGATTCCCTTCTCGCCCGAGGAACTGGGCGCCCATACCATGGCGCTGGCCATCGGCGCGCGGGGGCGGCTGGTCTATGTCACCCCGACCGACGGGCAGCGCGCGCGGCTATGGATGGAGGAAGGCTATACCGAGGCCATGCGCACGCCGGACAATACGCTGGTGTTCGTGACCCCGGAAAAGGCACGCGAGATCCTGGCCGATCAGGGGGCCTGCATGGGCTGCCTGTCGGAATGCCGCTTTTCCAACTGGTCCCAGCGCGGTCCGTCCTACACCAACGGGCACAAGGCGGACCCGCGTTCCTACTGCATCCAGAAAACCCTGCAGACGGTGGCGCACGCGCACGGGCCGGATCAGGATGACGTGATGGACCACAACCTCATGTTCGGCGGCACCAACGCCTGGCGTTTCGCGACCGATCCACTTTACGCCAATGGTTACGTGCCGACCGTAGCCGAACTGATCGAACGGATCATGACCGGGCGCTGAACCGGGCATGACGACAGGAAAAAGGCTGGCTCCCGCAAGGAAGCCAGCCTTTTTTTATCATGCGCGGGCGGTCAGTTGGCTGCGGGCAGGCAGCGTTCGCGAAATAGCGCAAAGGCCAGCGCGCGGTGGCTTATGGTATTCTTCTCGGCCTCGCTCATCTCGGCAAAGCTGCGCTCGCCGCTGCCGGGGGCGAAGATCGGGTCATAGCCATGGCCGTTCTCGCCACGCGGCGGCCAAGTGACATGCCCGTCAATCCGGCCCTCGAAGCTTTCGGTGCGGCCATCGGGCCATGCCAGGCACAGGACGGAAATGAACCACGCACTTCGGTCCGGACTGTCGCCCATGCGGTCGTGGATGCGGCGCATGGCGTCGGGATAATCCTTTTCCGGCCCTGCCCAGCGGGCCGAGAAAATGCCCGGAGCGCCCCCCAGTGCCGCGACACAGAAGCCGGAATCATCAGCCAGTGCGGGCAGGTTGGCCGCCCGGGCCGCCGCCAGCGCCTTGAGCGCGGCATTGCCGGCAAAGCTGTCCGCCGTTTCCTCCGGCTCGGGCAGGGACAGTTCACCCGCCGATACGACACGGATGCCATACCCGGCCAGAAGGGATGCGAATTCGGCAATCTTGCCCCGGTTATGGGTGGCGAGAACCAGCGTATCGCCACGGCTCAGGCGGTTGGGGGAGGTATTCATGCTGCGAGTGCCTGCGTGATGGTGGTGGACTGGATGCGGAACAGTTCCGCCGTGCCGGTGCGCGCTAGGCGCATCAGCGCGTTGAACTGGGCCTCGGTAAACGGGTCCTTTTCCGCCGTGCCCTGAATCTCGACAATGCCGCCATCAGCGGTCAGGACAAAATTGGCGTCCGCGCCGGCCGTGCTGTCCTCGGCGTAATCAAGGTCGAGGACAGCACCCGCTTCCGTCAGCCCGCAGGAGACGGCGGCAACCTGCCCCCGCAGCGGGAGCGCGGCCAGCGTGCCGTCACGCACCAGCTTTTCCAGCGCCAGGCGCAGCGCCACCCATGCGCCGGTAATGGCGGCGCAGCGTGTGCCGCCATCGGCGTTGAGCACGTCGCAATCCACCGTGATCGAGATTTCCCCCATCGCCTTCAGGTCCGTCACCGCGCGCAGGGAACGGGCGATCAGGCGCTGGATTTCCTGTGTGCGGCCACCCTGCTTGCCTTTTGCCGCCTCGCGCGGGCCACGGGTATGGGTCGCGCGGGGCAGCATGCCGTATTCCGCCGTGACCCAGCCCTGTCCCTTGCCACGCAGGAAGGGCGGCACGCGCTTTTCAATGCTGGCGGCGCACAGCACTTCGGTCCCCCCCATGCGGATCAGGGCAGAACCTTCCGCATGGCGGGCGAAGCCGGTCTGGATGGAGACGGGACGCAGGGCGTCAATGGCACGACCCGATGGGCGCATGGGGGTTAACTCCGCATTGTGAAGGGGCGGCATAACCCGCAACCCCGTCCTATTTCCAGTCCCGCGTGGGCAGGCGGGGCAATGGTCTGCTATAATAGCGTGTCTGCGGGGGCTCCCGCAGGGGAGATGACTGTGTACAGGAGGCATGGCGATGGAAACCCGATCCCCGGCATCACGGCCCGCCCTGTTATCGGGGCTGGACGCCCGATCCGCCGCGATCCTGCACGAGATCGTGGAGCAGTATGTCGAAACGGGTGAGCCGATGGGCTCACGCACGCTGTCGCAGCGCCTGCCGCTGTCGCTTTCGCCCGCGACGATTCGCAATGTCATGGCCGACCTGACCGATGCGGGGCTGCTGTTCTCCCCCCACACATCCGCCGGCCGCCTGCCCACGGAAAAGGGGGTTCGGCTGTTTGTTGACGGCCTGCTCCAGTTCGGCAGCCTGAGCGAGGAGGAGCGCGAGAGCATCTCGGGCACGCTGGATGTGAAGGGCCGGTCGCTGGAGGACATGCTGGCGCAGGCGTCGTCCATGCTGTCGGGCCTGTCCTCGGCCGCAGGGCTGGTCATGGCCCCCAAGAGCGACAGTTCCACCATCAAGCATATCGAATTCGTGGCGCTGGGGCCGGGCCGCGCGCTGGTGATTCTGGTCAGCGCGGACGGGCAGGTGGAAAACCGCGTGATCGAGACACCCGTGGGCCTGCCGCCTTCCGCGCTGGTGGAGGCGGGCAACTACCTCAACGCCCACCTGTCCGGCCAGACCCTCGACCGCCTGCGCGAGACGGTCAGCAACGACATGACCGCCAACCGCAACGAACTCGACCACCTGACGGCGGAGGTGGTGGCCAGTGGCCTCGCCACATGGAGCGGGGCGGACGAGCGCGGCGGCACGCTGTTCATTCGCGGGCAGGGCCGCCTTCTGGCCGATGTGACCGAGATCGAGCGCCTGACCACGATCCAGATGCTGTTCGAGCGCCTGGAAACGCAGGAAACCATGCTGCGCCTGCTTGACCTGGCCCGGGAGTCCGAGGGGGTGCGTATCTTCATCGGCGCCGAAAGCGGGCTGTTCGGCATGGCGGGCATGTCGGTGGTGGTGGCGCCCGCGCGCACGGACAGCAACCGGATCGTGGGTGCGATCGGGGTGATCGGGCCGACCCGCATCAACTATGCCCGCATTATTCCCGTCGTGGATTACACCGCCCGGGTGATTGGGCGCATGCTGGGCTGAGATGCGCGGCGGGCATGCAACCGCCTCGCGCCGCATGTCATTATGTTGCGTGTATGGCGGGTGCGGGCATGGGGCGGCGGTATGGCTGCGGCTGGCCCGGCGCGCGTCCTGCCTGAAGCTGGAAGGAAAATGACATGCCCATACCCGATGCAAGGCGGTCCGGTTCATTCATGATCGGCGGTGACCTTGAGGTCACGCGGCTGGGGTTCGGGGCCATGCGGATTACCGGGCCCGGCATATGGGGCGAACCCGCCGACCGTGCCGCCGCGCTGGCCACGCTGCGCCGCCTGCCCGAACTGGGGATCAATCTGGTCGATACGGCGGATGCCTATGGCCCCTTTGTCAGTGAAGACCTGATCCGCGAGGCGCTGCATCCCTATACCGACACCGTCATTGCCACCAAGGGCGGCCATACCCGGCACGGGCCGAATATCTGGAAGCCGGTGGGCAACCCGGATTACCTGCGCCAGTGCGTGCTGATGAGCATGCGCAGGCTGGGGGTGGAGCGGATCGATTTGTGGCAGTTGCACCGCGTGGGGGCCGACTGCACGCCCGAACAGCAGTTCGAGGCCATCGCCACCATGCGCGCACAGGGGCTGATCCGCCATGTCGGGCTGTCGGAAGTGACGGTGCCGATGATTGAACGCGCGCGGCTTTATTTTCCCGTCGCCACGGTCCAGAACCGCTTCAACCTCGTCAACCGGTATTCGGAGGATGTGCTCGATTACTGCACGCAGGAGAATATCGGCTTCATCCCGTGGGCGCCGCTTGCGGCGGGCAGCCTGACGAAGGGCGATACGATCCTGACCCGCCTTGCGCAGGAAAAGGGCGTCCAGCCCGGCCAGATCGCCCTTGCGTGGCTGCTGCGCCGCGCGCCGGTCATGCTGCCCATTCCCGGCACCAGCAGCCCCGAGCATGTGGCCGATAACGCCGCCGCCGCCCAGATCGAGCTGAGTGATGAGGAATTCCGCCAGCTTGATAACGATGGCCGTGCCGAATGGGCCAGCCGCAATAACGGCTGAACACGCCATGTGCCCGGCCGGGAGGATCGGGGGCGACGGCGGCGGCGGACAGTGCTAGACAGGGGTGCTTCGACACATAACGGCCCCTTTCTTTCCCTATTGGATACCGGATGACGCTTGCTGACGGATCAGGCCGCGACGGCCGGATTGATGGACCCTCCCGGCCGGGCGCGGATGGCCCGCGTCGTCCCCGTTACCGGATGGTGCGCTGGCTGGCCGGTACCACGCTGGCCGTGGTGGTGCTGGCCGGTAGCGTGGGGGGGCTTGTGGCATGGCGTGAATATGAACGCCTGAGCGAGGGCCTGCCCACCGTTGACGGCCTGCGCACCTACCAGCCGCCGGTCATGAGCCGCCTGTATTCCGGCGAGGACGAGGTCATGGCCGAACTGGCGGCCGAGCGCCGCATATTCGTGCCCTACAGCGCCATTCCCGTGCGCGTGCGCAGCGCCTTCCTTGCTGCCGAGGACCAGAAATTCTTCACCCATGGTGGCGTGGACCCGCTGGCGATCCTGCGCGCGGGCGTGACCGACATGATGATGCACGGCACCAAGCACCGCCCCATCGGCGCATCCACCATCACGCAGCAGGTCGCGCGCATCATGCTGCTGGGGTCGAATGCGGTGTCGATGGACCGCAAGATCAAGGAAGCCCTGCTCGCCATGCGGCTGGAGCAGACGCTGAGCAAGGAACAGATACTCGAAATCTACCTCAACGAAATCTATCTGGGCGAGGGGGCTTACGGCATCGGCGCCGCCGCGCAGACCTATTTCAACAAGCCGCTCGACCAGCTTGACAATGCCGAGGCCGCCTTTCTGGGCGCACTGCCCAAATCCCCCACCAACTACAACCCGCACCGCTTCGTGCAGGCGGCGACCAACCGGCGCAACTGGGTGCTGGACCGCATGGCCGACCTGCATGACATCACGCCTGAAGAAGCGCGCGCCGCACAGCAGGAGCCGCTGGTCCCGGCCAATTTCACCCGTCCCGGCCCGGTGCCCGGTTCCGAATGGTTTGCCGAGGAGGTACGCCGCGAGCTGATCGAACGCTACGGCATCGGCACCACGATGGAGGGCGGGCTTTCGGTCCATACATCGCTTGATTCCCACCTCCAGCAGGCCGCGACCTCGGCCCTGCGGGAGGGGCTGATGCGGTACGACCGCGCGCATGGCGGCTGGCGCGGCGCGTTCATGCATATTGATGCGGGCGGCGACTGGGCGGGCGCGCTGGCGCATGTGACGGCGCCCCCCGCCATGCTGGAACAGTGGCGTGTGGCGGTCGTGCTGTCCGCCGCCACCGGCCGCGTGGGCTGGCTGGAAGGGCGCGACCCCGCCGTGCCCCATACGGGCGACCTGCCCGCGCGTGAACGCGCATGGATGCATACCGGCAAGGGCATCCAGACCGGCGATGTCATCATGATCGAACCACAGGCCGAGGGCAGCGTGGTCGTGCGGCAGGTGCCGCAGGTGGAGGGCGCGCTGGCCAGTGTCGATGTCCATACCGGGCGCGTCGTGGCGATGGTGGGGGGCTGGTCGTTCCGGGCCTCGCAGTTCAACCGTGCGACACAGGCGGCGCGCCAGCCGGGTTCGTCGTTCAAGCCGTTCGTCTATCTGGCGGCGATGGAGAACGGGATTTCCCCATCGCAGAAATTCGATGACTCACCCGTCAGCTACGGAGAATGGCATCCCAATAACTATGAAAAGGATTTCTGGGGGCCGACCACGCTGCATGATGCGCTGCGTGAATCGCGCAACCTGGTCACGATCCGCCTTGCCGCCCAGATCGGCATGAAGCCGGTGGCGGAACTGGCGCAGAACCTCGGCCTTGTCCACTCCATGCCACTGGTGCTGCCTGCCGCCCTTGGCGCGGTGGAAACCACCGTGATGCGTGAGGCCGCCGCCTACGCCACCATCGCCAATGGCGGCAGGCTGGTGACGCCCACCCTGATTGACGACATCAAGGACCGCAATGGCAACGTGATGTGGCGGCCGGAGGGGCTGTCATGGCAGCCCGATGGCGCGCCCGCCACCGGCCCGCAGATGGCCGATACCCGCCCGCAGGTCGTCTCGCCCGCCAGCGCCAGCCAGATCGTGGCCATGATGCAGGACGTGGTGCGCCGGGGCACCGGCGTGCATGCGGGGGCAGGCATCGACCGCCCCATCGCGGGCAAGACCGGCACCAGCCAGGACTTCAATGATGCCTGGTTCGCCGGTTTCTCCCCCGATCTGGTCACGGTGGTATGGATCGGGTACGATACCCCGCAGTCGCTGGGCAAGAACGAGACGGGTGGCGTCATTGCCGGCCCGATCTGGAACCAGGTGATGAAGGTGGCGCTGGCCAGCCGCCCGCGCCTTGACTTCCGCGTGCCCGATGGCGTGCAGCTTGCCCGTTACGATACAGGCATGGGCATGGCGATCGACGCCTTCAAGCCCGGTCAGGTGCCGGGGGTGAGTGTTGATCTGGGTGCCGGGTCGGGCACGGCGCTGACTGCCGCGGATACGGGGGCCGAGAACATGCCCGATTCCGAAAATGACATGGCGGCCAGCCCCGGCAACCCCGCCGCGCCGGTGGGGGGCACGACATCCGCCGGGCAACCCGTGGCCCCGACGGGACCGGTAGTGGCCCCCGTGTCCGGGGGTGACATTGGCATGGGCGGCCTGTATTGACGCCCATCATCGGGCATGACGGCGTGCGTGCCCGCATAGTTCATACGTGTTGACCAAGGAGCAAGCCCATGTCTGCCGAGACAGAGGCCCTGAATGAACAGATCAAGCAGTCGGTGGCGCTGCTGAGGAGGCATCTTTGACTGGGATGTCGCAATCGACCGCCTCGCGGAACTGAACAACCGGGCCGAAGACCCGGAACTGTGGAATGACTCGGATGCCGCGCAGAAACTCATGCGCGAGCGGACGATGCTGGCCAACCAGATCGAGGGCGTGCAGCGGCTTGAGGCCGATGTGAATGACACGCTCGAACTGGTTGAACTGGCCGAGATGGAAGGTGACGAGGCCGTTGTGGCCGAGGCCGTGGGCGCCCTGCGCGCCCTGGCGGAGGAAGCCAAGCGCCGCGAGACGGAAAGCCTGCTTTCGGGCGAGGCGGACAGCAATGACTGCTATCTGGAAGTCAACGCCGGCGCAGGCGGGACGGAGGCGCAGGACTGGGCGGAAATGCTGCTGCGCATGTACACCCGCTGGGCCGAGCAGCATGGCTACAAGGTCACGATGATGGAAAGCTCGGAGGGGGAACAGGCTGGCATCAAGTCCGCCACCATCCAGGTTTCCGGCCCCAACGCCTATGGCTGGCTCAAGACCGAGGCGGGCGTGCACCGGCTTGTCCGTATCTCGCCGTTTGACGCGGCGGCGCGGCGGCAGACCTCCTTTGCTTCCGTGTGGGTTTATCCGGTGGTCGATGATTCGATCGAGATCGAGATCAACGAAGCTGACCTGCGGGTGGATACCTTCCGCGCATCGGGTGCTGGCGGCCAGCACGTCAACAAGACGGAATCGGCCATCCGCATCACCCATATCCCCACCGGGATCGTGGTGGCGTGCCAGACCGACCGCTCACAGCACCGCAACCGCGCCACCGCCATGACCATGCTCAAGGCGCGCATGTACGAGCAGGAACTGCAACGGCGCGAAGCCGCCGCCGCCCAGACCGAGGCAAGCAAGACCGATATCGGCTGGGGCCACCAGATCCGCTCCTACGTCCTGGCGCCCTACCAGTTGGTCAAGGACCTGCGCACCAACGTCGAGAAAACCAACCCGGACGCCATTCTGGACGGGGATCTGGATGACTTCATGGCCGCTGCCCTGGCCGCGCGCGTGGGGGCCACCCGTTCGGAGGCCAGCGCGCAGGCCCAGTAACAGCCGGCCCGCCTTTTCCCGTTCATGCCCGCGGCCCCAGGCCGCGGGTTTTTTTTATGTTCCGGGGCGGAGCATTGTTACGCAATAATAAATTTGTTTCGTAACGGCGGCATAACGTGCTTGACACACGCGGCCCGACCACGCCCAATTCAGCATCTGGCAATCAATGGCGGGCAGGCCACGCGCGGGGTGTTGCGTGGCGGCGTGGGGACGGGGGCTGCATGTGGTCTGACGAGGTCATGGGAATGGATTACGCAGCGCGGCAGCGGCGACGCACGCCGTATGTGCGTATCATTGGCGTGATCGTACTCGTTCATGTCGTGGCCCTGTCGGTGCTGGCCTACGGGCTGCGGCCCAAGGCCACGCCCATGTTCCCCACCCCCTATCGCCCGCTCCCGCCCCTGAGTGTCCGGATCATTCCTGAAC
>NZ_QUWV01000229.1 GCF_003403295.1 Komagataeibacter melaceti | reverse complement strand
ACTCATCACTGAAATTAGGCTTCCCCATCAACGCCTCCTGTCCTCATTTTTAGGAGCCTGGGCGTCCAGAAATCTAGGGGCTATTCAACGCGAAGGACCAGGCGCAGCCTGGTTGCTGCGATCGACGGCGCCTCCAGACAGGCGTGTCGGCTGCTCCGTGGCGGCTCCTTTCCGCTCTTTCATGAGTTTTCTTCTACGCCTGTGATGTATTCCTGCGCATGACAGGCCCGGTGCGACCGATCAGGTGATGGACTATCTACCGTGCCAGGTCTGCTGGCTTTGCCTCGTATCTTGCCTCACATATGTGCTAATGTGGGTTTGTGCGTTGGAAAGGGTTACATCATGAGCCGACTGACCATTGATATGACGGATCAGCAGCACCAGAGCCTGAAGGCCCTGGCGGCGCTACAGGGCAAGACGATCAAACAGTATGCCCTTGAACGGTTGCTTCCGGACAACCTTGATACTGACCACGCGTGGCAGGAACTCAATAATCTGCTCAGGGCCCGCATTCAGGATGGTCTTGATGGCAAGGTAAGTTCAAAGAGCGTCAGTGCGATCCTTGATGAGGAACTCGGCGAGAAGCATCGTTGAACAGCTACATTCTCTCCGAAGCAGCCGAAGCTATGGCGCGGATACAGGCCGGGGAGAAGTCAGCCGAGGTTGCGGCAGCTTATGGGGTGACACGGCAAGCCCTCTACCGGCGCGCCAGAAACATGAGAAAGGATGACGCCAATGACTGACAAGCAGACGACGAATTGTCTCTCATCGACTCAATCCTCCAAAAACCTTGATTTCTTACGATGTGGCATATACAATATGGCATATACATTCAGGAGCCCACTATGCCCATCCCTGAAATCCATCCGCGACCTCGGGAGGTAAAACTCTTCCGGAATAATCGCAGTCAGGCAGTGCGCATTCCGGTGGAATTTGAACTACCTGGAGACCGAGTGCTGATCCGTCGCGACGGTGACAGGCTGGTTCTTGAACCCGTCAAGGCACCTTCTACACTGAACGAACTCCTTGCCGCCTGGCGCGAAGAGGCGCCGTTAGCTCCTGACGACGATTTTCCCGACGTCCATGATGTAGCCGCCAGACCGGAAGATATCCTGTGAGCGCCTACCTTCTTGATACCAACATCATCAGCGATCTGGTCCGCAATCCATCCGGATCTGCGGCACGACGCATCGAACATCTCGATCCGGGCGACCTTTGCACCAGCATTATCGTGGCGGCTGAGCTGCGATATGGGTGCGCAAAAAAGGGCTCTGCAAAACTCCTGTCCCGCGTTAAAAGCGTGCTGGCTTTTGTACCGATATTGCCACTCGATATTCCGGCCGATGGCGAATACGGCGGTATTCGCGCCGAACTCGAAGCAGCAGGGCAAACAATCGGCATGAATGATTTGCTGATCGCGGCCCACGCTTACACTCTCAAAGTCACATTGGTAACGAACAAGGTACGCGAATTTAGCCGAATCAGAGGGCTGAAGGTCGAGAACTGGTTGGAGGATCTGGCATGACTGACAATCAGACGACGGATATGAACGACAATTCCGAAATCCGGCAAACAATTTCCGAAGAACAAGAGTCAAAAAGGCATCACCATGTCCCGAGGCTTTATTTAAAAAGATGGTGCAACGAACGCGATGAGCTATACGAGTTTCGGCGATTTAAAAAAAATGCTCAGGTAAAATCGCGGCCGAAATCACCAAAATATACCGGCTTCACCTGGAATTGTTACGATTTGGACGGGCTTCCGATCACTTTTCCAACGATCGGAAGGACGCATATGGAAGACAGGTTCTTCAAGAATGTAGATCAGCCCGCCGATGGCCCGTTAAATTTATTAAATAATCTAGAAATTCCGTCCAGTAACGAAGATAGAACAAGCTTGGCTATGTTTCTTGTTTCCTTAGTCGTTAGAAACCCGTGGTTCTTCGGGGCAATGCGATCTGAGTTAAATGGCACTTATTTCAGAGAATTGGTAACTAAATTTTCGGAAGCCAATAGGGAAGTAGATTTTTCACACTTCCTTGCATCAGAAAGCGGCTTTGACCCTGCTTGTGTACTATTATTTGAGGAGATCATTATAAATAAGAATATATTAGACACTATTATAAATTTTCACTGGGATCTAGCCTGCGATGACAATTCCCGACTTTTAACGTCAGACGCACCTGTGTGGTGGTCCGGATTCCCCGATAATAACAGGGATTTCTTCGCCATGTTGTCCATCTCGCCGTCATTAAGCCTAATCATTGGCAACAGCAAAAGAACCGTTGATCGCGTAAAGAAAGCAAGGACGCTTTTTAAGGAGTACAATGACAATATCTGCAAACAAGCATTTAAAATGATATTCTCGAACAATAATAATCAACAGAGATTTATCGACAATCGACTCGAGAGATTCGATAAATATTTCGCACTCTCGAACCGTAAATTTATGGATTTCTTTATCGTAAATAGGTGCGGTAAATATCTCTCCCCACTAGAGGAGCGGTTACGTGACTTGCGTGGACATTTGCATGAATAATTTGATATCGAACCAAGTTAATAGAGATCGGTGGATGGTAATAAAATGACCATCAAGCGCCTCAATCAGTGGCCACAAGGTTGGTGGGCGAAACGTGCTTTGCTAATGGTGATAGTATGCGGCCCCACGTTCCTTGTTGAAGCTGTCATTCGGCCTCAGAGCGTAATCCTTAGAACCGTTTTGGCAGCCGGGTGCCTCGCCCAGATCGCTTTTTCACTGTGGCAATTTTCAAACCGGAAGCGCCAGTCATGACTGACACCCATATGACCCCACCCCAGAGGCTCGGAACTGAACTGGCTATTACCATTCTCGGTACCCTAGCCGTCGGTGGTGGTCTAATTTTCTCTCGGCCTGATCCGGCTTGAATTTTGTGGGCTTCGGCGGGGCAATGCTCATGATCGCGGGGGGGGGG
>NZ_QUWV01000228.1 GCF_003403295.1 Komagataeibacter melaceti | reverse complement strand
GGCCGGGGCTGCGCGGGGCGGGGGAGATCATCATCTGATGGACCAGCCAGCCCTGAACCGCCTTGCCGCGCGCGGCTTCGCACGGGCGGCGGCGCGGGTGGGGGCGGCGTGCGCGCAGTACCGCCCCACCGGCGCCATGCAGCCGATGGGCGTGGCCCACGCGCAGTTGGTGGCCGCGTTCAGCAGTGACCGGGCCTTCGGCTTTGCCGGGCCTGCATTGTGGGATGCGCCCTTTGTTTACGCGCTCCTGGACACGACCGACGTGCAGGCGGGCGACATCCTGACCAGCGCGGGACAGACCTGTTTTGTCGCGCGGTGCGAACCCTTCCGCCCGCCGCTGTGCGTGCTGTGCAACGCGACCGTCACCCTTGCGGCAACGCCCGCCCCGGCGGCGGCGCTGGCCAATCCCGGCGGCTACGCCACATCGGGCGATGCCAGCGCGCAGGCCACCGTGGCCAGCGGCTGGCCCGCGCTGATCCGGCTGGGTGCCGGGGCCACGGTGCCGGGGCCGGGGCAGCCCGGCGCGATCCATGGCGGGGGGATGGAAATGTTCATGCCCGCCATTCCCGGCGTCACGCTCCAGCCCGCCATGTGGGTCAGTGATGCCGGGGGCGCGCGCTACACCATTGGCAGCGCGCGCGCCAGCCCGTGGGGCACGCGCTGCCTGCTGGGCCAGCAGCAGGCATGAGGCACGCCCGCACCCCCCACACAAAACCGGAGCGGCGATGACATGGCCGATATTTCCACCATTTCCACCGCCATCGCCACGGCGCTGGCCACCGCGCTGTGCCCCGACGGCACGCCGGGCAGCGCATGCACGGGCCGCCCGCTGGTCATAAGCCGGGGCGGGCTGACACAGGCCGGGCTGGCCGGGGCGGGGGCCACGCTGCAGCAGGGGTGTGACTTCATCAGCATCATGGATGATGCGGCATCCTGGGCGCGGGTGGATGAACCGCTGGGGCGGCCGTGGCGGTTTGCGGGCATGCAGCCCGCCACGCTGGGCATCACCACGCAGGACAGTACCGCCGGCAGTACCGCCACCGTCACGCTGCTGCCGGGTGCCGCCCCCATGGGCACGGTGGGGCTGGTCATGTCCGGGCCTGCCGGGGTTGCGGCCTGTGGCCTGCATGTGGCGGCGGCGGATGACACGGCGGCCAGCGTCGCCGCCGCACTGGCCGCGCAGCTACCCGGCGCGGTGGCCGATGGCGCGTGCATTACCCTGCCCGGTGCCTGCGTGGCGCGCGCGATCAATGCCGATGTGGTGCAGGCGCGCTGCATCGCGCGCAGGCAGCAGCAGATGTTCGTGCTGACCGCATGGTCGGCCACCCCCGCCGGGCGCGACGCGCTGGGCCGCGCGATGGAGGACGCGCTGGCCCTGAGCGACTGGCTGACGGATGCGGGCGGCTCCACCTTCCGTATCGAGGCGCGGGCCGCCTTCAATGACGATACGGCCATGAACCGCGGCATCTTTGCCCGGCCCGCCCATTTTCTCGTGACCTATGACACCGAACTGACCCGTCCCGCCCCGGTCATGCTGGCCGGGGGTGTCGGCCTGCCCGGTGGCGTGCTGGCGGGCACGCCGCCGCCGGGCGCGGGCAGCGCCTCCCTTCACCGCGCCACGCCGCGCACTACCGAAAGACAGACATCATGACCATTTACCAGTCCGGGCAACTGAACACCAACAGCCTGAACGTGCCCGACCTGTACGTGCAGATCCTCAAGCCCCAGACGCTGGCGCTCAATGGCGTGGCGAGCGGGCGCATCGGCGTGGTGGGCACGGCCACGTGGGGGGCCGTGGGCGCGCCCGTGATCGTGGGCGGCATGGGCGACTGCCTGGCCGCGTTCGGCCCCAAGCAGGCGCTGGCCACCGACCTGGGCACGGCGGTCAACATCGCGCTGGCGCAGGGGGCGTCCGACTTCCGCTGCGTGCGGGTGAGCGACGGCACCGACACCGCCGCCACGGGCGAGCTTTCGGGGGTGACGCTGGATGCGGTGCATACCGGCAGCGCGGGCAACGCCATCGTGGCCACGCTGGCGCAGGATACGATCGTGACCACCAGCTATACCCTTACCGTCAGCCATGCCGTGCTGGGCAGCCGCACGTACCGTGGCACGAACTGGGCGGCACTGGCGGGCGCGCTGGCGGCGGATGACACGGCGCTGGTACGCGCCAGCGTGCCGCAGGTGGCCCCGGCCCTTGCGGCGGGCACGATCACGCTGGCCGGTGGCACCGATGGCGGCACGCCGGGCACGGCCGCCTTCATCGGCACCGATGGCGCGGCCCGCACCGGCATGTACGCCCTGCGCGGGCAGGGCTGCGCGATCGGGCTGCTGCATGGGGTGAGCGACAGCGCGGCATGGACCCTGCAGGCCGCCTTTGGCCTGGGGGAAGGGGTGTACATGATCGCCACCGGCCCGGCGGGCGACACCATTGCCGGTGCGGCGGCGCAGAAGGCGGCGGCGGGGCTGGACAGCTACGCCGTCAAGCTCATGCTGGGGGACTGGCTGTGGTGGGATGATGACACCAACGGCACCATGCTGGTGCCGCCGCAGGCCTTTGTCGCTGGGGTGCTGGGCGGGCTTTCGCCCGAACAGTCCAGCCTGAACCGTGAACTGTATGGTGTGGTGGGCAGCCAGAAGGCGGGCCTGGTTTCCAGCGGGCAGGCGGCCACCTATTCCACCGCCGAGCTTTCGGCCCTGTTCACCGCCGGGATCGACGTGGTGTGCAACCCCGCCCCCGGCGGGGCGTACTGGGCGGTCCGCGGCGGGCTGAACACCGCATCCGACGCGGACATGAACGATGACAGCTACACCCGCCTGACCAACTACATTTCCGAAACCATCAACGCGGGCATGGGCGCATTCGTGGGCGCGGTGATCACGCCCACCCTGTTTGGCGATATCCGCGCCGTGCTGCTGGGCACGCTGTCCAACATGGTCACGGGCGGGGTGCTGGGGGCCAGCACGGATTACGCCGTGGTGTGCGATGCGTCCAACAACCCCCAGTCGCGCACGGCGCTGGGTTACGTGCGGGCGGATGTGCAGGTGCGTTACCAGGGCATCAACCGCTTTTTCGTGGTCAACCTGCAGGGCGGGGCGAGTGTCACGGTCAGCACCGCCGCACCCGTGGCCTGACCCCGTTCGCTGCATTGCTGTTACGGGCGGCCCGGTGGCCGCCCTTTTTTTATGGAGACGTGAATGTCCGCCAAACCCTTCAATATCGGCCGCGACTGCCGGGTGGTGCTGGTCTATGACGGCAGCCGCATCGACCTGCCCACCGTAACCGGCTTCAGCGCGCAGCAGCGCACCAGCGCGCTGTCCTCCAGCCCGCTGAACGACATGCCGGTGTTCTATGACGTGCCCAATGGCTGGAACGGGCATTTCAGCTTCCAGCGCGACAGTTCGGGTGCCGATGACCTGTTCTGCGCCATTGAAAACGGCTTCTGGGCGGCGGGTACGGTGGTGCTGGGCAGCATCTACCAGTACGTGACCGAATGTGACGGCGCGCTCAGCACGTTCGAGTATGTGGGCGCGTCGCTCCAGCTTGCCGATGCGGGGCATTACCAGTCCGAAATGCTGGTGACGCAGACCATCAGCTTCAACGCCCGCGCGCGCAACCGCATTTCCTGAACGGGGGGACGGACATGGCCGAAGAACGGACCGTAACGACAGAAGATGGCCGGACCATCACCTACCGTGAGCGCGGGCCGGGGGATGTGCTGGCGCTGCTGGAGCTGGGGCCTGCGGCCCCCTCCACCGCGTGGCTGGAATATGCGCTCATGATCTCCTCGGTCGAGGAGATCGACGCGGTGCCGGTCATCCGCCCGCGCACGCGCGTGCAGCTTGAGCAGGTGGCCAACCAGATCGGCCATGCCGGGGTGGAGGCCCTGTCCGCCGCACTGTTCGGCACGGACGGGCCGGAGCGGGCCGCAGCCGAGCGGACCGCCGCAAAAAACTGAGCAGGCACCCCGTGCTGATCGAGGTCGCGGCCCTGGTCGGGCATGGGGTGCCGTGGGCTGTCGCCATGGACATGCCGCGCGTGCGGCGCATGGCGTTCCTTGTCGCCTTTGGTGAGCTTGCGGGCGGGCGATATGACTGGAACACCCAACAATGGGAGCAACCTGATGGCTGAATCCCGCCACCTGGCTGCGACCCTCGCCATGCTGTCCCGCATCGTGGCGGGGGCGGGGCGGGGGTA
>NZ_QUWV01000227.1 GCF_003403295.1 Komagataeibacter melaceti | reverse complement strand
CCCATGGGGTGGCTGGGGCGGCTGGGGATGGGGCTGGGCCG
Source organism: Komagataeibacter melaceti (assembly GCF_003403295.1). Taxonomy (GTDB): domain Bacteria; phylum Pseudomonadota; class Alphaproteobacteria; order Acetobacterales; family Acetobacteraceae; genus Komagataeibacter; species Komagataeibacter melaceti. The sequence goes on along the minus strand of NZ_QUWV01000227.1, from coordinate 3,070 downwards.
GTGCGGCCATGGGCGCCTCCATGGGCGCGGCGGTGGCCGGAGCCAGCTACCAGGCGGCACCTGAAATCTATAACGCGACAGGCAATGCCGCGCCGGAAGATGATACGGTCTATGACAAGGACCTCTCCACGCTGTTCGCCCCCCAGCAGCCTGCTGCCCCGCAGGTCCAGTCACCCCAGCCGCCCAGATCCTGCCCCAGCGGGCAGGTCTATAACGACCTGACCGAAAACTGCGACCATCCCTGATGGCCGCAGATAAAGTCAGGTGGAAGGCGTGACGGCCGGGGCACCCTCCGCCCCGGCCCGCGGCAGCCAGCCGCCCAGTTCCGCACGCACGAGGTTTTCAAGCAGGTCAATGCAATCGGGGGAGTTGTTCAGGCACGGCACCAGCGCCAGTTCCTTGCCACCCGCGTGGACAAAGCCCGCCCTGGCCTCATTGCCGATTTCGTCCAGCGTTTCGATACAGTCGGAAATGAAGCCGGGCGTGATCACCGCGATGCGGGTGATCCCGCGTGCGGGCAACGACTCGATAAACGGCGCGGTATAGGGTTCCAGCCATTTGGCGGGGCCAAAACGTGACTGGAACGTCAGCGGCATCATCGCCGCGTCATAGCCCATGGCGTGGCGCAGGGCTGCGATGGTGCGTTCACACTCCGCCGCATAGGAATCGCCCTTTTCCACATAAACTTTCGGCAGGCCATGGAAAGACGCCACGATCATCTGCGGCGTGAAATCCAGTGTCCTGAGATGGGTGTCGATGGAGCGGGCCAAAGCCGAGATATAGGCCGGGTGGTCGGCAAACGGCGGCAGCGTGCGTATGGCGGGCTGGTTGCGCATGCGCATGAGCGCACGGAACGCCTGATCGTTGGCCGTGGCCGTGGTCGTGGCGCTGTATTGTGGGTAGAGCGGGGCCAGCAGGATACGGTCACATCCCTGCTCCACCAGTTCATGCAGGGCCTGCCTGATCGAGGGCGTGCCATAACGCATGCCCCATGCCACAGGCACGTCATCCACCGCCAGACGCTGCGCCAGTTGCGTCGCCTGATCGCGGGTATAGGTACGCAGCGGGCTTTCATCGTGGTCATGATGCCAGATGCGCTGGTACGCGGCCCCCGATTTGCGGGGGCGGAATGTCAGCACCGGGCCGTACAGGATCGGCTTCCAGATCAGGGGACTGGCTTCGATAATGCGCCGGTCCGACAGGAATTCGGCCAGATAGCGCCGGACGGCACCGTAGCCGGTGCCCTCCGGGGTTCCCAGATTGCTCAGCAGCACGCCCGTCCGCGCGCGCGCCACATCCGCCCGCGCCGTGCGGTGTACGGTAATGAAGGTCATGAAACGGCTGCTACAGGAAGCCACGCGCGGATGCAAAGAAACAGCGACAGTCCACCCGCGCGCCCGCTACATGGCCAGCAGGCTAGCGCCGGGTGCGGACCCGTACCGGCTGCGCCGCAAGAGCGCGCATGTGCAGGCAGCGCGCCATACCGGCAATGCCCAGCAGGGCGATAACAGGGGAAAGCATCTGGACTAAAGTGAACATCACGGTCCCTTTCCTGATCGGACTGTGATCAGTGAACCGCGCGTATCATATCCGCGTCAATCAAAAATATTGCCGCTTCGTGCCAGAGCCATGCATTTGCGCATGAGTGACGGCAGGGCCACGGCTTCACCCCCGGCATGGTGGACCATGCCATCTTCCCCCACCATGCTGTTGGGAAAGGCCGGGATGCGGGCGGCATAGATATCGGCCAGCAGGGTGAAATGGGTAAAGACATGCTTCACCCGCCCCGCCCGGTGCCAGTCAATGCGCAGCCGGGGTGCGCTGGGCGCGTGGGCCATGGCGTCCGCCTTTGTCCACTGCGTGTCGCGCCACGGCGGTCCGGGCAGGCCCATCATGCCCCCCAGCAGCCCCTTTTCGGGGCGGCGGACCAGCAGCATGCCGCCTGCCGCATCCACCACGCAGAAATGCGCGCCATACCGGACGGGCCGTGCCTCCTTCGCCGCGCGGCGGGGCAGCGTGGCGGCGATTCCCTGCCGGAGCCCCGCACAGGAGCCATGCCATGGGCACAGCGCGCAGGCCGGCGAACGCGGGGTGCAGATCCCTGCTCCCAGATCGAACAATGCCTGCGCGAAGTCGGAGGGACGGGCCTGGGCCGGCGCGTCCTCATTCAGTGTTTCGGCCTGTTGCGCGATGGCCCGGCGTGCGCCGGGCAGCGGATCGGTCATGGCGAACAGGCGCGCCGTCACGCGCTCGACATTCCCGTCCACCGGCACCACCGGGCGGCCAAAGGCAATGGCCGCGATGGCGGCGGCCGTATAGGGGCCGATGCCGGGCAGTTCCCGCAGCCCCTCCACCGTATCGGGGAATCGGCCGCCCCGCGCCGCCACGGCCTGCGCGCAGGCATGCAGGTTGCGTGCCCGCGCGTAGTACCCAAGCCCAGCCCACAGCGCGAGTACCCGGTCCTGCGGAGCACGGGCCAGCGCCATCACATCGGGAAAGGCATCCACAAACCGTTCGAAATAGGGTATGACCGCCGTAACGGTGGTCTGCTGCAACATGATCTCGCTCAGCCAGACCCGATAGGGGTCGGCTTCCTGCCCCGGCAGGGCGCGCCATGGCAGGGTGCGGCGGTGCCGGTCGTACCAGCGCAACAGATCGGCGGAAGAAGGTAACACGGAACCGTTTATGACGAACCCGCCCTCACGCAGCAAGCAAAAGAAAGCACCTGCCCCCGCTGAGCCGCCGCCGCGTGCATACCGGCCACGCAGCATGGCAGTCCTGCTGCCCCGCATCAGCACCCCGGTCTTTCGCAAGCAGTCGCCCGCCGCCGTGCAGGTCATGACGGACTGGCCTGATATTGTCGGCCCGAATCTGGCGGCCTCGACCGTGCCGCGCAGGCTGTACGGCGGCACCCTTACGGTGGCGTGTTCGGGGCCGGTGGCGATGGAACTGCAGCACCTCGCCCCCGCCGTGATCGCCCGCATCAACACCACATGCGGCCATGGCGTGGTCAAGCGCCTGAAAATGGTGCAGGACCTGACCGTAACACCCCGCCCGCCCACGCAGGCAC
>NZ_QUWV01000226.1 GCF_003403295.1 Komagataeibacter melaceti | reverse complement strand
TGCAAATTCCCCATAACTGAGTCCCGGTGTCGCGGGTTCGGTCTTCCCAGACTTTCGTACGCCTCGCGGCGCCCGAAACCCTTCAGGACAGCGGAAGGTCCGGTTTACGCTTGGAGATCAATAAACCGGACATACATATCTACTTGCAGCAGATCGTTTAGCTGAGGTCGAAGAAATCCAGATCGATTCTCTTGATCTCTATGGCACGACTGACGCGCACACCGACGCCATGTTCGATCATCAGATCAGCCAATGCTGCGCCGTCAATCAAAATGATGCGCTGGCTCAGATGACGTACGAAGTCCATCGCCGGGGCGCTGAAGGATGAAGTGGTGACGAACACGCCTTTGTGTGATCTGTGTCCCACATGGTGTTCGATCAAACCTCGTATTCATATTGCGATCGTGGTTGAGAGCGGTTTTTATAATCCGCTTTGGATTCATCGAAATAAATGACCGTCCAGTCTGGCAATTCCGCCTTGATCGCACGGGCGATTTCCAGACCGTCTCGGGCGAAGGTTTCCATGTCGAACGGCGGACTGTTTTCTTCAGGCGGAAAATCAAAGTTATTATAGCGTTGCGCCCATGCACGAAGCCGCTCCCGCAGTCTCCCGCTGACAGGAAGCTCATCCGCACATGTCAAGCATCCGTCACGATGCCAGACGCCTTCGCAGTCGTATTCGCCCATTATGCGAACCCATTTTTCGTCTGCGAGGGACGGTTCCTCAGCCATGCTTTTCTGTCTGCCGTTTCCTAGGAAGTGGCATGTCTTGAATGGACTGTCTGCGCCCTCTTTTCGGTTTCGGAGCCGCAGCACGTTCTGCCCGGACGCGGTCGAGCAACACGCTGGCGGGTTCGTCATCTGGGTCCTGCGGGACAAGTTCGCCCCGGAAGGCTTTGGCAAGAAGGGCGGATTCGAGGCGTTCGAGGAGAGACAGGGCGCGTTTGGCTTCTTTTTCGATGAGGTTGGCGCGAGCAAATACATGATTAATTTTCCGAACAATATTGTTTTGTTCAGGAAGAGGGGGAAGGGGCCACATTGCTCGGCGTACAAATTTCATATGCCGACTGTAACCTTTATCTGGAATTTCTATCGCAAGCATAGCGTAGTAAGCATAATCAACACATACATTTTCAGAGGGGCTAAGAACTTTTACGCCATCGGCTCCTTGTACAAACGGAGGATGGATTAGCTTTACTGATCGGGTATGATCTCCGAAAATAATTACAGGATCACTTGCTGTATGGATGAGATCTTTTCTGTCTGTATATCCCCCAATAATAGATTTCCCCTGATCGATCACAGGAAACTCCCCGGAATCCATATAAAGATTGGCAGGGAGTTTTTTCTTTGAATCTGTTACATCACTAAAGAATTGATTGAATTCTACCCATTTCCAGGATGAAGGCAATGAAGTTTCTGACCATTGTCCGCGCTCCTGGTCATCCTGGAATACTGATTTTACTTCAACAGAACATTTTTCATGGTGATACTCAGAATTTGATAACTTTCCTGAAAATGCAAAAAGCAATATTTTCTTTTTTAAATCTGAAACAGTATTCGATACGTGTTCCATTTTTTTGCGGGTACGGGCAATGCGGGCGGTCAGGCTGTCCAGTTTGGCGACGATGCGGCGTTGTTCGGCGAGAGGGGGAAGCGGCACTATCTGTTGTTTTAGTATTATCTGACTAATATTTGGTTGTGCTCCACCCTGTGCAAGGGAAATAAGTTTCTCTCTGATCGAGAGAAAATACTTTGCCAAATAGCGAGGGTTAATGGCCTCGCATGGGGTGCAAAATGCCACTGCTTGGTTTGTCGTAACGGGATAGGTGGTTATGCCGATTTTCCCGATTGTTGCACCATACAGGGCGACTAAAACACTGTTCGTCGGCACCCATTTTGCTGCGCACGCGTTCAGACCAGCTTCAGTAATTTGGATCTCATATTTTGTGATCTCTTGATCAGGAAGATCTCCACTGCGGATCCAAGGGATATTCCCATTATAATAAGTGGCTTCTGTCGATTTTGGTGTGCCCCCGCTACCCCATGTCCCAACTTCACTAGCTTCGGCCTCAACCCATCCCTGCGGCAACATCACTCCGCTGCCTCCACGCCGACATCCACCGCATCCCCTTCAAGTTCCGCCATCAGCGCCGCAATCTCTTCCAGAGCCGATTTCAGATGGCCTTCGATAGCTGCCGCAATATCCTCCGGCGTTTCCAGCCCGTCTTCGGCCTGATCGGTCGTGTCTTTCAGCCAGGTGATATCGAGATTGTCGCCTCTTGCCGCGATCTCCTCGCGTGTGAAACGACGGAAGCGGCCTTCCTCGCCCTGATCCTTGCGTTTTGCGCGTCCATTACGGTCCGAGCCGAAGGCTTTGACGAAATCATCGAGATCGCTGGTACCGAACGGGTTGGTCTTGCCGTAGGACGGCGCGCCGGAACGGGCGTCGTAGATCCAGACGGCTTTTGTGGCGTCTTTCACCGGCGCTTCGTCTTCCGAACGGGTGAAGAACAGCACGTTTGTTTTCACGCCCTGCGCGTAGAAGATGCCGACGGGAAGGCGCAGGATCGTGTGCAGCTCACACCAGTTCATCAGCATTTTGCGCAGGGCCTTACCGCGCCCGTCATCGAACAGCACGTTATCCGGGATGATGACGGCGGCCCGACCGCCCGGCTTCAGGGCGCGAATGCAGTGTTCCACGAAGGGAAGCTGGTAGGAGGAGACGGCCGAGGTGATCGTCAGATCGTCGCGCGTCGGCGGCCCACCTGCGGGACCGAAAGGCGGGTTGGTCAGGATCAGATCAACATTTTTGAACTGCGGGCGCGCACCGGTCGGACTGAGCGTGTCGCCGAGCATAATATTGTTCGGATCGATGCTGTGCAGATAGAGGTTCATCAGTAGCAGGCGATAGGTGTCCGGAACATTCTCGATGCCGCGCAACGCGTCCTGAAGCTGGAAGGCCTGCTGTTTGGGGGACAGGGTGAAGTAATCGTCCGTCTCGGCTTTCATGTGCAGATTGGCGGCAATCAGGAAGCCGCCAGTGCCGCAGGCCGGGTCTTCGATGATCTCGCCTGCTTCCGGCTGCATCAGACGGACCATGACGTCGATCAGGGCGCGGGGGGTGAAATACTGACCAGCGCCGCGTTTGGTCTCTTCCGCCATACGCTGGAGCAGGCCTTCATAGGCATCACCGAAAGAATCCCGCTCTTCCGTGAACCAGTGCAGTTCGTCGATGGCATTGATGAGTTTTCGCAGGTTGGCCGGATCGCGCACGATGGTCGAGGCATTCTGGAAAATGGAGACAATGGCGCGGTCAGAAACCTTTTCCCCGTCTCCAAGGTCGATCAGGGCTTGCTTATAGAGTCTGAGAACCTCGGTCTCGTTGGCGCTTTTCAGGGTTTTCCAGCGGTATTGTGCGGGAATACGCGTCTCGTCCTTCTGCTCGGACGCCATTTTCAGAAAGAGCAGATAGGTCAGTTCCGTGACGTATTGCTGATAAGTAACGCCATCTTTACGGAGCAGCGCGCACAGGCGCCAGAGTTTGTTCACCAGATCGACAGCGGGATTCATACGTCAGACACTTCCTGTTACGCGGCTCGGCCTCCTTCTGATCCGTCGGACCAGATGGCAGCATTGAGATCCTTCAATACATCACTTAGGCCAGAATCAAAGGTCTGGTTGATTACGTCAAAGCCACCTTGTTGTGCAAATAGCGGGTCGGACAGTAAGGCTGGGTCGCCCACGGGCTGGTCTTTCAGGGCGCGGCCGATACGGTTCAGCCATTGTGTCTGTCTGGGTGTCCAGTTTCGGGACGCAAGGATCTTCTGCACGCCGTTTTCCACGCGGGTTGCGTAAGGCACCAGTGGATCGCCGAGAGCCGCCTGACGGACGAAGCCGAGAATGTGGGCGGCGATGTCGGCGTTGCGTGCGGTGCCGTAAGCACGGCGGAGACTGGCTTCGGAGAAACCGTGTTCATCCAGTGCGGTGGCGAGGTCCTTGAGGTCCTGCCGTGTCAGATCGCGGGGCTTCTGTGTTGCCGCGATCAGGGCGGGAAGCGCGTTCATGTTGGCGCGGATATAGGCCTCGAAACTTTCGATGTAATCGGCGGGGCTGGCCTGTTTCCCGAAGGTATCGGTGATGGAGACAAGCTCGTCCTCATGCTCCGAGATATAGATACCGTTCGGGCGCTGGCGGTTCCCCGCGTGGTCGAGGATGGTCGCGAGGGAAGGATGCCGGGCGAACAGGTCCGCCGTCGCCGATGGTGGTGCGTCACGGAGCTGGTCTGGCAGGGCGGCCAGCGGGCCAAGCACGGCTTCAAGCGGTGCGGCGTATTCGGGGTCGATGTGACGGACGCGCTGGCGCAGTTTTACGATGATCTGATCGCGGACCCAGGTGCGGTCTTCATCCGTGGTGGCGCGGTTCAGATCGCCAAGAAGGGTCGCGAAGCTGAGTGAGGGATTGACCACCACCGGCTTCATGTCGGTGACGGTTTGCAGATTGGCGTAAATATCGACCGCATCGAAAATGCGGAAATATTCCTTGCCGATCTCATCGCACCGGCGTGTCGCGCGTCCGATCATCTGGTCATACAGGATACGGCTGTTGACGCGCCGCACGAAGACGAGATTGACGATGGAGGGGATGTCGATCCCCGTGGTCAGCAGATCGACGGTCACGACATATTTCGGACGAGGATCACTACGGAAGACCTTGATCCGTTCGTTCGGGCGATCGACCTCGCCGGTGATCTTCTCGACCATGTCATGTGGCTGGGGACCGTATTCTTCGATTAACGCCTGACGCAGCGCCTTGACCAGAATATCGGCGTGCGTATCGCGGGCCGCGAAGATCAGGGTCTTGCCGGGCTTGTCCGGCGGGCATTCCAGCGCGACAGCGGTGGCCACCGCACGGTTGAAGGCTTCCGTGTGGACCTTCTTGTTGAACTCGGCGACTTCGAAATCGACTTCGTCTTCAAGATCGAAGAGGTCGACCTGATTGGTGCGGGAGTCCACGACGGCGACTTCCTCGCCCGCGTCAAAGTGAATGCCCGTCTGGCTGAGAGCTGTCGTGATGCGGCGTGGCGGGCGATGGTCAATGAGATGCCCCGCGATGACGGCTTGACGATAGCTGTAGTGAAAGACCGGTGCGCCGAAAATCTCCCTTGTGTGTAGAGCAGGAGTTGCCGTCAGGGCGATCTGGGTGGCGTCAAAATAATCGAGGACACGCCGATAGGCAGAGAGGTAATCGTCCAGATTGCGGAAACCAAGATCGTCATCCCGCAATTCGGCATCCAGCACATAGCCACGATGCGCCTCATCGACGATGATGAGATCGTAGCTGCCCGGTGTCGGATGCTGGCCGTCCGGGTTGTCGAAAAGGCGACGGATCATGGCCTGTACAGTGGAAACCTGAACCCGATCCTCAAGGTCGGGGATCGCCTTGTCCATTCCGGCAATCGGAAAGATCTTATCGAATTTGAGCAGGCTGGCGGTTTCGGTATTGCTCATGGAATCCAGCGTCTGGATACCGAGGGCTTTCCGGTCGACCAGAAACAGGATGCGCCGGAACCGCTGGGCGCGGAGAAGCTCGTACATCAGCGCGATGGCAAGGCGGGTTTTGCCGGTTCCGGTCGCCATAGCGATGAGAAGGCGACGCTGCCCATTGGAGATGGCCGCCTCGACGGCATGAACCGCTTCAATCTGGTAATCACGCAATCCCGTCACGCCGAGTTGGCGGTCCGTCTTCGCCAGAGCGGCGGGATCGAGTTTCTGTTCCAGCCGTGCAGTCAGATCACGCGGGGAAAACCAGTCCATCAGGGCGCGTGGTGGTTCGCCGGTGCGTGCGTCCCAGAACCAGATGCCGGAGAGGGCCTCCAGTCTCTTGAAATAGGGACGGCCGTTGGTCACGAATATGAACGGAACACGAAACGCCGTGGCATCGTCTGATGGGGTGAAAGTCAGTTTTTGTTCGAGAGTCAGGATGATATCCTGACCGTAGCGTTTGGATTGTCCAAGGCGTCCAGCCACGTTCCTGATGGAACGCTTGGCTTCGATGACGCCAACAGCCTGACCATCAATAAAGAGCGCATAATCGACGCGACCGCTTTCGGTCGGCCATTCCGCAATGGCGACCGCTCGCCCCGCTTCGGGACGCGTGCCTCTGGCATGGCGGAGCGTTCTGCTGTTTGCTTCCCAGCCTGCGGCACGAAGCTGCGCGTCAATGAGCACGCGCGTGGTGGCCTCGTCGATCTCCAGTTCCTGCGCTTTCTGATCGGCCATCTGCGCCAGACCCGAAAGTTCTGCCACAGGCGAGGCGACGGCCTGAGCCTGCACCTGCGCCAGAGTGCGTTCGGCTGTTTGACGTTCCCGGTCCGCCTCGGCGGCGTAAGTCTCCCAGAATGCGCGGTCTTCAGCTTCCTTGGCCGCGCGCTCCTGGAGGGTTGCCTGCGCGGCGATCGCTTCCTGCGCGGCCATGCGGGCCTTGGCTTCGGCGTCCGCACTATCGGAAACGGCTTTGCGCAGGGCTTCGATTTCCTCACGCAGAGCCGGTGTCGCGTCTTCCGGCAGCCGGGGCGGGACGAACGGTCCGGCATGGAAATTGGGGGCCTGATTGTAAACCTGATGGAACCAGACGCCGATCAGCCGGGCCATTTTAAGCGCTTCAAGCGCTTCAGAACGTGTGCCTGCGTTTTCATGGACCGCTGTATTGCCGACGCGCTTGATATGAAAAAACAGGTCGGCAATCTGACGTTGCAGTAATCCGCGCCTCTGAAGGACGCGGAGGACGTCGTCAAAGGTAGCGCGCGTGTCGGGCAGTTCACCATGCCTGGCGGCGATATCCTTGGCCGTCAGTTCCGCGAACTGCCGCGTCTTGATTAGAGATGTCGGCGGGTCGAGAAGGAAGAAATGTTCGGCGAGCCGGCCCAATTTGGTCAGTTCTGGCGCAGCTTTTGCCAGAAAGGCAAAATTACCAGCCTGTTCCACCCTCTCCTTCATCCGCCAAACCTTATGCTGCGATCCCATCTGCAAAAATAATCTCTGTCATAATGTCGGGATAGTCAAACCGAGCACCGGATAAGGGTGACTGCATAATGGGATGTGCTATCGTCAGAACGTTTCCAGAGGGCAATCCGCGATAAGCTTTTTCACTTCCGTCGACTATCGCCTTGTAGACCTAGTCCGATAGTATCTCGATATTCTTATACCAGTCGTTAAAAATATGGATGGAACCACGTGAGCGACCCGGCGGTAGAGCTGCGTTCGCCATGGCAGCGTGATCTTCCAAACAGATTGGGTAGGATGCCTTCAGGCTATTTCTGGTTTTAGAAAGCAATGACGCCCGATTAAATGTCCGATATGAGGCGTATTCTGACGATCCGCCAATCATGCAACAGGGCATACGCATTGAGAACTGTCTCTTCACAGACTGACCTTATGCTGTACAGACATCCAGATCCTATATAAACAGCTGCCCCTATCCTATTTTTATCCGTTTCTATCCCGTTTGTTCCTACGATAGAAAATACACTTCCGCACAATGATACCTATTGGCTCTTATTATTAGCGCCAATAGGAAAGGTTAGATCAATGCACGCCAGAGCCATATCGTCTCCCCGGAAATCAATCCGTCGACGCCAGCTGCGTGAAATGGTGCCACTAGCCGACAGCACAATTTACGAAATGGAACAATGCGGTGACTTCCCGCGCCGCTTCTGTCTTTCGCCACGCTGTGTCGTATGGGACCTGGCCGAAGTGGAAGCATGGTTGGAAGAGCGGCGTTCGAAACCAAGTATGCCGGCAAGAGGTCCCGACGTAAGGCAGAGGCGAACGCGCCCGATCAAAGGGCAGGATCCGGCTCGAACAACGGCATAGATGGTGACACCAGGTTGGGCACGTATTTCTTACCTGCGATCCAGGCATCCACGGTGTTCGACCACTCCTGCATCATATGACGCCGTTGTAGCTCGTATTCTGCTTTATTATAGACGCCCCGCGAGGAACGCCCGTCTTCATGAGCAAGACATTTCTCAATCCAGTCGCTATTGAAGCCCAATTCATTCAGAAGCGTTGATCCGGTGCGACGAAGGTCGTGGACCGTAAAAGCTTCCAACGACAGCCCATCCTTTTTGGCCTGATCGACGACCGAATAGGTCACGCGATTGAATGTCGCGCGGGACATCGGCGCGTCTGCATCATAGCGAGACGGTAGTAGGTAACGTGAATTTCCTGCACACGTTTTCAATGCGATCAATATGTCCAGCATCTGATGAGAGAGATACACATTATGTGCCTTTGAACGCTTCATGCGTTCTTTAGGAATTGTCCAGACAGCATTCTCGAAATCAACTTCATCCCAGACAGCGTCCTGCAATTCGCTTTTCCTGACCATGGACAGTAAAAAGAACCGCATTCCCAGGCGGATGGTCGGCAACGTCGGTACGTTTTCTATCACCCGGAACAACACCCGAATTTCAGCGGGAGAAAGTGCACGGTCCCTGGGAACGAAGGTCGCGATCGATGAGGGTCCGACCTCGTCGGCAGGATTGGCAACCTTCTCTCCGTGCAAAATACCAAAGTTGTAGACCTGCTTTACAATATCTCGAACGTGTATCGCCGTCGCCGGCGCACCGCGATCGACTATCGCTGCACAATGCGTCCTGAGATCATTCGGCGTGATCTTGGTCAGAAGACGATTGCTCCAGACAGGAAGCAGTTCCCGTTCGAAAATTGCGCGACGCATGGCCCGGGTGCTATCGGCCATTGCTGCAGCCTGCAGCCATTTCTCTCCCAGCTTGCCAAAGCTTTTGGCCTCCTTGAGGCGCCGCTTGTTGCGCTGCTTCTCGATCGCCGGAGAAATTCCTTCCGCAAGAGCGCGTCTCGCATCAATACACTTCTCCCGTGCACGCGCGAGCGATAGTCCCCCTGGACCGTATTTCCCGAAACACACGGTCTCGCGCCGTCCATTCAGACGGTAGTCCATTCGAAAGGACACCACGCCTTTTTCCGTGACGAGGACATACATCCCGTCACGGTCCACGACCTTGTATTTTTTTCCTTTTGGTTTCAACGGTCTAATTGCAGCATCCGTAAGCATTGCACCGCCTCCGACCCGAAAATACCGTCAAGGGATTTTGGCGGGCTGTTTCGGCAAAAAAGCAGCTTTTTACAAAGACTTATTGTAAAAAAATACCGTCACAGGCCCATCTGCCCATGACGGTATTCACACAATTCCCAACTGGCAAGCCTGACGAGGTCCGTCACGCATACCGTCAAAACCAACCTGTGCACATCGATAGTCTGCAATAGCAGACGACGACATTAACTTTTTATTTCAGTATGTTAAGTAGGGTTCAGGGAGGGAGTGGGATACTTCAGGACCCCTTGTGAATCATTCCCACTCAATAGTCCCCGGCGGCTTGGACGTAATATCGTAAGTCACGCGGTTCACGCCACGCACTTCGTTGACGATACGACCAGCCACGCGGTTAAGGAAGGACATGTCGAACGGATAGATATCGGCCGTCATGCCATCCGTGCTGGTGACGGCGCGCAGGGCGCAGGCGTAGTCATATGTACGGCCATCTCCCATAACACCCACCGTGCGCACGGGCAGCAGGACCGCGAAGGCTTGCCAGATGGCATCATACAGTCCCGCCGTGCGGATTTCTTCAAGGAAGATGGAATCAACCCGCCGCAGCAGATCCAGCTTTTCGCGCGTGATCGCACCGGGAATACGGATGGCCAGCCCCGGCCCGGGGAAAGGATGACGCCCAACAATGGCCTCGGGTATGTCCATCTCGCGGCCAAGTTCACGGACCTCGTCCTTGAACAGTTCACGCAGCGGCTCGACCAGCTGCATCTTCATCCGCTCGGGCAGGCCGCCCACGTTGTGGTGCGACTTGATCGTGACCGAAGGGCCACCCGTGAAGCTGACACTCTCGATCACATCCGGATACAGCGTGCCCTGCGCCAGGAATTCGGCACCACCCAGCTTCGCGGCTTCTTCCTCGAACACCTCGATGAACAGGCGGCCGATTGTCTTGCGCTTGATTTCGGGGTCGCTCACCCCCTCCAGCGCCGACAGGAACAGGTCCGATGCATCACGATGGATCAGGCGGATATTGAAGCGGTCACGGAAGGTACGGATGACCTCATCCGCCTCACCCGCGCGCAGGATGCCGGGATCAACAAAAATACAGGTCAGCTGGTCACCGATGGCCTGATGGATCAGCACTGCCGCAACCGAGGAATCAACCCCGCCGGACAGGCCGCAGATCACACGCCCCTTGCCCACCTGCTGGCGGATGCGGGCAATTTCCATGTCACGGAAACCGGCCATGGTCCATGTACCCCGGCAGCCGGCCACATCATGGGTGAAGTTGCGCAGCAGGGCGGCACCATGCGGGGTGTGCACCACCTCGGGGTGGAACTGCACGCCATACAGGCGGCGGCCTTCATCAGCGATGATGGCAAACGGCGCGCCCTCGCTCACGGCCACGGCCTGGAAGCCCGGCGGCAGCTTCGTCACGCGGTCGCCATGGCTCATCCATACCTGCTCACGCCCACCGCGTGCCCAGGTGCCGCGGAACAGCGCGCAATCCTTGATGATATCAATGTGCGCGCGGCCGAATTCACGATGCTCGTGCGTCTCGACAGTGCCGCCAAGCTGGCGGCACATGGCCTGCTGCCCGTAGCAGATGCCCAGTACGGGCACATTCAGCGCAAAGACCACATCGGGTATTTTCGGCGCGTTTTCATCCAGCACGCTGGCCGGGCTGCCGGAAAGGATGATCCCCTTGGGCGCGAAGGCGCGAATACGCTCCGGGCTGCTGGAATAGGGCCAGATCTCGCAATACACGCCACTTTCACGCACGCGCCGGGCGATAAGCTGCGTCACCTGACTGCCGAAATCCAGGATCAGAATACGATCCTCGTGCAGGGTTTCATCAAGCCCTGCCGGGGGGGAAGCTGTATTCACGGTATCGTTCATCATGTGTCTTTCGGTCACGGCATTATAGATAAACTAGGCTTCCAGCATGCGCCGGGAACATATTGCAAGCGTGAGATAGTCTTTCCCACCCGGATAGCACAATATGAACCTTCGGGCAGGAGGGCATTTCCGGCCGGTTTTCACAAGATAACGGCTTCACACGGTCCGGACCACCGGCACGCCCCACCACGGAACCTTTTGAAAACATTTCCTGACCGGATTATAGGGTTGTCACATGACCATACGCCACCTTGCGCCACTGACTGTCGCCTGCCTCGTCGGTTTTTTCTCCTGCGCGGCCATGGCGGACGCCCAGCATGACCCCACCGGGCTGTGGACGGGCAGGCTCGTGACCGATCAGGGCACGTGTGATGAAACCCGCGATACCTCCACCTTCCAGGTCGGGACGAAGCGCCTCGCCTTCACCCCGGCCGATGGCTCGATCGCCCTGCGTGGCGTAGTGGAAAAGGGAAGCACCCACTACCATACCGAGGCCCTGATCCAGCAGCCCTCCGGCGCGCCCTTCCCCATGGTGTTCGAGGCCCACCCGGAGGGCGACACCATGGTCGGCACCTATGGCACCCCACGCTGCCGGGCGCATATCGTGCTGAAACGCTAGCCCGGGGCATTTACGGCCCCGCCCTTCACGCAATCGGGAACACCCGTGCCGGATACAGGCATGGATGCGCGCCGACGATCCGATATAGTTCCCCCATGTCTGCTAACATGACACTCGCTGGCGCCGTCCTGTCCATTGTTGTCCGTAATGGGCGCATGCTGCTGATTTGCAGGCGCAACCCGCCCGATCAGGGTTTATGGGGCTTTCCCGGCGGCCGCATTGAATATGGCGAGAGCTATCTTGATGCGGCGGCACGGGAACTGCGTGAGGAAACCGGCTTTGAAACCCATGCCGAAGGCACGCTGACCGCCTTTGACCTGATCGACCGCGACGGGAATGGCCATATCCGCTTCCATTACCTGATCGTGGCCGTCAAATGCCACGACAATGGCTGGACCCGGATTACGGCGGGCGATGATGCCTGCGAAGTGGGCTGGTTCGACCTGGCGCAGGTACGCGCCAATCCCGCCGCCTTCAGCCCCGGCCTGCTGGAACTGGGGGAACTGGCCCTGTCCGACCGCGGCATTGCCCCATGGCCCGTGGCGACCCAGAACCGCGCTCCCGGCGACCACACCAAACATCGGACCGAAAGTATGCTGTCATGACCCAGTTCTCAGCCCTGATTGTCGAGGATGAAGCGACAATAGCGGAACTGGTCGCCACCATGCTCGGCACGCAGGGTATCAGCACCACCATAAGCAGTGGCGTGACCGATGCCATGCGGCAGGTTGAGGGCCATGCGTTCTCACTGGTGCTGGTGGATCTGACATTGCCCGATGGCACGCCCGATGACCTGATCGCCACCGCCCGCGCGCGCGGCAGCCATATTATTGTCATGAGCGGCGACCCGGACCGGCTTGCCGGTTACGCCCCGCTGTGCCTGCTGGAAAAACCCTTCCGCATGAAAGCCCTGATGGAACAGGTCCGGCAGTTCCTGCCGCTGGCGGGGTAAGGACGTGTCATACGCCCCGTAATGCACATGCCTGCGGCGGGGTTTTGCATGCTTTTCTTCCAGCAAGTCCGATAGCCGGAAAGTCCGCCCCCATCTGGCCTGAACCACGCTTACGGGTATCGGGACATTCATTCGGGCGATACGGGTGGATGTGAAACCTACCGCTCCCCAGACGCAGGCAGGCACGCAATGCTAAGGCGCAGGGCGGGAGACAGGTCATCGCGCATATGAACGCGATACAGGTCAACGGCTTCCGCCGTCCGGCCATGCCGCCCGCGCAGTAGCGTTCCAATCCGCTCGACGGATGTGAATGCATCATGGCTGAATGTGCGCCGGGGATTGCACACCATGATCCCATCGCCAGACACGCCATGCGGCAGATCGAACAGCGCCCAGCGCGCCTCCATCCCCACGACCGGGTAGCGGGGCGGCATGACCGTGGCCAGTTCCGCTGCCGTGCCATAGTCACAGGCGGCAATGAATTCTCCCGGCCGCGCCGTGGTGGCAATCTGCCCGGCAAGGCTGCGCCACCCCGCCATCTGCCGCAGGGCGACATCGGTATGCGCGGATAAGGGCAGCGGGGCAAACAGCGCCTGCGCATATACCAGCGCGCCAATCACCAGCCCCCCACCCATGGCCCAGCGCCACCAGCGCCACACCACCAGCGCCGCGCCCACTGCCAGCATGGGATAGATCACGACCGGCCAGTTCGCCTGCACCCGGTCGCCCACGGCATGCTGCACGAAAACACATGCAGGCAGCACACTCATACAGGCAAGCAGGCGCGCACCGGGCAGTTGCCGTGCGCGCCGCAGCAGGCAGACCTGCCCCCATATGAAAAAGGCGGCAATGCCGGGTGTCATCAGGCCAACCTGCCCCAGCAGCAGTTCGCTCAGGAACTGGAAGGCGCGACCGGGGTGCCAGTCCGCCGTGCGCCCGCCCTGCCGTGCGAAACTGGCCCAGCCATGCGTGGCGTTCCACCAGACCACCGGCGTGACACACAGCATCGCCACACCCACCCCGCCCATGAGCGCCGCCCA
>NZ_QUWV01000023.1 GCF_003403295.1 Komagataeibacter melaceti | reverse complement strand
GGGAAACGAGGCGGGACGCGCAAGGCGCCGCCGGAGAAGTAACCCACCCCACCATTTAATGCTTTACAGGCCGGTTTCGTGTTCTCTACATGTTCCATATGGAGGAGAACATGGCAGGAACACGGCCCAATGACACCATCGCCATGCTCCGGGCGCGGATACTGCGGATGGAGCGGCAGTCCGGCGCATCGCTTCATGAAACAGGGCGGTTATCCTGCGGATGCCCTGAGATTGATATCCACCTGTCCGGCGGGCTGGAACAGGGCACGACCCACGAAATCCTTGGGCGCGGCGTCGATACGGCCCTTGGCTGTTACGCTACGCGCTGGATCGCCTTCATCCTGTCGCATACGACCGGGACGGTCGCATGGGTCCATACCGCTCCACTCGATCTGCACGCCGCCGGACTGGCCCAGGCGGGGCTTCAGCCCGACCGCCTGATCTGCCTGCACACCACACCTGGCAATGTCCTCGGCCTGACCGAGGATCTGCTACGTGAGACCGGCCTGGTCGCGGTCGTGACCGATCTCGATCGTCCGATGACCCTGACAGCTTCACGTCGGCTGAGACTGGCGGCGGAAGGGACAGGGCAGACCGCATTCCTGCTCCGCCGCGCCGCCCGGTCGAATGATCCTGCCCTGCTGCAACCTTCGGCCTGCACCACCCGGTGGCGTATCGGCCCTATGCCGTGGCCGGATGGACAGGACTGCCTGGCGTTTCATCCCGGCCGCCCGCGCATGCGGGTCGAACTGCTGCGGCACAAGGGCGGCAGGGCAGGGGAGTGGATCGTGGAGACGGAACATGCGCCGCATCATCTCTCTGTGGTTTCCCCATTGGCCGACCGACCGGTTGCGTCGACATGGTTTCCACGATCTTCCAGCATCCCGCCCGCTGGTCACGCGCAGCCATGACGGCCGACGCGACATGATCTCGGCCGTTGACCAGGCCGCGGTGACCGCAGGGATCAGCCCCGGCCTGCCCCTGGCACAGGCGCAGGCCCTTGTGCCGGACCTGAGCGTGGCGCCTGCCGATCCGGAAGGCGACGCCAGCGCCCTGTCACGACTGGCCGAATGGTGTCTGTGGTGTGCGCCGCTGACATCCGCTGCCGATCCTGATGGCATCTGGATTGACGCAACGGGTTGCGCGCACCTGCATGGCGGTGAAACATCCATGCTCACCGCCCTGCTTGCACGTCTGTCTGCCACGGGGCTTACGGTACGTGGCGCCATGGCGGATACGCCGGGCTGCGCATGGGCGGTCGCGCGTTTCGGAACGGACATGGCGACGGTCGTCCCGGAACAGCAGCATAAAACCGCGCTCGACCCCCTGCCTGTCGCGGCCCTGCGTCTGGATGCCGCCACCCGGCGAGGGCTTCTCCAGCTTGGCCTGGAGCAGGTCAGGCAGTTGCGCGAGGCACCCCGCGCGCCGCTTGCGCGGCGGTTCGGGAAGAACCTCATTCACCGTCTGGATCAGGCGCTGGGCCTGATGCCCGAACCGATCCGGCCTGTCCTGCCTCGGGACATGATACAGGACCGCCGTTCGTTTGTGGAACCCATCTCCACGGCGGAAGCCATCGCGACCGTCATCA
>NZ_QUWV01000225.1 GCF_003403295.1 Komagataeibacter melaceti | reverse complement strand
GCCTTGTCTCCTGCAGGGAGGATATTCCAAGAGTTACCGTTCTCACTGTCTTTCCCTCCAGGTTTCCACGTCTTTCCAGAAGTCCGCCCACAGTTCCTCAATCCCGAGGAAACGGTATGGAACGTCGTTTTCGGCGATATGCCTGTGATCACCCTTCCCCGCTTCATTGTCGTAGCGGATCACGCAGGCACCATCCTCAACGAAAGCGACATGCCAGACGAGGATTTCCACAACGAAGATGGTGTCAGGGCCGAGCGTTCACGGAACAGGAGTTCGACCGTCATGTTGTTGTTTATAACAACGCTCCTTTCTGATGTCATTTTATACAATACCTGTGGAGTTCACTGCCGCGCCAGGACAGACCGGGAGCCGGGAACAGGCGTCCCGATACCCCGGCCATGTACTTTTGCGG
The DNA here is from genome assembly GCF_003403295.1 of Komagataeibacter melaceti. Classification (GTDB taxonomy): domain Bacteria; phylum Pseudomonadota; class Alphaproteobacteria; order Acetobacterales; family Acetobacteraceae; genus Komagataeibacter; species Komagataeibacter melaceti. The sequence continues at coordinate 1,527 of NZ_QUWV01000225.1, read as the reverse complement.
CGTCAGGGGTTAATGTAGGGAACCCTTCCGCCCAGTCTGTTTTCCGGAGCGCGCAATGTCGGTCCCTTCCTCCACCCGTCGCCCCATTTTCCGCGCGCTCTACCATGTTCTTGGGGCGCTATGGCGGGGTGTCGCCGCGTATCTTGCATGCCTGGTGGTGCTGTTCGGGCTGTGCGGGGTAGCGGCTGATTTCGTGATACGGGGCGTCGCCTTGCGCGCGGATATTCTGCTACCGATGACCTACTGGCTTCAGGGCCATACGGGCCTTGCGCGTTTCGAGGTGGCCGAGGGCAAGCTGATCCGCCTCGATACGATCATCCATGCGCTGGCGCTGGGCACGGCGTTCGCCGTGGCCACCTACCAGCTTCTTCGGCGCGATCAGGCCGCGACACCCATATCCGGCTGAACGCAACCAGCGCCCTCGTTTGCCCGTGCCCGGTTGAGCAGGAAGTCAACGGCAGCACTGGCATGGCGCGCTGCGTTGAATATTGCATGCCGGTCTTCGCGAAGAAGCAAAAGCCAATGCTGGACATATGCGGCGTGGCGCAGGACGGGCGGCACGCCCATGACAGCGGAAAGCTGGGCTGCGGCGATCTCGGCCACCAGTTCCTCCCGCATGTAGGCGGCATCCCCGAAACGTGCGCCGAACTCGCGGTTCAGTCGATGGGCCGCGCCTGCCCAGTGGGCCAGTTCATGCGCCTGGACGGTAAACAGGTCCTGAGCCGAGCCGAACGCCTCTGGCGGGGGCATCTGGATATAATCACCCGAACGCGAATAATAGGCTTCACTCCCACCAAAGCGCATATCAGCCCCGGTAGCGGCGACAAAGCGGTCGAGGTCACCGTTCCGCGCGATGCCGGGCGCGTCAGCGACCTGCTCCCCGTGTCGCATACGGTTGGAAAGCCCGTCGATCTGATCGACATTGAACACCACGAAACGCTTCAGGAACGGTATGCTACGCGGCTCCTCTCCGCTTTCATTGCTCCTTTCGAGTTCATCGCGTGGCGTGTGGGTCGCGGCATACACGACCATGGTGCCCCGCTCGCCGCGCCGCACCTGCCCGCCGACTTCGGCGGCCTGCCGGTAGGTCAGCCAGCGGGATGTGGAGTAGCCATGCCCGGAAGCCGACATCCAGAGCAGAAGCAGGTTGATACCCGAGTAGCGCCGACCTGATGCCGCGTTGACCGGCAGGCCATCCTGCCCGACACCATCTTTCCATGGACGCACCCAGGAGATCACGCCGCCCTCCACTTCACGGATGATCCGTTCCGTGACTTCGGTGTAGATGTCCTGCCTGTCTTCGCCAGCCTTTCTGGATGTGCGCGCCATTTTCCTTTTTCCTCCTGAAGCGCTGCCGCCACGGGGCGGCCGATGCGCAGATGGAGGGAGGCGATAGAGGCGATAGAGGCGATCGTTGCATGCGCAGCACCGGAGCAACGTGAATAGCCCCTAGTTTTCTAGACGCCTTGAGCATTCAAAATCTGCTGTTGTTCGAACTGCACGGGTGACAGCATCCCGTTCCTGACG
>NZ_QUWV01000224.1 GCF_003403295.1 Komagataeibacter melaceti | reverse complement strand
ACGGCTGCAGCATATCGAACTGGCCCGGAGCATCGCCGAGGTCTATGCCAGCGAGCGTCCTCACCTCATGGTGCCGGGGCGTCCCTTTGACGGGTTTGTCGAACAGACCAAGCGCGTCTCGCCAACCTGCCTGATCCAGTTCGAAAGCAACCGCTACAGCGTGCCGGCCTCCTTTGCCAATCGTCCGGTCAGCCTGCGGGTTTATCCCGACAGGCTGCGCATTATCGCCGAAGGGCAGGTTCTGTGCGTGCATGACCGGATCATCACGCGTTCGCATGGTGTGCCAGGCCGCACGGTGTATGACTGGCGGCATTATCTGGCGGTCATCCAGCGCAAACCGGGCGCCCTACGCAATGGCGCGCCGTTTGCCGAATTGCCAGCTGCCTTCCGGACCCTGCAGGATCAACTGCTCAGGCGGCCTGGAGGCGACCGGGAAATGGCTGAAATCCTGGCCCTTGTGCTGCAGCATGATGAGCACGCTGTCCTCTGCGCGGTTGAACTGGCACTTGAAGACGGCGTGGCGACCAAGACCCATGTTCTCAATACGCTTCATCGCCTGATCGATGCCAGGAGAACCGTGGTTCCCCGGCTCGATGCCCCACAGGCCCTGGTGCTCAAACACGAACCGTGCGCCGATACAGGGCGGTATGACATCCTGCGAAGGGACAGCCGCCATGCGTCATGATCCTGCCGCCGCTTCACTTGTCGTCATGCTCCGTGGATTGCGGATGTATGGCATGTCCCAGGCCACGGCTGACCTCATAGAGCAGGGCGCGCCTGCCTTCGAGGCGGCCATCCCCATCCTCTCACAACTCCTGAAGGCGGAACTGGCCGAACGCGAAGTGCGCTCCATCGCCTACCAGACAAAGACCGCCCGGTTCCCCGCCTATAAGGACCTGTCCGGGTTCTCCTTTGCCGATACGCAGGTCAACGAGCCCCTGGTCCGCCAGCTCCATGGCGGGGACTTCATCGAGCGTGCTGAAAATGTCGTGC
>NZ_QUWV01000223.1 GCF_003403295.1 Komagataeibacter melaceti | reverse complement strand
GGCGCAGGCAAGGCCCGACGGCTGATCCCGGAGCAGGGGCGGTCATGTCCGCCTCGCTCGCACTGGGGGACATCTTCCGGGCTGCCGGCCCTGCCTGGCGGTCAGCCCATGCCGGCCGTCTCCCCCTGCAGCAGCTCAAGGTCATGTCGGCGATCGAACATTGTCGCACCGCAGCCCTTGGTGGCCATGTCGCGGCCTGCGGGGACTGTGGACACTGGCGGATCGCCTATAACAGCTGTCGCAACCGTCATTGTCCGCGCTGTCAGGGGAACGCCGCGCGGACATGGCTGGCCGAGCGGGAGGCCGATCTGCTGCCGGTCGGGTATTTCCATGTCGTCTTCACCCTGCCTGCGCGGATCGCCGACATCGCGCTCCAGAACAAGGCCGTTCTCTACGCCCTGCTGTTCCAGGCCGCCTCGGAGACGATGATGACGATCG
>NZ_QUWV01000222.1 GCF_003403295.1 Komagataeibacter melaceti | reverse complement strand
CGAGGGGCACCTGGTGCGCGACCCGGCGCTGCTGCGCCATCATGCGATGGCGGTGGTGCGGAGCATCGCGAACTGCGACGTCAGCCCGCACGACGGCAGCGGCCCGCAGGCGCTCCTGCTGGGCATCCTGTTCGGCGCGGACAGCCATATGCCCAATATGGCCGTCGAAGACTTCCTGAAAACATACAGCAAGGCCGGGATCACCAAGGCCGTGCAGGCCGAGGGACTGCCTGAACAGGCCACGGGCAAGCTCATGCGTGCGGCGCTCATGAACCATGTTGGCGAAGGTGGGCACTGGGTACCCGATGCGGCGGGCTTTGCCACGGCGC
>NZ_QUWV01000221.1 GCF_003403295.1 Komagataeibacter melaceti | reverse complement strand
GGGGGCGAAACCTGACCACCATACCACGGATATTGATGGTGCGGCGATTGCCGCACACATCATATGTAAGGCCCGGACAGGTTTCAGGTATGCTGGGGAATGTTGCTGTCGGGAATTGTCTCATCCGGAACGGTATCCCGGTCACGTCCCCATAGTCCCGTTACCGTGCTGGTCAGTTCCCCGCATGCGGGTTCCAGCGTGGTGGCATGGCTTCCGATCGTGTTCGTGTAATGCTGTACGATCGTGCAGCGGATTTCATCATGTTTCGCGTTGCGCCATAGCGCTTCGATCACCAGGCGGCCACTGCTGTCCCCCATATGCGCTTCACCTGTATATGCGGGTTTTGTAAGGTCCTGGGAGGTCATGCCCATGCCGTTGCCATCGGTGAGGATGAAGCCCTGGGGCCGGTTATCGGCATCACTTCGGGCCGTTACGGAAAAAGAGCGCAGGCTGTAGCCCTGCGGTCGCGTCGCCAGCAAGGAGTAACTGACCCGCAACACCGGATAGGCGCGCGGGGAAGTAGCGGCCTGTTTTGCAGTCACGAGCTCATGGTACTGCGCCGCAAGTGATTGCGAAGCGTCAGGTGCGGATACGACCGCCGCGGCTGCCATGCGCTCCGGGTTCATGGTCGCGCTGTCTATCGGCTTCGCGAAAGCAGCGGTGCCGCCTGCTCCCAGAAAAAGTGCTGTCATCGCCAGGATATGGCATCCATGTTTTTTCATCTTGAACTCCCGAGCCGGGCGGGATGCCCGCTCTCACCGGTGCAGGATGCCGTGATCGGTTGTGGGTCCGGTTCGGGGAG
>NZ_QUWV01000220.1 GCF_003403295.1 Komagataeibacter melaceti | reverse complement strand
TCCAGAAACGCCGGCCCGTCACCCGGCCAGACCGGATCATGGCCGTCCAGACAGAACGGAGTGAATCTCCCACCCCATGAAACGACGCCGGGCCCATCGGCATGAGGAACGGGATGCGCCAGCGTTACATGCAACCAGGAAACGCAGTTGAGTTCTTCCGCCCGCATTGCGGCATCGAAGCCGCGCGGCTTGCGTTGCCCCCGTGCGGGGCGGACGAGAACCATGAAGGAACGCCGGGGACACATCAGGGCAACATGCCGACCGAAGGTGAGAACCTGGGTAGCAATAACCGGCATGGTCGTCGCCGTGATCTGCCGGGGCGGGACCATATGGGTCGTGATTTCGTAGGAGGTGGAAGCCCCCATTTTTCCAATGATGCGGGTAGCGGGCGTTGCTTGCAGGATCAGAACGGCCATTGCTTTTCTCTCTCTTTATATTGCTGTTTCGGATGTTCTACGCGGGCCATGGCGTGCCGGTCGGGGCCAGAGCGGCGTCATGCGCCGGCACTGGACCCACGCGCAGCGCAGCGAGCATGGGGAAGCGCCACCTCTGGCCCCGACCGGCACGCCATGGCAGCGCTTTCCCTTTCCTGCGTTTCGTGTTTTCTTTCAGACTCGCCGCCGCGTGCCCGCGTTACGGCGCGGTGGCGCCAGACATGGCGCGCTGATCCGTGAAGGCGTCACATCGAGCCACAGCGCCCCCCCCGCCGTCGCTTCAAGTGCATTGCGGATGACATCGGCTGCCAGAAACTCCACGCCATCATCGTCGCCAAAGGCGGCGCGCTTGATGTCGTAGCTCTCTTCAGGGCTGGTTTTAGGATCGGCCTCGCGGGCATAGGCCACAAGATTGGCGCGCCCCTGCGGATCGCAGAGCGCAGGCATGCCGTTCGACATGAGGTACAGCCCGTCATCGCCAACGAGCATCAGTCCAGCCGGGATGCGCGCATGGTCAACCTTCCCATCGCTCAGGAAGGCCGGGGCGCAGCTCTGCTCGAACGTGGGCAGGTGCTCCTTCGCCGCCGTGGCGTGCGCCAGCAGCCGGGCGACCAGTGCGTGATCGAAATGCAGTTTCATAAGCGTTTTCCTTTCCGTGCCCTCGCCTGAGGGCACGAAAAAAGGGTGGCGCATGGCATGCGTCACCCTCTGAAAACCCGGCTTCCTGTCTATCCGTCCACGCGGCCACGAACGCGCGGGGCGGTCCTGCGCCCCACCCTTTCCCATTGTGGCAATGCTGGTTTTTCTTACTCCGCAAAACGGAAGGGGCGCGGCACCGGAAGGTGTCGCGCCCCTTGAAAATCGTAGCCGGAATGTCCTAATCTGAACCCGTGGCCGGGGGGCATCCGGTCAAAGAATACCCCCCGGCCGTGTGGTGGAAGTGGATTAATCCGCTAGGCCCTTCAGGACGGTGGCTGCCGCCTGGAGGGCCTTCTTCGCTGTGCGAAGCAGCTTCTTAACCCACTTCCGGTCCACCACAATCAGAACGATCATGGTTTCCCCTCAGTTCAGGACATGACATCACGGCCCCCGGGATGTCATATCCGGCTACGATGAATGGGGGCCGCGACATCCCGCGCCGTAGCCTGCGTGGATGTTTCGTCCGTCCTCATCAGGCGGCCCCGGTTTCTTATGCCGCCAGAGCCTGCGGCGAGCAATGGCGGGACGGTCCCAGCCAGCCCTCGCCTTCAAGCCGCCTGCGCATGAGAACCTGCGCATCGAACACGAGCGCCAGCCACTCACTGGCGGGCCGCTCCATGCGGATCCATTGCCGGTGCAGGTCCGCGCACCGCCACGCGATTTCATGATCGGGCAGCAGCCCCAGTGTCTGCCCGCAGAAAGAGAGTTGCGCCCATGGTTCCGACCTGTTGCAGAAGCAGGTCTCAAC
>NZ_QUWV01000022.1 GCF_003403295.1 Komagataeibacter melaceti | reverse complement strand
CAGCAACGCCGTCAGAATGGCGGCATAACAACAACCGGGTATAGCTTATTCAAACCCAAAAACTGTCCGAACAGACGGGTCCACCTCTAATGCATATTAGCGCCTTTATTGTACATCATGCATACTCCTTCATCTTCCCTTAACACGGTTTAGGCTGGCACGAGTTCTGCCTTGACATGACGTACAACGGGCGGCACATGCCAGCGGCCCTGTTCCACATCCGCGATCTCGCGGTCGATCTCGGCAATGACCTGGCGTGAAAACGGGCCAAGATGCAGGTAAAGCGCGCTTGTCATCACCACATAGGGCAGCGCGCGCGGGTTATGCAGGGCGCAGTCCAGCATCATGCGCCAGAACTGCCCGGCCGTTCCCGGCCCCGCACGGTGGATGCGGAACATGAGCCGGACAAAGCTGCGCAAATCACCCTTTATCATCCGGTGCGTGCGCTTGCGCCCGAGCATCCGGCCCAGCCTGCGCACGCGGCCGAAATAGGCGACTGGGTCATAGATGGCCGCAAGCACCGTCCTGTAATCGTTCAGCACGTCGCGACGCGGGCGTTTTGTCTCGAAATTCAGCCCCGCCGTGCATTGGTCGCCCGACTGCGTCTGTTCACTGCCGGAAAAAAGGCGGCCCTCCGCCAGCAGGCGCCGCGTCAGCTGCGTCGTGGGTAGGGCGTAAAGCAGGCCGACCATGCAGACTGGGATGGACGTATCCTCGATACAGTCGATCATGCCCTGGGCGACACTGCCCTTTTCGCTGTCGAAACCCACGATGAAGCCCGCATTGACGAAAATCCCGGCCTTGTGGATTGTCTCGATGCTCTGCTGCAGGCTGCGCCGCGTGTTCTGCTTTTTCTGCATCAGCACGAGGGAGTCTGTATCCGGGCTTTCGATGCCGACGAATATGGCGAAGAAATTGGTATCGGCCAGGCTGCGCAGCAGGTCGGCATCATCGGCAAGGTTGATCGATGCCTCGGTCGAGAACTCGAATGGAAAGTTCTTCTCGTTCTGCCAGCGTTTCAGGTCGGACAGGAATTTCTTGAGCGCCTTCTTGTTGCCAATCAGGTTGTCATCGACAAAATCCACATGTCCGCGATAGCCAAGCGCGTACAGGGCATCGAGTTCGGCCATGACCTGCGCATTGGTCTTGGTGCGCGGCACTCGGCCATAGAGTTCAATGATGTCGCAGAACTCGCAACTGAACGGACACCCACGCGAGAACTGGATGCCAACATGCAGGTACTGGTCCAGCTTCAGCAGGTCGAAGCGGGGCAGTGGGCTTTTCGTGACATCGGTCTTGCCCATCGGCGCTTCGAATACGCCTTCGCGCGCTCCCTTGCGCCAGACGGCGATGAAATCAAGCATGATTTCCTCGGCTTCGCCCAGAACCTGAAAATTGGCGGCGCTGTAAAGCGATGGGCTAGAGGTCACGTCGGGGCCACCCACCACCACCGGCTTGCCGCGCGCGCGGCAGGTCTCGATGATGTGCAGCGCATCATTGCGCTGCGGCAGCATGCCGCCGGTCATGACCATGTCGGCCCAGTCGTAATCGGCATCCACAAGGTCTTCGGTATTGCGGTTGACCAACCGGACTTCCCAGTCCCGGGGCAGGAGGGCTGCGACCGTGACCAGACCAAGGGGGGCCGCCGGATAGCGTGCGCCCGCAAGATCGCAGGCTTCCTTGTAGTTCCAGAATGAATTGGCGTTGAAAAGCGGGAAGATCATCAGGACCTTGCAGGTTTCGGTCATCATGCAAGGATCCATTGCTGCAAGGACTGGTCATGATCAAGACAGATGCCTTCCCGTCCATTTCGAGACGTGGCAGCCTCAGGCAGGGCGCAACTCGACTGTAAGGGTGACATGGGGTGAACCCCTTTCGTAGTGGTGTCGGTCAGGTGGGCCGGTACAATATCGGTGACCGCCACTATTGCTTTTATCCTGGTAATCTCGAACGACCGTGGCCAACGGCATGAGCAGGCTATGATGCCCAGGCACATCAAGGCGGTATAGGAAGATCGCTATATGCGAAATCAGGACACGGTGTTTGTCTTCACGCCAGGAGGGTGTTGACCACAAGAACCTTGGTAGTTTCTTGTGGATCGTGACGGATTTTACTGTTTATGGAGGTTTTCAATTGGAAAGATTCCATAACGCTATGTTCATGACAAAGTATTTCTTTTTGTTTTTACAAGAGCTTTGATAAAGCGACAAGATGGTCGCACGAAGATTGGGGTTTATTAATCCAGATCACAGGATCACGGATACGGTAAGCCTGAAGTGTTGCCGCTTTGGCGTTGGCTGGAGCGTAGCAGGCTTACGGCCCCGCAGCATGGCCGCCATCCGCAATCAACACGTCGAACGGTTCCGTCCCGTCCCGGCCTCACCGCGCTTCAGGCGGGCGATGGTCCTGCCTGCGCTCGCTATAGCGATCAACGAGGTAATCGGCCCGGTCCCGCAGCAGCCATGTGAACTTCATCAGTTCCTCCATGACATCCACCATGCGGTCATAGAGCGGGGAGGGCTTCATCCGGTCATCATCACCGAATTGCGTATAGGCCATCGGCACGCTGGACTGGTTGGGGATGGTGAACATCCGCATCCATCGGCCCAGAACCCGCAGGGCATTGACGGAATTGAAGCTTTGCGATCCGCCTGAGACCTGCATCACCGCCAGCGTGCGGCCCTGCGTCGGACGGATCGAGCCTTCGGACAGTGGCAACCAGTCGATCTGGTTTTTGAACACAGCGGTTATGTTACCGTGCCGTTCGGGGCTGCACCAGACCTGGCCTTCCGACCAGAGCGAGAGTGCGCGCAGTTCCTGCACCTTCGGATGGGTGGCAGGTACGGAATCCGCCACCGGCAGGCCGGTCGGGTCGAATATCCGCGTTTCCGCGCCGAGGGCTTTCAGGATGCGCTCCGCCTCCAGCACCAGCAGGCGGCTGAACGAGCGTGGTCGCAGCGAGCCATAGAGCAGCAGGATGCGGGGCGGATGGTCAACCCGTGGGTGTGGCTCAAGCCGCGCGAGGTCAACCCGTTCGAGATATTCCGGATGCAGGGCGGGCAGGTCAGGTGCGGTCATGGAGCGGTTCCCTTCATGCGTTACGGGTGGCTGACCCGGGGCAGCCACAGGGCCAGCGCGATGAGCGTGGCCAGCAGGACCGGCGGGGTGATGGCCAGCCCGACCTTCATGTATTGCCCCCACGTGACCCGATGATTCTTGGATGCCAGCACATGCAGCCACAGCAGTGTTGCGAGACTACCAATGGGCGTGAATTTCGGCCCGAGGTCGCAGCCGATGACGTTGGCATAGATCATCAGGTCGCGTGTCAGCGGCGTGATGTCGTGAGCCTGCTGGATCGCCAGCGCCCCGACCAGCACACTCGGCATATTGTTCATGATGGACGACAGAACAGCCGCCAGAAAGCCGGTGCCGATGGTGGCCGTGAACGTCCCTTGATGACCGAGCCAGACCAGTGCGGTCGCAAGATAGTCGGTCAGCCCGGCATTGCGCAGCCCATAGACCACCAGATACATGCCTAGGGAGAAGATCACGATCTGCCACGGGGCACCCCGCAGCACCATGCGAACAGAGATCACCCGGCCATATCCGGCGACGAGCAGCAGGATTGCGGCGGCCAGGCAGGCTACGACACAGACCGGGATATGAAACGGCGCGGTCAGGAAATAGGCCGCCAGAACCAGGGCTAGCAGCGGAAATGCCGCTCGGAATACATGAGGGTCACGAATGGCCGTGGCAGGTGCGGGCAGTTCGGCGACGGGATAGGTCGCAGGCACCTGCCGCCGGTACCACAGCCACAAGACGGCCAGCGTTGCACCAAGTGCTACCAGATCGACAGGGACCATGATCGTGGCATAGCGATCGAACGCAATGCCAAAGAAATTGGCGCTGACGATGTTCACCAGATTGGAGATGACCAGCGGCAGGCTGGTGGTGTCCGCGACGAAGCCGGTCGCTATGATGAAGGCCAGGGCTGCAGTATGGCTCAGGCGGAGTTGAGTGAGGATGGCGATGACAATGGGCGTGAGCAGCAGGGCCGCGCCGTCATTGGCGAAAACCGCTGCAATGACCGCTCCCAGCACCACGATCAGCGGGAAGAGCGTCCGGCCTCGCCCTTTGCCCCAGCGCACCACATGCAGGGCGGCCCAATGGAAGAACCCGGCCTCATCCAGCAGCAGCGAGATGACGATCAGGGCGATGAAGGTAAAGGTCGCATCCCAGACGATGTGCCACACGACAGGAATATCGTGCCAGTGGATCACGCCCGCTGCCAGCGCCATGGCGGCGCCTGCCATGGCACTCCAGCCGATGCCCAGCCCTCGGGGCTGCCAGATGACAAAAACCAGCGTGGCAACGAAAATCAGAAGCGCCAGCATCAAACGATCCGCTTGCCGGATTTATCGATGATCTTCTCGCCGTCCTCCTTGATGAAAGCGCCCCGCTGCGGGTTGGGCAGGATGTCCAGCACCCGCTCGGACGGGCGGCAGAGCGCCGCACCCAGCGGAGTGACGACGATCGGCCGGTTCATCAGGATGGGGTGTGCGATCATGGCGTCGATCAGCGCATCATCCGTCAGGGCCGGATTATCGAGGCCGAGTTCGTGAAAGGGCGTGCCCTTTTCCCGCAGGACCGAGCGCACCGGAACGCCCATACGGGCGATCAGACTGACCAGTTCCGCACGGCTTGGTGGGGTTTTCAGATATTCGATGATGCAGGGGTCCTCGCCGCTGTTGCGGATCAGTGCCAGCACGTTGCGCGACGTGCCGCAGGCCGGGTTGTGATAGATCGTGATGGTCATGAGCAGGATTCCGGGGACGGACAGCAGGAGGACAGGGTCGCGATCAGGGGCGCACAGAGTTCGGGACTGCCCGCGCAGCAATCCTTGACGAGGAAAAGCATCAGCTCGCGCAGGCGAGAAAGACAGGCGCGATAGACGATCTGCCGACTGTGGCGTTGCGCGCTCAGCAGGCCGGCACGTGTCAGGATCGCCAGGTGGGTCGAGATCGTGTTCTGCGGCATATCAAGATGGCGAGCGACATCTCCGGCGGGCAGGCCGTCCGGTTCATGGCGCACAAGCAGGCGGAAGATAGCCAGCCGCGTGGACTGGGACAGGGCGCTGAGCGCGGCAAGGGCCGATTCCATATCCATATATCTTTGATTGTGGATATATAAAATAATGTCAATCCCTGTCCTGGCGCGGGGGGGGCGTACGTTCATGCATAAGCCATGAGAGCCTGTGTTCCTTACCCTGCTTGCCGATGGAGGCACCATGATAGATCGATTTCCGGCCGCCATCCTGTCAGCCTGCCTGATCCTGACCAGTGCGACGGCCCGTGCGGATCCGCCATGGGGGCATGGCGGTCATGACCGTCGTGGCGGGGAGCGTGGCCATGGCCATATGAGGGACTGGCGAAGGGGGGAGTATTATGTCAACTGGCGGTCGCGGCAGTGGCGGGGCCGTGACTGGCGGCGCTACCATGGCCTGTGGGCACCGCCATCAGGCTATTACTGGATGCAGTCCGGAGCGCAGTACCTGCTTGTGGCGGCGGTAACCGGACTGATCGCGGGCGTGGTTGCTGCCACTACAGGCGTGGCGATGCCTGTACCGGTCGTGCCTGCTTACCCGACGGCGCCCTATCCGGCTGCACCAGCTTATACGCCACCTTATTGAATGGGCCGTTGATCGTGAATGACCTGTAGCCGACCTCGAACCCCTTCGTCCCTTGCGTGGCGACCGCGTCGGCGCCCTTTCCCAGCCGCTGGAGTTCGGCTACCGGGTCGCCCGCAAGCGCACCCACCGCCATGTCGCCGCCACGGCTGAAGAATGGCGCGAATTCCTTCAGCACAAGGAATATCTCGCGGTCATGGGCGCCAGGATTATCCTTCGGCTCGATATAGACCAGCCCGACCTGCCCGGTATAGGTACCACGGTTGAGATCGCCCCCGGCCATGCCAATGCACCAGTTCCGGCGTATCGGTATCATTGAAGATGTCGATCACGCTGAGCCTGCCTTCCTCAAGCCGCAGCAGGGGGCCGGGAAACTGGCCATTATAAAGCGTGGTTGAAATGATGCGCCCGGGGGCAAGTTCGACCTGTCCCGTGGCGATCCGCAGCGTATGGTCCGCTTTTCCACCCATGACGGGGCCAGCGCCACGGCCCCGGCGCGGGATCATGGCCGCCGGCGTCGTTCGTCCGGACAATGCCAGAAAGGAACGGCGATCCAGCATCATGGTAATATCCGATTATGGGCAAACAGGCAGGGTTCCCAACGCCTACAGCGTTGGCCGGTTTCATCGGGCTGGCGCGGGGGCAGGCCGTCCTGTCGCCGGGACCTGTCCATAAATGGACCGTAGCCCGGGCCATGCACACCGGCGCGATGCCGGTCGCCATGTCCGGCGAGGATATAATATTTCCTCATATCGAGAAATTCAGATATGGGAAAAGGCCCGGGACTGGACGCAACGTGGCTGATGTCTTCGCGCGAACGGGCAGGGATGGCTGTTCAGGAGGATGGATGACTGTAGCGACAGATCAGGCCAGGCCTGTGGCGCTGGAGGTACTGGCCTTGCGCAGCGTCCATGGTGGCCCGTTTGCATTCACTGTCCCGGCGGGGGCGTGCGTGGCGATCACCGGGTCATCAGGCAGCGGGAAGTCGGTACTGCTGCGCATGATCGCGGATCTTGACCCGCATGAAGGCGATGCACGCATCGATGGACAGGCCTGCTCGGGCATGCCTGCGGCGCAGTGGCGCCGCCTGGTGCAATATGTCCCGGCGGAACCCGCGTGGTGGTCCGATATCGTGCTGGACCACATGGTGGATACGGACGCGGTGCGCGCGCTGGTCGCGCGCCTTGGCCTGCGGGAAGACTGCCTGCGCTCGCCGCTGTCACGCCTGTCCACGGGGGAACGCCAGCGGCTGTCCCTGATCCGCGCCCTGCTGCTGCATCCCCGTGTCCTGCTGCTTGATGAACCCTGTTCGGCGCTGGATGCCGCCACGACGGACAGGGTTGAAGCCGTTCTTCAGGAGGCAAGGGCGCAGGGGACGGCCATTGTCCTGGTCTCGCACGACATGGGGCAGGCGGGGCGCATGGCCGGGACGCGGTTCCGGATGGCACGGGGACACATGGAAGAAATCGCGCCATGACACCCATAGTGCTGACGACCGGGGACATGCTGGTGGCCGCTGCCCTGATCGCCATCGGCAGCGCGCTGTCGTTCCTGCTGTCGCTGGGGTTGCAGCGGGTGCTGCTGGTTTCCGCCGTGCGCATGGCGGTACAGCTTGCGCTTGTCGGCAGTGTGCTTTTGTTCGTGTTTGGTCATGCCTCCGTGTGGCTGACCATCGGGCTGCTGGCCTTCATGTTCACCGCCGCCGCCCGGGAAGCCGGGTCACGCCAGCAGGTCCGCCTTGGTCTGTGGTGGCATTTCGGGATCGCGGGTGCCTCCACGGTAACAGGGACGGTCATCGTGGTGCTGATCGGGCTGTTGACCGGCCTCCAGCCCCACCCGTGGTATGTGGCCCGCACGGCCATTCCCCTGACGGGCCTGCTGCTGGGCAATGTCATGAATGCAACAAGCCTGTCGATGAATACACTCCTGTCCGCCATCACGCGCGAACGGCAGGCCATCGAGGCGCGGATCATTCTCGGCGCGACCCGCGCGCAGGCAATGAACGGCCTGATTCGCCAGGCCATCCGGACGGCCCTGCTGCCGACGCTGAACCAGATGGCGGCCGCCGGGATCATTACCATGCCCGGAATCATGACAGGGCAGATCCTGGCGGGGATGAACCCCTTGGCAGCCTCAAGGTACCAGGTCCTGCTGATGTCACTTATCGTCAGTGGCAACCTGATCGGCGCGACAGCCGCGGCCTACCTGGCAGCCTGGCGGCTGACGGACAGCCGGGGGAGGCTGCGGCTGGAACGCCTGCTTCCCCGATTGCAGAAGGGGTGAGGCGGTGGAACCACGTATCATGGCATGACAGCGCCGATCAGGGTCATACAGATGCGGAGCCTGTTTCCAGATCATGATCCGGGCTGCACATATGAACTAATTGGACGAAGGATAGCGCCGCATCAGCCTGAGTTGCCGCCACCATGCCGTGGCCAGCGCCATTGCGCTGATCGGGACCGCGCCATCGGCCCGCATCCGGGCCGCCAGCGCGAACAGGGCCGCCTGCTTGGCGAACACGCCACGATAGGCATCCCGCAGGCGCATCGTCGGGTCCCAGAACTGGATGGCTTCGGATCCGGCGCCGTTGATTTCGATAATCCGGAACTCTCCGCGTTGCAGGGCCGCCTCGCTGCCAAAACGTACGTCCAGGCGACCGAAATGGAAGCCGTTCATGGAGCGGGCTATGGCATCGACGCGTCCTTCAAGGGCGGGGGTATTCAGCCGCATGGCGTTCTCATAGCGGCCGCCCATCCGCAGGGAGGCGACCGTGCCAAGGATGACGCGTTCGCCACGCGGCGGAACATGGTCAATCCCTCTGGTGGAGAGGGCGCGCCGGTAATGCCCGATCCGCGAACACAGCCGTGGGTCCGCGGCCATCAGGGCCGCGATGGAACGCACGCCGTCGCCCGTGACCTGTGGGGAATGACGGATGGCGAGACCGATAAGGCGGCCATGGGCTTCGGTCGGGCCACGGTAGTAGAACAGCCCGGCCTCAAGGGGGCCGGGCACGAATTCCTGCAAGAGGAAGCTGGCGTCGGGGGGAAAGGCCGCAATGTAGGCCATTAGCCCATCCACGGTATCGATCCGTCGCACGCCATGGCCGCACCAGCCGATATCGGGCTTGGCAACCAGCGGGTAGCCCAGTGTCCGCGCCATGGACGCTGCCGCCGGGATGTCAGCGGGAGAGACGAGGACGGTGCGGGCGACCCATAACGCGTGCTCCGGGCTGATCCGGGCTAGGCAGGCGGCTTTTGATTCGCCAGCCAGTCCCCCGGTCTCGATCGCCGGGTTGACGACCGATGGCAGCGTCAGGCTGCGGTAGCGCAGCCCCAGCCATAGCCACTGCAGGACAAGGGGTATACACAATACCGGCTTCGGGAGCCGTTCCATCGCGCCAAAGCCGTTGCTGGCATGGTGGGAACAGGCGTCATTCGTGCTGCGTTGGGGCTTCATCATGGACAATCCTATCTTCCCCGCGGCAGTTCGGGATCACGCAATGCAACAGGTGGGCATCACGCTGTTGCGATCAGGCTACAGGTTCGTCTGCCCCACGCCAGAGACCCAGCGCCGTGTCAATGCGCGGCCGGGCAATGGGTGGGCAGCGAACCCCGTCGATATTTTTGGCTGGAGCCGGTCTTTCCGGCGTGATGCGCTGCCCGCGCCCCTCTTCGCGCAGGCGATGGAGGCGGGGATGCTCGTTGCTGATAACGGGGCCTGGCGCAGCCGGTTCCGGTTCTCGACGCTGGGGGGCAACGGGTTCTTCCATTCCGCCTTTCCCACCGACGCCGAGGATGCAGTATTTTTTGGCCCGGACAGCTACCGGTTCGGCGCGGTGCTGGCGGCTCATCTGCGCTCCGCCCCGCCGCCCGTGCGGGCGGTGGATATTGGCTGCGGCACGGGCCTCGGTGCGATCATGGTCGCGCAGGCCTGTCCGGGGACCGAGGTGGTGATGGTCGATATCAACCCCGGTGCCCTGCGGCTGGCGCGCATCAATGCGCGTATTGCGGGCGTTGATGGCATCAGGGCGTGGCAGGGTGATCTCCTGTCGGGGCTTGCGGGTGAATTCGACCTGATCCTCTCCAATCCGCCCTACCTGCCGGACCCCGGTTGCCGACTGTACCGCAACGGTGGCGGCAGGCTGGGGGAGGGGCTGTCGCTGGCGGTCGTCAGGACGGCCATGGAGCGGCTGGCGCCCGGCGGGACATTGCTGCTGTATACCGGGACCGCGATCATTGATGGGGACAACCCTTTCCTGCGCGATGTGGCGGCCCTGCTGGATGGCAGGGATTTCACGTGGGCGGCCAGTGAACTCGACCCGGATGTATTTGGCGAGGAACTGGAAGGCGGCCCGTTATCCGTGGCAGAGCGGATCGCCGTGATCTGCCTGACCGTGATACAGCGATAGCAGGACAGGAATGGCCCCAATGAACGATATCGTGGCTGGCGACAGTATCGAACGGACGCAGCGGGATCTCCATCTGGCCCTGGCCAGGCTCAATCGCCTGCGCCTGACGCCCTGCCTGCCGGAGGAGGACGGCAGGGCAGGTGTGGACCTGCCCCGCCTGCTGGCGGGGGAAGCCGGTTTTCTGCGCGCGCTGCGTGCGCGGGTTGCGCCACGCGCCGCGCGGGCGCCCCGGGAGCCTGCGGCATTCCTTGCATGGTTTGAGGGACTGGAACAAACCGGTCCCGGACAGCGCGACCGGCTGTTCCCCTGGCTGGCGCATGAAGCGCCGCGTGCGGCCATGTGCTGGTTTGTGGAACAGGAAGCAGCGGGAGAAGCCGGTTTCGAGGACCTGACGGCGCTGGTGCAGGTGCGCATGCCAACGCGCCCCAAGCTGGAACTGGCGCGTAATTACTGGGATGAAATGGGGCATGGCCGGAAAGCCGGCATGCACGGGCCGATGCTGGCGCATCTGGTCCATGCCCTCGGGCTGCGGCCCCGGCCGGAGGATACGGTCTGGCAGTCGCTGGCCCTGGCCAACGCCATGGCCGGTTTGGCCTGTCACCGGCATCTGGCGTTTCAGTGCATCGGCGCGCTGGGCGTGATCGAACTGACCGCGCCGGGCCGGGCCGCCATGGTTGCGGCCGGGCTGAAGCGACTGGGCGTACAACCGGATGACCGGCATTATTTCGACCTGCATGCCGTGCTGGATGTGCGTCATTCCGCGGCGTGGAACGCGGAGGTTATCGTTCCGCTGATCGAGGAAGATCCGCGTCGTGCCCCGGCCATCGCCGAAGGGGCGCTGATGCGGCTGGAGTGTGGCGCGGCCTGCTTTCGCAGCTATCGGGATCATCTGGGCCTGAAGTGACCCTACCCCGAGCGTGCCCTCAGTTTTAAGTTAGGGTCTGTGGGTTGTTGTATACCTTGTTGGTGTGTTGGGCGAAAGCTTCTGGTGTCATGCCGTTGAGGCTGGTGTGGGGCCTGACGACGTTATAGTCGGCTTGCCAGGCGTCGATGACCGTCCGAGCGTGGACGAGGTTTCGGAACAGGTGCTCGTTGAGGCATTCGTCCCGGAACTGGCCGTTGAAGCTTTCGATGAACCCGTTCTGCTGCGGCTTGCCTGGTGCGATGTAGTGCCACAGCACCGACCGTCTTTCCTGCACATGCTCCAGATCGGTGCAACCAAACCGTATCACGATCCGCTGGCCAACAGGATCAATGACGTTCAGGAATTGTCCGTTACGCACGAGGTGATTTTCCGTGCCAAAACTGAGGTCCAGCACCGGATCCTTACCCATTATCTGCCGCTTTATTTTCCGGAGATCGAGCGTTTCAGGGGCAATACCCGCAGCGACTGGTTTTTCGCTATGCTCGAGCAATTCCCGGTTCCGGCCAGCATCACGGCGCTCGGCAAGGATGCGTTTGTCGCGGCAGCCTGGGACGTCGTCGGTCGCAAGGTCAGCAAGTCTCGTCTACTTGGCGACATCTGGGAAACAGCCCAGACATCCATCGCCTTGCCGATTGCCCCGGATGCTCCTGCGATCAGGATGTTCAGGCTGGTGTTGGGAGAGGCACGGCGCCTGATTGCCCAGCGCGACGACATTGAGGTCGCGGCAATCGAACTGCTGGGCGAGCATGCCGATTTCCGGCGTCTGCAGCAGGTGCCAGGCATCGGGCCGATCCATGCCCTGACAATCCTGGCCGAGGCAGGCGATCTGAGACGTTTTCGTCATCATCGGCAATTTCTCAAATTCTGCGGTCTGGATCTGTCCACCTACCAGTCGGGTCAGTATCGCGGCAAAACGAAGCTGTCCAAGCGCGGCAATGCTCGGTTGCGCCGCACATTGTGGATGGCAGCTCAGGCCGCCATTCGTCAGCGCGAGAACAGCTTCCGTGACAAGTTCGATCGCTATGTGGCCAGGGACCGGCATGATCCGGACCTGCGCCGCAAGGCGTTCACAGCCATCACCGCAAAGATGGGACGCGTTGTGCACGCGATCATTAAACGCGGTGACGATTACCGGCTCTTTGTTGAGGGGCCGGTTCCAGGTGGAGGAACCCCTCTCACTCAGTGCCGTGAGGGCGCTTCAGCGACCCTGTAGACAATGTTTGGGTCCTCCACCTGGGTTATCGCATCCCATCTTCAGGACGGTTAGAGCCACGGCGCCATCACGCCGATCTGGACTCTGTGTTTGCTATGGCAGGGAGCACCTTTATTTTGCGGTGGAGACCGCCTGGTTTTTGCTTGCAGTATTTTTCAACGACAGTGCAAACTGCCGATGGAGACGTGTTGCCAAATCGACCGGATGCTTCCCGATATAGGACGTCGTCGCTGACGATCATCATGGGAAAGCCGCGATGTTCCCCGATCCGGTCGAGTTCGCGGCCGAGCCGTTCGCCTGACAGCGACGTATCCGCCACCAGCGCCAGGCACTCCCGCGTGTAGTCGTCCACCACTGTCAGCACGCGGAAGCGCCGTCCGTTGTTCAGCGCGTCCGAGACGAAATCCAGGCTCCAGCGCTGATTGGGACCTTCGGGCAGCATCATTGGCGAGCGCGTGCCCATTGCCCGTTTCCGGCCGCCACGCTTGCGGACCGACAGTCCTTCCTCGCGATACAGCCGGAACAGCTTCTTGTGGTTCATGGTCACTCCCTCGCGCTTCAGGAGGATGTGCAGGCGCCGGTAGCCGAACCGGCCTCGTTCGCCCGCAAGATCGCGCAGCCGACTGCGCGCCTCGGCATCATCCGGGCGGCGTGACGCACAGCGCCACGTCTTCGGGTCCATGCCGATCAGGCGGCAAGCTCGCCGCTGCGAGTAATCCCGTTCAGTCATCGCCCAGGTCACGGCCTCCCGCTGCAAACCGGGCGTCACTAGTTTTTTGCCAGCAGGTCTTTCAGGGTCAAGACGTCCATCACGCTCTCCGCCAGAAGCCGCTTCAGCTTCGCGTTCTCCTCTTCAAGAGCCTTGAGCCGCCGCGCTTCGGACACTTCCATCCCGCCGTATTTCGATCGCCACGTGCAGAAGGTCGCATCGCTGATCCCATGCCTGCGGCACAGATCGGTCGCCGTAGCGCCCGCCTGATGCTCCTTCAGGATCCCGATGATCTGCTCCTGCGTGAAACGTGCTTCCTTCATCGTCTGTCTCCTATGGACAGACCTTACTTCAAATCGAGGGCATTTCAGGGGGCAGGGTCACGGGCAGCAAAGGAGCGGATCGCGCCGCTGTTTACGCAGAAACGCGTTGCGATGTCGATGTGTGCCTTTCTCTATGTCCTGATTGGCAACGAACCGCGCAAGATAGGATGGATGCATGCGGAAGCAGCAGGATACCCTGATCCGTGGCGGTAACAAACGCTTCTTGGCGATATGCCTGAACTTGGAGCCATGGACGAAACGCAGGCTGCGGCTCTCTTGCCTGAATGCCGCCTTTTCCACGCCAGTCGGGCGCGCAGCAGGGAAAAGCTTCATAAGCCGTGAGTGCACTTATATTCGGCAGACGCTCTACATGCCCGCCCTTGTCGCGATACGGTTCACTCCTGATTTAAGGCGGATTTATGCTTGCCGATCACCTGCTAGTGGAATGGCGTAAGATGATCCTGGACCACACAGCCAGAGGCCGGGTATGGTCAGACACGCTCCAAATCTGCGGGGGAGATTAGTTCTGCCGTCTCATGGGAAATATCGTACCCTCTCTATCTTAGAACACAAGACGTTCTATAATATTTGTTATGCCAACAAACGATCAGGCATATCTGCAACGCTCATGACAAGACGCAGTGGCTGACAACAAGATAGATGGATCTTCACGTTCATAATCCATCTCGTGATCGCAACCCTCAATTCACGATATTTTCCAACGGTCCTCAGTCAAGGATCGATCATATCAGCGTTGTCGCCAGACCGACCTGAGGCCCCGCTTCGGCAAGACGACGATCCAGGGTGCACAGTGTTAAGCCATGATCCGCACAAACCGCCAGATGGAGGGCATCTCCGGCACGAAGACCCAGAGTGTACTGATCCGAGAACCGTGCCGCCGTCCGGAAGTTCTGACTGGTCACTGGCACGACACCAAAACTTTCTGCGCAAAGACGGGTGAACATGGCCAGACTGTTCGCTCGATCCGTGACAGTTATCTGGCCTGTGCGCAGCTTGATCGACAGGGCAGAAGAGAATTCGGTGACTACCCAATCACTGACAAAAAGATCTTCAGGCGCTTGGGCACCAAGCCAATCCTGCATTCGGGTCGTTTCTCCTTCATTGGTTAGAGCCGCCACAAGAACCGATGTATCGATATAAAGGCTCAATACCTTGCCTCATCACGCATGGTACGGACAGTTTCTGCAGCAGATTCCTTTTGCGGTGTCATAGCGTTGGTCAGCAAGCGAAGAGCACTCGCGGCAATGGGTTTACGTACCGGCTCCGCCTTGACAAGTTGCGCAACAACCTTGCCGCGACGAAGAATACAGACGGACTCTCCATCCTTCGCCAGATCAACCAGACGACTGAGATGGGCTTTGGCTTCTACCAGATTGACTGTCTGCATCCTTGACTCCGAACCACTAAACTAGTCACTTTATAGCGGAAAAATGTCGCCTTACCTAACAGAATATGCGTCGGATACCCGATTCTGGCTGGCTGGTGGGAAGAGAGGTGGCCCCATTTTTTCAGACAGGGCGATAAGCTATAATCCGACCTGAGAGAGGACGGGTCTTATGGGTAAGGTTACGCGCAAGAGGTATGCGGCGGAGTTCAAGTCACGGGTTGCCCTGGAAGCGATCCGTGGGGAACTGACGCTGGCGGAACTGGCATCGAAACATGGTGTGCATCAGACGATGATCGCCCAGTGGAAACGGCAGGCGATCGAGGGGATGGCGGCGACCTTTTCGGGGAAGCCGGTGGCCGAGCCCCCGGTCAGCCCTGCTGACGTAGAGAAACTGCACGCGAAGATAGGCGAGTTGCTCGTGGAACGGGATTTTTTACGCGATGCCTCTGCTCGGTTGGGCGTGATCAGAGGCGGCAGATGATTGACCCACAGCGACCGCGCCTTTCCATTGTCCGGCAATGCCTGCTGCTGCATCTGAACCGGTCTGGCGTCTACTATCGGCCTGTGCCGCAGAGCGAGGCCAATCTGGCGTTGATGCGGCTGATCGACGCCCAGTTCCTGGAAACGCCATATTATGGCTCACGGCAGATGACATGGTATCTGCGCCGCCTGGGATATGAAGTCGGCCGCAAGCGGGTCCGGCGGCTCATGGCGATCATGGGCCTGCGGGCGGTCTACCAGAAGCCGCGCATGACCGTGCCCCATCCGGAGCATCGGAAATATCCGTATCTGCTGCGGGGTCTGGTCATTGATCGGCCTAACCAGGTCTGGTGTTCCGATATCACGTATATCCCCATGAAACGGGGATTTCTCTATCTCGTGGCGGTCATGGACTGGTTCACCCGCAAGGTCCTGTCCTGGCGTCTGTCGAACACGATGGATGCGGAGTTCTGTATCGAGGCGCTACAGGATGCCCTCACGCGCTATGGCGCCCCGGAAATTTTCAATACTGACAGTCAGAAGATGGTAGCCAGCTCCCGGACGGTTTGTCTCAAACACTGATCGACCACGGTAGACTGGCGCCGCGAGGTGCCCGGAGCGGTTTGACCCGCACTCCGATCGACCGCTGTGTCTTTCCCTGGACCTGTCGACCGCTCGGGAGCACCTCGCGAGGAGGCTTTGCCTCGGCCATTGCTTGTGACCCGAGAAGGGCCTGACCTGACTGGTCTCGTGACTGTCCTGTCCATGCAGCGGACCGCGGCTGAGCCATTGACAGCGATCAGTCGGGGAAACGGTCATGGATGGAAACGAAAAAGTAGCGCGCACTGTCGTTGGTGGTGTCGATACCCACAAGGATCTGCACGTTGCGGCCATTGTCGACGAGCAAGATCGTGTTCTGGGCACACAGAGCTTTCCCGCCACACGGCAGGGTTATCGACAGATGCTGGCATGGATGCGCGCGGCGGGCGATCTTCTGCGTGTCGGGGTTGAATCGACAGGCAGCTATGGCGCCGGGCTGCTGCGCTATCTGCAAGGCGCCGGGGTCGAGGTGCTGGAGGTCACGGCGCCCGATCGGCATGACCGTCGTCGACGGGGGAAGAGTGACGATTTGGATGCCCAAAGCGCCGCCCACGCCGCTTTTGCAGGCCGGAGAACTGTTACTCCGCGCCGCAGAGACGGCATGGTGGAAGCGCCCAGAGGCCTGCGGGCATGCAGGAAAACCGCTGTAAACGGCCGTAAAATCGCTTTACAGATGATCCAGAATACGATCGTCGCAGCGCCGGACGTTCTTCGTGAGCACCTCTGCTCGATGACCCGGATGCAGCTGATCCGCACGCTCGCAGCTTCCCGGCCTGACCTCACTGCTTATCGCGATCTCGAGGCTGCCTATCGGATCAGCCTCAAGTCTCTTGCGCGTCGTTATCTCGAATTGCATGACGAAATTGGCGAGTTGGACCTCATGATCAAGACGATCGTCGAGGAATTGGCACCCGACCTCGTAAAGCGCAATTCCATTGGTCACAACGGAGCGGCGCAGCTCCTCCTGACGGCTGGCGACAATCCCGAACGGCTGAAATCCGAGGCAAGCTTCGCGGCTCTTTGCGGCGTAACCCCTGTTCCGGCTTCGTCCGGAAAGACGTAACCATCCGGCGAGAGACGCGGGCGTATTCAGGCGGCGATGGTATTGTGGACCTGCTGGTGGGCTTTCCAGTGCCAGGGCACGAGTTCATGGAGGCGTGGATTGGGAATGTCATTGATCCGTGTCAGGACATCGGCGAGCCATGCCTGGGGATCGACATCGTTCAGGCGCGCGGTGACGATCAGGGAATACATGGCGGCGGCGCGCTCTCCGCCACGATCGGACCCGGCGAACAACCAGGCTTTCCTGCCCAGGGCGATGCCGCGTAGGGCGCGTTCTGCTGCATTGTTCGTCAGACAGATACGGCCATCTGTGAGGAATCGTGTGAATGTATCGGCACGCCGTAGAAAATAGTTCATGGCGTGGGCAACGGGATTTTTGGTCGACATGCGCCGGCAACACTCCCGCATCCAGTCGAACAGACCCGTAACCAGTGGCGCGATGCTCTCCTGACGGACCGTTAGCCGGTGCGCCGCGGTCGTGCCGTTGATGGCGCGCTCGGCCTCGAATATGGTGTCGATCCTGCCTACTGCCTCTATGGCGAGGGGCGCCTTGTCCCTCTCGGCGATTTTGAACAGTCCCCTGCGTCCATGCGCCCAGCATCCGGCGGAGACAACCGGCGCGGGTTGGCGTCCCGGTTTCGCCAGAGTGTTATAACCCGCATAGGCGTCTGACTGCAAAATGCCGGTCCAGCCGGTGAGATGGTCCGTGGGATGTTCGCCCCTGCGGTCCCGGGAATACCGGAACCAGACGGCTGGAGGTGCTGGCCCACCAAATGGACCATCATCACGCACATAATTCCATAATCGTCCGGTGACTGTCCGGCCTTTCGCCAGAACCGGCACGGTGGTGTCATCCGCGTGCAGGCATTGTGCCGCCAGCACATGCGCCCGGATCAGCGTAGTCAGGGGGGCCAGCGTCGCGGTGCAGGCTCCCACCCAGTCGGCCAGCGTTGATGTGTCGAGATCGATCCCTTCGCGGGCAAAGGCATCGCTCTGGCGGTTCAGCGGCAGATGCTGCAGGAACTTGTCGCACAGGATGGTCGACAGCAGCCATGGGCCGGCGCGTCCGCGCGCGATCGGATGGAAGGGGGCGGGTGGCTGGGTGATGCTCTCGCAGTCCCGGCAGGTGAACTTCTCCCGCACCGTCTGGATGACCTTATGTGGACGGCCGGTTCGATGCAATGGATCACATTTGTTATCTCTCTGCGTTTCTCTAAATCTTGTTTTCTCGGTGGAATGCATCGCTGCTCGCAGGATGCGGGGATCCGGTCAGGTGCGCCCTTATGTCCGGCCTGTTTGTGCGACGTTTTTCGCTGGCCATTATGGGTGTGCGCTTGCGTGTCAGGCACCAATCTTGAAAACGTGCTCGATGGCACATGTCATCCAACGGTATCGCCTGAACTGTTCCTGAATTACAGTCTTCCCATCACGCTGGTCAGTGCATTCTGCCGGATCTACCGGGGCGAACCCCGGCATCCATCGTCTTGGCAGCGCATGTCAGATTACAGCGACATTGCGGCCGGCCGGACGATAGATCTCTTTGCGCGACAGGAGAGCCCAGACGATCCGGGCCAGTTTGTTGGCAAGTGCGATGGTTGCAAGACGTGTTGGGCGACGCTCCAGAAGCTTGCAAAGCCATGCCCCTGCGGCGCTTGTCCATTTCTGCGCGCGGAAGGACATGGATGTCGCCCCCAGAACGAGCAGCTTCCTTATTTCCCGGTTGCCCGTTTTCGTAATCCTGCCCAGCCGGACCTTTCCGCCGGACGAGTGCTGGCGCGGCACAAGTCCAAGCCAGGCCGCGAAGTGCCGCGCACTTTCGAAAGTGTCGATATCCGTGACAGATGCCACGATCAAGGACGCGGTCATCGGGCCGATGCCGGGTATTGTCAAAAGACGACGGGCATCTTCGTCCTGCCTGGCGTGCGCCTGGATTCGCCTTTCCAGGCATCCGATGCTTTCACTCAACTTTCCGTATTGTTCGAAGAGCAAAATGACAGTCTGCTTCATGACGTCGGGCAAATCGGGTGATGTCTCGATTTTCGCCAGAAGATCGGGCAGGCGACTGTTTCCCAACGGCACGATCAAGCCGAATTCCGCTGCAAGCGCGCGCAACGCATTGACCAGCATCGTCTGCTGTTTGACCAATAGTGTGCGCGTTGAGTGTAACGAGAGCAGGCTTTGCTGTTCTTCGTTTTTGATCGGGACGAAGCGCGTGTCGGGATGGAGTGCCGCAAGACAAATGGCTGCGGCGTCAACAGCGTCGTTTTTCTTGCCACGTTTGACGAACGGCTTGACCATGTCCGGCGGAATAAGTTTCACGTCATGACCCGCATCGCGGATGACGCGCGCCCAATGATGCGATGTGCCGCAAGCTTCGAGCACGACCTGACACCGCTCGAGTTTCCCGAAGAATGAGGCAACCTCACTGCGCCCGAGCTTTCGCTTGAGAAGACATTTTCCGTTTGCATCTGTGCCGTGCGCCTGAAAAACGGACTTGGCGATATCCAGGCCGATCATGGTAATTTTCATCCGGGCGGTCTCCTCTGAATGGTCATTCCGACCCCAGCATGGCACATTGATGCCGCATGGAGGCCGTCCACCCCATCTTGAACTGGCGCGGGATCACCTCCAGCGTCTCGGTGACGCTCTCCCCCAGTTTGCTCAGACGATCGCTGCCACAGCACGGACACTGTGTCGGTGCGGGGATGACGGCCCGCTCGCGCGGCAGATCGGCACGCAGGGGCTGGCGCCCCCGGTTGCTCCTGGGTGCTGTCGCGCGGACGGCGGGATCCGCCGCATTTTCGGGCGCGTCCTCGGCGAGTGTCGTCTCCAGCTCTTCCAGTTCGAGTTCGAGCTGGGCCAGCAGGCGGCGCCCCCGCTCCGACGAGGCGCCGAAACGGTCCTGGCGCATCCGCGCGATAAGATGTTTGAGATGGGCAATCTGCGCTTCGGCGCTGGCCGCGCGCGCTTCTGCATCAGTGGCCCGGATTTCGGCAGTAGACGCCCGGAGTTCGGCGACCTGGGCACGCGCCTCGGCAGCGGCAAGTGCTGCGCGCAAGGCGATGATGTCGTCCGTGTCTCCCGTCATGAAGGCAGTTGATCACATGGGCGCTCAAAAGGGTACCAGTATATGCTGACCTGGCGCGGTTTTTATTATCCCGCCAGTTCAGGTCTCCATGTTTTCTGCGGATTGCGCCAATCCACACCCTCCAGCAGACAAGTCAATTGTGACGGGGAGAGATGGATCGCTCCGTCCTTTGCCGAAGGCCACAGGAAATGCCCGCGCTCGATCCGCTTCGCATATAAGGAAAGGCCGATCCCATCGTGCCAGATCAGTTTCACCAGGTCGCCGCGTCGGCCCCTGAAGGCATAGACGTCACCCGCGAAAGGGTCACGACCCAGTGCTTCCTGGACCTTCAACGCCAGCCCGGGCATCCCCAGGCGCATATCGGTTACACCGGCCGCCAGCCATATCCTCAGCGTGGAAGGAAGCGGGATCATGATCGTAGTGCGCCCACAATCTCACGCAGACGATCAGCGGACAGCCCTGTGTCGAACTCCAGCCGCACACCGTCCGGAAAGACCAGGCTGACGGCTTGGCCGGACAGCGTTCCCTGTTCTCTCCGACGCTCCAATGGCGGCGGCTCGGGGACCGGGGCCACCATGACAGGTATGAACGATGTCCCGCCTTTGGCCTGCGCTTTGGCCCGAGCCTCTCGCCGCCAGCGAAACACCAGACTTGGATGGATCCCATACTGTGCAGCCACCTCCCTTATTGGGCGTCGGCTCTCGTAGGACGCGATGACCACTCGCGCGCGAAATTCAGGGGCGTGCCAGCGGCGGCGATCCGAAACGATCTTGATCCGCGAGGCGTCCGCCAGCCTGTCCCGCTCGCCTGTCTCTCTACCGCTCCTTTGGAGCCTCTCTGCGGTACTACCTGCGACACTCGCAGGTAGTACCGCGTCCCTATCTCTTAAATCGCTCATGCTTCATAGCTGAACCAGACCAGAAGTATTCAGCAAGGCGTCAGTCGCCGGGAGCTTACGATCACGCCGAGCCACACCCGCCATGTCCGACGATACGAGCCAGCCGTTCCTGTTTCCAGCCATCCGACACAAGAAAATCACGGCTGATTTTGATGGTGGCCGGATCACCTCGGATGGTGGTGTCCTGTTGCTGGCTGCCGCCGAGCGGCGGATCGGCATGGCCGATCGCCTCGCCCGGCTCATAGCCGATCCACGCAATCCGCGACGGGTGACACACGGCGTGGCCGATATTCTGCGCGCCCGTATGCTGGCCATTGCCTGCGGCTACGAGGACGCCGATGACCTCGATCACCTGCGGTGCGATCCGGGTTTCAAGCTCGCCTGCGGACGACTGCCCGATACGGGTCTGGATCTGTGCTCGCAACCCACGATCTCGCGTTGGGAGAACGCCCCGACTTTGCGCGAGGTCATTCGCCTGACCTATGCCCTGGTCGATACATGGTGCGACAGCTACGCCCGGCCACCCGCCGCGGTGACGCTCGACATCGACGATACGGTCGATGTGGTGCACGGTCATCAGCAACTCGCCCTGTTCAACGCGCATCATGACGAGCGGTGCTTTATGCCGATCCATGTTTACGATGCCGCCACGTCGAGGCCGGTTGCCATTATCATCCGCCCGGGCAAGACCCCGTCCGGACAGGAAATTCGCGGTCACCTGCGTCGTCTGATCCGCCGTATCCGCAGCCACTGGCCCAACACCCGGCTGACCATTCGTGGGGATGGTCATTACGGACGTCCCGAAGTCATGGCCTGGTGCGAGGCGCATGACGTCGATTACATCTTCGGCCTGCCGGGCAACAGCGTGCTGCACCGGCTTCTCGAACCCTCGGCCGATGACATCCGCGTCCGGCGTGCCGAGACGCGGGCGCAATCCCTGCGCGGCTATGCCGAAATCCGTTATGGCGCGAAATCCTGGAAGCAACAGCGGCGCGTGGCCGCCCGGATCGAAGCCACGACGCTGGGGCTCGACATACGCTGCGTGGTCACCAGCCTGCGAGGCGGCAACGCCGAATGGCTCTACGGTGCCCTCTACTGTGCCCGTGGACAGGCCGAAAACCTGATCAAGCGTCACAAGGGCCAACTGGCATCCGACCGCACAAGCTGTCGATCGCCACTGGCCAACCAGGTCCGCCTGGTGCTGCACACTGCCGCATACTGGCTGATGCTCACCCTGCGGGACGCCATCCCAGCCCCACAGCCGCTCGCCTCGGCCGAGTTCACCACGTTACGAAATCGTCTTCTGAAAATCGCCGGGCGTATCCTGGAAACCGCGACCCGTGTCCGTATCGCGTTTGCCGCCGCCTGTCCCGAAGCGGCGCTGTTCCGCAGTCTCGCCATCTCGATGCAGGCTGCCGGCCCATGACAGACGGGGCTATCGCCCCCGAACGCGCCCCGTCCTCGCAACCCCAGCCGCAGCCATCCACCGTTTCAAAATGACACCGCCTCAACCCGGTGCGATCCCGCGCGCCCAAACCATAGAAACGGAAAAATCCACGCAAAATACTCAATGCCGTGAATAAGATGGGCTAGTTTCCTGGCTTTCGCGTCAGAGAGAGCGGCAACCGTTGATACTCTCCCACCTTCCTCTAGTCCCGAGGTCTGGGGTTCACGCAGTATAGCATTCACCATGCACGTCTTGCCCTGACACGGTAAGGTCTTCCGCAGGAGCGGTGGATTGCTCCACCCGACGGTCCCTGCCTGGACGGCCCCGAGCCTTACTCCCGACATGCTATGGTCCCCCGCCGGGTTTCCCCGGTTGCAGCTGTTACCAGCCAAGGTAAGTCGGGTGAGCATTGGAATCTCCAGCAATCCAAGTAATCTGTTGATTACACTCAGTGAAACGCGCCGATACGGCGCACCAGAAACAGGAAGACATCGCGGTCCGATGCATAGAGCGTCGTGGTCTCCTTCGTGATGTCGACATAGGGATTATGGGTCATGGTGGCCCAGTCGATCACACCGGGCACCTTCCAGTTGGTATCGCCCGTGCCGTCACCGGCGATCTTGCGCACCGCACCGACCAGTTCATGGTCCCAGATGCGGCCGTAATCGGGGCCGGTCACGGCGCGCAGTTCCACGCGCCCATCCTCCGTCTCCAGCGTCTTGATCAGTTCGGCCCGGTGTGACAGCAGGCCGTGCTGGAGATTGATCGCCGCCAGTGGAGCCGGCAGGTTACGCAGATAGGACGACGGCGCGCCGACAAGGCTGCACATCTGGCCGAAGGACCAGTGTGTGGGGGCAATCGGCTCCTGCTGCCCCGGCACGGTCAGGGTTAGAGGGTGTTATGCACCGTGAGCGAGTATAGCGGCGTTTCTGAGCATGAAGCACGCGAACGCAATGACATGGAGACTTGCGAGTGTTGAAGCGTAACGCTCGTAATCCTTGACGAGCCTACGACAGCGTGTTGCCCATGCGAAAGATCGCTCAACAACCCATCGGCGCGGCAGCAGCACAAAGCCGCGTTTGGCTTCGGGCAACCTGACGACCTCCAGGGTGATCCCCTGGGCCCGTGCTGCCCCGGCAGGTTTCTCGCCGGTATATCCCTGATCGACATAGGCCTGTTCAACGCTCTCGTCTGTAGCATCCTGAATGGCGGCAGCAAGACGTCCCACCTCGGCGCGATCATCCCGACTGGCTGGTGTGACATGCAGGGCCAGCAGGTGTCCCAGCGTGTCCACGGCCATGTGCAGCTTTGATCCCTTTTTGCGCTTGGCCCCATCATATCCGGCGCGGGAACCGCTTTCCGGCGTCGAACGTAATGTCCGGCTGTCGAGAATGGCGGCCGTTGGCTCCGCCCTGCGGCCAGAAGCGATACGCAGCACGGCACGCAGATCAGATACCAACGCGTCAAAACAACCTGCCTCCATCCAGCGACGGGATTGCTGGTAGACCGCCGACCACGGCGGAAGGTCATTCGGCATGGCGCGCCAGGCAATTCCGTAGCGGATCACGTAACGCAATCCATTGAACAGTTCGCGCAATGCGTGATGTCGTTGTTGCGCATCCTCGCGCATCAGGACCAGATACGGGACAACCAGAGACCATTCTTCATCTGATACGTCAGAGGGATACGGTTTGCGTGCAGGTGCCATCCCTCATTACTGCACCAATCAGACACGAAAGTACATAACACCCTCTAGCACTACAGTTGCATTTTGTGTTGAGTTCTGAATCTATGGGTAACCATGATTCAGGATATGATGAGTGGCGGTACGTCTGTTGAAGAGACGCTGGAATTATGGGCGCGCTCGCTTCGGTCCGCCAAGGATCGGATGGCGCCGCTGTTCACGCAAAAACGTGTCGTAGATTCGGCCTGTGCTTTTCTTGATGTTTTGATTGGCAATGAACCACGCAAGACGGGATGGATGCGAGCGGAAGCCGCAGGAGATCCTGGTCCATGGCGGCAGCAGGCGCTTCTGGGACGCGGGCACTGGGATGCCGATGCCCTTCGTGACGTCGTCAGGGATTATGTGATTGAGCATCTGGGCACTGAAGAGGGCGTGCTGGTCATTGATGAGACCGGTTTTCTGAAGAAGGGTCAGGCGTCCTGCGGTGTGGGGCGGCAGTATACGGGATCTGCCGGCAAGATCACGAACTGCCAGATTGGTGTGTTTGGCGCTTATGTTTCGGAACGGGGGCATGCCTTTATTGACCGCGCCCTGTATCTCCCGAAAGACTGGACATCAAAGCCTGAGCGTCTGAAGCGGGCCCACGTTCCCGATGACGTGGTGTTTGCAACCAAACCGGCGTTAGCCTCGATGATGATTGAGCGAAGTATTGAGGCCGGTGTGCCGTTCCGCTGGGTTGCAGCAGACAGCGTGTATGGCGTGGGCGACGTAGAACGCACGCTTCGCCGGGCAGGAATTGGATATGTGCTTGGGGTCAAGGGCAATCACTGGTTCGGATCATGGGCAACGGAACCGCTGATTGCCGGAGAGGCGAAAGATATTGCAGCAGGACTGCCAGACCAGACCTGGCGTCGTCTGTCAGCGGGGCACGGCACAAAAGGTGAGCGACTTTATGACTGGGCGTATCTTCCGCTTGCTGATCTGGATGCTGAAGAATTTGACTGCCCTATAGCCGGACCATGGACACGTGGCCTGTTGATCCGCCGAAACATCGCTGACGGGGACCTTGCCTATTTTACGACCTGGAGCCCGAAAGAGACAACCACGCAGGAACTGGTGAACGTTGAAGGGACGCGCTGGAGGATCGAAGAAGGGTTCGAGACGGCCAAAAACGAATTTGGTCTTGATCATAACGAGACCCGCTCCTGGCATGGTTGGCATCGGCATGTCTCTCTGGTCATGCTGGCCTATGCCGTCATGGCCAGTGTCCGTTACCAGGCAAACTCACTGAAACCGAAAAAAACACAACTCAGAACACGACAGTCCTTGTCCGCTGGTCCATTCAGGAGATCAGGCGCCTCGTCGTAAAACTTGCACAACGCAGACTACCCGTCTCTCACATCCTCAGATGGTCCGTCTTTCGACGAACGCATCAGGCCAGTGCTATCCGCGCTCACTCACGACACAAAATGCAACTGTAGTGCTAGGCGCTCGGCATTGTCGCGGGACGCCTCCACGCGAATGGCGCGGCTTTCCACCGTGCGGGCGGTGGCCCGGTCCGCACGGGCAAGTGTGGCGGCGTGCAGATCGGACAGTGACAGGTAGCGCTCATCATCAGGGCGGGAGAACCACTCGGACGACACGCGGGCGCTCCGTTCGCCACGCGACGGATCGATACGGAAGCCGCCGGAAGCTGCACCACGGGACGCGGGGGACAGGATGATGGTCATGGGAAACTCTCCTCTTATGCCGGTTATTCGGCACAGAAGGCGAAGCCCCCCTCTTCCTCTGATCACCACTTCCCACGCGGGATCCCATCCAACCGCAGAAACACCCAGCCCCCTCATCCCGGAACACGGCGCTCCCGTCACTTATCGGAAATCACGACTGCGATGGGGGGTAACAGAATGTCGGTTATCAAGCGACAAGGCTGGCAAAGCAGTCATTCATGGGAACATTTGTGAGCTTTTCGTCGTCACCGTAATGGCGAGAAAGTTTCCGGTAAGCAAAGGCAGGACTGGGCATGAATAATTTGCTCAGGCCCTCCTTTTGGCGGCCAAAGTCCGTCCACGTAATGTTGCTGACGCAGAATATTGCGTTGTTCAAAGCTGTCGAAGGCCCAGATATGGCAGATGCGTGACGCACCATCCAGCGCGAACATGTTGGTGATCAGGTGGCGGGTATAGGCTTGTGCAGGCTTCAGAGCACTCTGCCACGCTTTCAGGGTCGGTTCCAACCCTCCAGCTTTTAAACTGTAAGTTCGGATTTCATAGAGTCCACCACATTCACCAAACTCCGGGGGTTTAAGAAACGGAAAGCCTTCAAACGCCTCAGCTTCTATTAAAACGTCGTTCATCTTGATACCGAAGGGCGTTCTGGACTCCAGTGTTCTGTGCCGCGCCTTAAGCAAGGCATCCTGACAGGAAAAGGAACGCAGCAGGAGTAGCGTTCCAAGTTCACCGATCTCCGTTCGCCATACCCCTGTGAGGCTTCCCGCAACAGGATTCAGGGTATCCGAGAACCGTGCTTTCAGGAGACGGGAGAGGGCTGGCACTCCCAAAACATCCGTCCGAAAGCGAATCATTTCATAGATCATGAGTGTTCTTCGGATGGGAATAGAGATTGCAGTTCCACGGGCGGTTTGCCGGTCGATAGGTTGGACAGGCAACCGAACAGCGGATCCCACTCTTCAATTCGAAGATCACAGATCAAACCTTCCGGCGAGAACGGATCCCGAGCCACCATCGCTTCAATCTCCTGCCGATTGGCACCTTTCATGATCAGAAAACCTGACCGCAATGGGGTGCCTTTCAGCGGACCAGAAGCCAGAAGACTACCTTCCTGAATGAGGCGCTTGAGATACAGCACATGCGCCACGACATGCTGCCCCCACCCGTCGCCGTCCGGATGATCCATTCGCACAAGATAAATAGGCATTCTAAAGAGCTCCATCGGAGAAGATGCTTGCCGATCAATCAGCAGGCTCAACATATTCCTCTTTTTTAAGAGATAAATTGTCGATAGAAGATGTCAGTCACAACTGAGGATGATGAATGCTTGATCGTTTGACCAGTATGAAGGTTTTCATCAAGGTTGTGGAACTGGGGTCTTTTGCCGCGGCCGCTCAGCGTCTGACCTTATCGCCGCAGATGGTGGCCAAACATATAGAGGCTCTGGAGCGTCATCTTGGCACGCGCCTGCTCCATCGGACGACACGTCGTCAGAGCCTCACAGAAATAGGGAGTCTTTACTGCGAGCAATGTCATCTCGTCCTGAAGGCTGTCGAGCGTGCTGATAATCTTGCCGCCAACACGCTGGGCGAACCACGTGGTACACTTGCTGTCAGCGTACCAGTTACCTTCGGGCGGACCATGTTCCCCATGTTTCTACATAATTTTCGGAAGAAATTCCCGAAGGTACGATTACAAGTATCCCTTACGGATCAACTGGTTCATCCGACGCTGGATGGCCATGAAGCTGTCATTCGTATTGGCGAGCCAGATCCCGATCTTACGGTCGTCAGTCGCCCTCTGGCCTCATATTCCCTCACGGTCTGCGCAGCGCCTGCCTATCTCGAAAAATTTGGCGCTCCGGACAGTCCTGAGGAACTCGCCCGGCATCAGTGTCTTGTCTACGAAAACTCTGCAAATTCTGTACGAACAGCATGGCACTTTATACGAAAGACCTGCACACGATCTGTCATGGTTTCTGGCACTGTGACGTCCAACGACTGGGGCTTTCTATTGGCCCTCACCTTGTCAGGAGAGGGCATAGTATTGGGTTCTGAACAGGCCTTGAAGCCCGAACTTGATTCTGGCCGCCTTGTCCGCATTCTATCCCAGTGGAGAGTTCCTGGTCGCCCGATGCATCTGCTTTACAATGCCGGCCCTGCTATGACCCCAAAACTGCGGAGTTTCGTTATCGAAGTTCAAAACGCCTTTCCGCCATGACATCTGAGATATCCTACGATGCTCCGGCGCGTCGAAAGGTCCATGCTCTTCGACGGTACGCTCAAGCCCACACGGCAAGCTGCCAGCTGATTTCACAGTTTGAAAGATGCCCCTAACAGATTTCATCTCCACTCAAAGCCAGAAAATTCCGGATCCCAAAAGACAGACAATCTATTCATCGTAGTTTACTCACGAAATATCTGAGATGATCTGCAATAAAACTGGCTACAAAATAATAGCTGTGATCGTAATCAGGACGAAGATTCAGGATGAGTTCCTGCCCTGCATTCTGTGCGGCTTCCTGGAACAGTTCTGGCCTGAGCTGTTCTTTCAGAAACTGGTCCGCCAGACCCTGATCTATCAGAACAGGCAGTCTTTCCTTCGCTGTCCGCACAAGTTCAAGCGGGTCATAGGCTGCCCAACTGGCACGATCCGGCCCCAGATAAGCACTGAATGCTTTTTCACCCCATGGTACCTGCGTTGGTGCCACAATGGGTGAAAAGGCTGACACAGAACGATAGCGGCCAGGATTACGCAGCGCGATCATGATGGCGCCAGATCCACCCATCGAATGTCCCGCAATGCCTCGCTGCTGCGTAACCGGAAAGCTCGCCTCAATCAGCGCAGGAAGTTCCGTGACGACGTAATCATACATCCGATAATGCACAGCCCACGGCTCCTGCGTCGCATTGAGGTAAAATCCGGCACCCTGTCCAAGATCGTACGCATCGTCATCAGCCACACCCACGCCCCGTGGACTGGTATCCGACGCGACAATGGCGATGCCCAGTTCTGCGGCCACGCGTTGCGCGCCAGCCTTGCCAATGAAATTCTGCTCCGTACATGTCAGACCGGAGAGCCAGTAAAGAACGGGAACCTTTTCAGTTTTTGCCTGCGGCGGCAGGTAGATCGCGAAGTTTGCTTCCACACCCAACGACACGGACTTGTGTCGCCAGACTTCCTGCACGCCCCCAAAAGAGGCGTGTGTTTCCTTGCGTTCCATGGCTCTCACTGCCTTTTGCGCATGTCAGTTACCGTCCGTGAAGGTATAAGTGCAGATCTTGTTCCCTGCCGGATCCCGGAGATAGGCAGCGTAAGCGCCCGGTAAGTGGCTTCGCGGACCGGGTGCGCCTTCATCGGCTCCCCCATTGGCAAGACCTGCGGCATGAAAAGCCTCCACTTCGGCGGGTGTCGCTGCTGCAAAACCGATGGTGACACCGTTGCTTGAGGGCGCTTCACCGTTGCCTGGACGTGCAATGATGAAGGCTGGCTTTTCGCGGCCATACAGAATCCACCCATGCCCGAACGGCCCCAGGTTTTTTATGCCCAGAGCCGCAAGCGCGGCGTCATAGAATTTCGCGGATACCGCAGTATCCACTGCCCCAAGAAAAACATGAGAGAAAACACCGTCACCGGAAATAACTGCCATGATCGTTCTCCTGTAATTTCCAACCATTGGAAATGATGTTGCGCGGTGAGACGCAGACCTTAGAAATGAATGACGGAACGGATGGATTTTCCTTCATGCATCAGATCGAAGGCCGTATTGATGTCTTCGAGCGGCATGGTGTGGGTTACGAAAGGCGCAAGTTCGATATCGCCACGCATGGCATCTTCGACCATGCCGGGAAGCTGGCTGCGTCCCTTGACCCCACCGAAAGCCGAGCCGCGCCACGAACGCCCCGTCACAAGCTGGAAGGGACGGGTCGAAATTTCCTGACCGGCCCCTGCCACCCCGATGACGATCGACTGCCCCCACCCACGATGCGCGGCTTCTAACGCCGCGCGCATGACGTTGACGTTTCCGATACATTCAAATGTATGATCAATACCCCAGCCGGTCATTTCCACAAGAACCTGCTGAATCGGTTTGTCATAATCCTTGGGGTTGAGGAATTCCGTGGCGCCGAATGCTTTGGCAAGTTCAAACTTTTCCGGGTTGGTATCAATAGCGAAAATCCGGCCAGCCTTTGCCTGTCGCGCTCCCTGAATGACCGCGAGACCGATCCCGCCCAGACCGAAGACGGCAACCGTATCTCCCGGCTGCACCTTGGCCGTGTTGTGTACCGCACCAATCCCTGTGGTGACGCCACATCCCAACAGACAGACATGCTCTGGATTGGATGCGGGATTGATTTTTGCCAGAGAAACCTCGGCGACAACCGTGTATTCGCTGAACGTCGAACACCCCATGTAATGATGGATCGGCTGACCTTTGTAGGAGAAGCGTGTCGTGCCATCCGGCATCACGCCTTTACCCTGTGTGGCGCGCACTGAAATGCAGAGATTGGTTTTTCCCGACTTACAGAACAGACATTCACCGCATTCCGCCGTGTAAAGCGGAATGACATGGTCGCCGGGGGCAACGCTGGTGACCCCTTCTCCGACCTCGATGACAATTCCCGCGCCTTCGTGACCCAAAACGGCTGGGAACAGTCCCTCGGGATCATCCCCTGACAGGGTAAACGCATCAGTGTGGCACACACCCGTATGCGTGATCTGCACGAGCACCTCACCAGCACGAGGAGGCGCTACATCGATCTCGACAATCTCAAGGGGCTTACCCGCCTCGAAAGCAACTGCGGCCCGTGATTTCATGATTTTTTCTCCAAATAACCTATCAGCCAGCATCGAGGGCATTACCGGAGATAGGATCGAACGAGTGACACCACATTCTCGATCGAACCACTGGCAGCATCACGATCACCGGCACACTCAACAAATTCTTCCCGCAGGTGGCTTTCGAGAACACCGGCCATTAATCCGTTGATCGCTCCCCGGATAGCCGCCACCTGTTGCAGCACCGGACCGCAATCAGTTCCCTTCTCCAAAGCCTGTTCCAGCGCATCAAGTTGCCCGCGAATACGGCGCACGCGGGTCAGAACGCGCTTTTTCTCAGCCGGTGTGTGCGGCACGAACGCTTACTCCCGAATATACTACCCTTGAGTATCCTTTTCATACTATGGGGCAGTATGTAAGGGATATAAGGAACGTGCTTGTCATATGATCCGATCACAATTCCGTATTGCTGAAATTTTCACCATAACGTCCATGGGTTGCCTGTCTGTGTCTTGGGATCATTCAATAGGTGCAATCAGTGAGATCCAGACAATCTCTGCAACGAGGCTTTGAAGCGCTGATGTCCGCTATTTGGCAAACAACCTTGTGGTCCAAACGACCGAGATGAGGCGTAAGCGGACTATTTCCTGAGCCCGATGATTCCGAGTTCGCGCCACATCCACCCAAAATCGTAGGCAGCCATGGCACCGCCACTCCCTTGGGCGCGGACCGTAGTGTTTTCGATATCCTTCAACCAGATGGCCACCTTTTTACGCCCTGAGGCTGTCTGGACGGCCTGGCGCGGCGTCATATCCCCCAGGGCCGGGACTGGCTCATCAAGCACCTGCCGATAGTGCCGCTCCAGCATCTACCCGATAATTTGGGCTTCCTCCTCGGGCGGGATCTGCAGTTCTGGCGAGACCTCCCGTCCATGCGTCCCCCGGTCTTCCATCGCCTGCGCCGGCGTCATGATCTGCGTGAGCGGAGCGCGCACGAGATCTCCCAGACCGGCCTGCAGCATGGCACGGCCACGTTCGGCGCGCTCTTTCGAGTTCACCTGCAGCCGCAACTGCCGCCCCTTCAGGTCCAGCGTGCCCAGCACGATCGTGCCATCATCCATCTCCGTGCGCAGGAACCGCCCGTTTTCATCCCGTCCAGCCTTGCGCACGGGATCGCTCATCGGCTCTTTCAGCCAGTTCCAGAATGACCGGTTTTCCGGTCGCAGGGCCATGATCCCGTCAAGCACGTCCGCCACTGTCTTCTGCGTCACGCCCTTTGCCAGCGGAAAACACACTTCGTGGAAGACCAGATCCTCTCCGTCCCCATTGAACAAAGCTGGCCCCTCCATCTGCCGGGCCATGTCCTCCAGCGTCCGGAACAGCCAGGTCAGCGTGAACATCGGCGCAAGCTCACGCAGGGTCTGCGTATCGACTTTCGGAAACTCCGCCTTGCCCCGTCTTTTCCGCAGAGCCCTGTAAAGGTTCGCAGCCAGATCCTCACAGGCACCCCGCGAATAGGCGAGCAGTCCGCCTGCCAGAATGGTCTTCCCATCGGACGGCACGAGACGTGCTGCAATCCGGTCCCACTGCTCCAGTGTCCGGGTTGCCGTGCCTTCATGCACCAGAACCGGATCACTACCCCGCAGCAGGTCTCGCGCCATCAGGCTCTGGCCGGGTCTGATGTCCGAGACTTCATACAGGCTCATGACCGAAGCCTTGAGGGCACGCATGTAGGCGCTGTTACGCGGCCCTTCCTTCCAGCTCCGACGCTTGAGGTAAACGTCGACGAAGTTCCGGCCGTCATCCCAGTCCTGCCCGAGAAAATCCTCGAAGGCGCAGCCCCACAGCGTCATGGCAACGTCAGGGCCGATCATCTCCGCCAGATCCTCGAAGGAGATGTCGCCCGCTTCCAGCGCCGGACCGATGTGATCGCCGAGCACTTCGCCAAAACACTCCTGCCAGTCCTCCTGACCGAGATAATGGATCAGTCCCGTGAGTTCGTCTGCGGCCATGGCTGCTCGTGCATCTCCTGATACGGACAGCAGAAGGGCAGACTGTCCTGACTCGACAAGCCTAGAATGATACCCCGAAACAGGCGACCGGGTGCCTCGCTCTTAAATCACGCATTTGTGAAAGTGGACAAAATCGCGCCCCGGTACCTTTCCGTCTGTTTCCTATGTGTTTCCTGCGGGGGATTTTAGG
Source organism: Komagataeibacter melaceti (assembly GCF_003403295.1). Lineage (GTDB taxonomy): Bacteria > Pseudomonadota > Alphaproteobacteria > Acetobacterales > Acetobacteraceae > Komagataeibacter > Komagataeibacter melaceti. Next base: position 7,335 of record NZ_QUWV01000022.1, on the reverse strand, counting down.
CAACAAAAAACCCGCCTCAATGGGCGGGTTTTAATGTGTGGTATCAATCACTTAACGTGTGGTTGCGGGGACAGGATTTGAACCTGTGACCTTCAGGTTATAAGCCAGAAAGCCCGTACCAGCGCGAGTATCGTGGCATCTCTCTCACATGGGACTGATCGGTAATGCGAGGCAGGATATCGAGGGATACTTCATTAAGCAGATGCGGTTCCTCATGGACAATATGCAGTGTAACATAAACTCAGTCGCGTATTCCCATCCTTGCCTACGCGAAAGCGGATCTAATCGCGAGATCCTGACCATTCCAGAGAGTCTGCAACCACGATGCATCATGCTATGGGAAATTTAACCATATCGATCGACGCATCTCCCTGGCGCACCAATTCCAGCCCAGCCACAAATGTCGCAGCCACAGCCGTTCGACGACCAATGGTTCCCCCAGGTTCGGTAAACGCCATCGCAGGAACACAGTCCCATATGCTTCGAAAGGTTCCGTTCCTTATTTTCTCGCGGATAAGGACCAATGCATCGGTCACACGCCAGTAGGAGGGCACATCGATCCGATAGATCGGAGCGGATGTCTTGACCCTCACCAATTCCCGTTCCAGCGCAGCGAGACAGGCTTCCATCAGACTGAAATACGTCCCCTGCCATGCAGAAACACTCCTATCCGCACCCGCCCTGCCCCGCGTAAATACCGACACCCCAAGCCGAGGCTGCGTCTCCAGCCAGTCCGCCGCCGCGCGCATCCGCAACAGCATATCGATCTGATCCACCGTCCGGCGCGCTTCGCTCTCGGCAACCTGCTTTTCCGCCTGCGTGGCAAACAGCAGTCGCGAGCGTAGGAACACAAGCCGGGCAATCCAGATCACCCAGTCCGCGCGCTGCATGAGCGGCGTCGTTTGGGCCAGACGTTCCGCCTCAGCGACAAACTGGGCCGCCAGATCTGCGATGGACAGGACGCCCAGATCCAGGCGCTGGCGTTCCGCCAGATCCAGCAGCAGGTCCAGCGGCCCGTCAAACCCCTCGACATGGAATTCCGGCACCGCTGGACGCGGCAACCGACGCGGCGGGTCACCCCAGTCGTCGTCCTCGTCAGGCAGCATTGGCGGTCTTCCCGGCATCAGCGCGCGCGTATTGCGGCCGGATGTCGAACACCAGATCTGGCCAATCCGTCCGCACCCGGTCCAGCGCCTGCCACGGCGTCCACTCCGCCGACCAGAAGTGGTAGACCAGCCGGGCACTGCGGCGGACGCGCTGGTCGCGCGGGGCTTCGACCTCCACCCGACGCAACGGTAGCAGCGTGCCCCACTGTGCCTGCAGCCAGGCCGCCGCCGCACGGGAGTCCGCCCCGGCTTCCAGAATGGGACCGGGAACCGGTACCAGCCGGTGCAGGTCAAAGGCACAAGCAGGGGAGCCTGCCGCCTGATGCTGTAGGGCGATTTGATGCAGGCGCTCGGACGCCTGGCGCAGCAGCCGGGCCAGCGTCACCGCCTGCGCCCCCTTCCCCGCCATCGGCGCCAGCAGGCGGGCCTGTTCGTAGTCAAAATCCACCTGCCAGGGAATGATCCCCGGCCCCTGGGCCGCCATCCGGAACCGGGCCACTGCATCTACCGGACCGCTTACCGTGAGCGTCGTCCGGATCCAGTCCGGGGCCGGTCTCAGCATACGTTGACGCGCTGGCGTCCGGACTGAGGACTCTGGCGGGGTGCCGGATTTCGTCCGCCGTGTCCGGTGGGCCGGGCGATCGGAACGTCCAAGTGCCCGGTCCAGCACGAACCGGATCCCCGGCACCGACAATGGATCCCCGACCGTGCCAGGCGCATCGATCCCCCGGAACGCTGCCCCCCAGCGCAGTTGCGCGGCATCGCGCCAGACGGCCCAGGATCGCACCGGACAGACGGCCAACTCCCGGCGCCGCCGCAACCGGCGCAACTGGTGGCGCCCGGACCGGGGCCGCAGCAGGGCGACGGTCATCCCGTCCGTCGTGTCGCTGATGTCTTCTACCGTCAGCCGGGCCAAGGCCTCGGCGCCGATGTCCAGCGTGGCCGCCAGCAACAGCAAGGCCCGGTCGCGCAGGCCGGGCAGGTCGGGCCCGCAGCGTCGCGCGGCAGCCAGCAGAGAAGCCGCATCGACCCCAGCCCCGGTCCGGCGCACCCGTGTGGCGGGGAGGGCGACATCAAGCCCCTCGCCATTGGCGGCACACCAGGCCGTCAGCGCCGCGCGATCCACCACCAGGCTCTGCCGCGGCCGTCCGGCCTTGGCCCGGGCGTCCAGCCACGCTGCCACCGCGACGGGGCCGACCGGAAAGCCGCTATCGGCTGGCTGGGTCCTGACAAAGGCGCGCCAGGAGGCCGCATAGGCCCGCGCCGTGGCCGGCGACAGGCCGGTCGGCGGCCGCGCCGCCTGCAGCGGTCGGCCAGTCTCAGCCATTCTGATCGGATCCCCGGTTTTCCGCCCCGCACGCCCTGCAGGTCGACGGCGGACGGACGGCGGAAGCAGGCAGCCTACCCACCCTTAGCAGGCAACTGCGCCGCCTGACCCTGACCATATTAAGGCGTTCTCGCGTCATATAATAGGTCATATCATGTTAACGGGTTTTTGAGAACGGAAAAGCGCCCGATTGATCCCGAAAGGCGCGGTTTCCCGGACTTTCTGCTCCCTCCCTTCCTCGCTGGGCAAAATTCGGCCAATCAAACTCCTACTTCCGATAAGTTATCTTGTCGGAAGTAGATGAAAAATTCCAAAATGCCTGCTAAAATCCCGAAATGCGCCTGTTTCCGAGCCTTTTCGCCAAGCCTGTCTGTGTGCCCCTTCCCTGCTGCCCAAGTGACGGCCAGGGGCCATACGCGCGGGCAAGCCTGCCATGCTGAGCGATGTCCGGATCCTCGGCTCCAGCAGGCGCGCGCAGGCCGCGTTGCACGCCCGCGTTGACCCTCTGACGCGGCAGCGTCTGGCCGAGACACAGGATCCGGCGCGCTGGCGCGAAATCCTCTCGACCGCATGTTTCACACCGCCCCTGCCCCTGCTTCTGGCGGGCATCGAATTGCCGGACGGTAGCTATTCCCCGGATACCCCCCTCGCCCAAGGCGTGCCGTATGCGTCGGCCGCCCAACAGATGGCTCAGGACCATGTCGCCGATATCCCATCAGGGTTTGAACTGGCCGTCGGTCTGGAAATCGATGATGGCGTGCCCAGCTTCCTGGCCTGGTTCCGGCCGCTCCAGTCCGTAGGCTCCCGTTCCGAGACGGCAGACGCAGCGCCCCCTGCGCCCGTCGGGCAACCGGCTGCTGCCGTCGCGCAATGGTTTTCCGTCGTCTCGGCACAGCCCCTCCCCGAACATGATGGCCGCCTGGCTACGGCACGTCAGGCCGCCGATGCCTATATGCACCGCAGCAAGGCCGAAAACACGCTGCGCACCTATCGCGCCGCCGTGCGGTCCTGGTGTCGCTGGGCTGCCGGCCATGCCCTGCCCGCCCTGCCGGCCCGCAGCGAGGATGTTGCCGCCTATCTGGCCGACATGGCGCTGCAGGGCCGCAGGACCAGCACCATCGACCTGCATCGTGCCGCCCTGCGCTACCTGCACCATCTGGCGCAGATTGCCGTACCCACCGCCCACCCGATGGTGACCGCAACCCTTGCTGGCATCCGTCGGGAAGCAAAAGAAACCCTGCCCCGCCAGAAAACTGCGCTCACCTGGGACAGGCTGGTCCGGGTCGTCGAAGCCATCAGTTCCCATGATCTGGTCGGTGCGCGGGACCGGGCCATTCTTTTGCTCGGTTTTGCCGGTGCGTTCCGGCGCTCCGAGCTTGCCGCACTGAAGGTGGACGACATCACGGTGGACGAGGATGGCATGCAGATCCGGCTGGGCCGGTCCAAGGGGGATCCCCAGCGCAAGGGTACTCTGATCGGCATCCCGCGGGGCCTGACCCGGAACTGCCCGGTTCTGGCATACGAGACCTGGCTCCGGCAGGCCGGGATCACGGAAGGTCCGGTCTTCCGGCGCATCTGGTCCGCGCGGGACCGCAGGGCGGGCGCCACTCCCGTCGGAGCCCCGCCCAGGATCGGGCCGCACGCCCTGTCGGACCGGGCGGTCACGGACATCATCCGCAGGCGATGCGGCGACACCCACCTCGAAGGGGATTTTGGCGGACACAGCCTGCGCCGCGGCGCCATCACCACGGGGGCAAAAGACGGGTATGATCTCCTGGAGCTGAAGCGCTTCTCGCGGCACAAAAGTCTCCAGGTCGTCGAGACCTATATCGACGCGGCCTGCATCAAGGCCCGGCACCCCGGAAGATCGAGATTCTGAACCTGTCTTGACCCCTGCCTCCAGAGCGCTTCAACTCGCCTTCAACCGCAACACGTCAGGCGGACCAAAGAGAGGAAACAGCGTCATGGGCTCGAGAATTCTTGTTGTCGGCGCGGGTGCCGTGGGTGGATATTTTGGCGCGCGCATGGCCGGCGCCGGGCATGACGTGACCTTTCTGGTGCGCGAAAGGCGCCTGCAGCAGCTCCGTGCCGAGGGCCTGTGCCTGATCAGTTCTGTTGGCAACGTCACCATCGCCCCCCGGATGGTGATGGCCGGTGGGATTGAGGGTCCCTACGACATCATCCTGCTCAGCGTAAAAGCCTATTCCCTGATGGCGGCAATGAACGATTTTGCGCCTGCGGTGGGACCGCAAACATGGATTGTCCCGCTTCTCAACGGCATGCAGCATCTTGATAGTCTGGCAGACCGCTTTGGCCCTGCCGCGGTCATGGGGGGGACGTGCTTTATCGTCAGCAAGCTTGATGCGCAGGGGCGCATTGTCCAGGCGGGTTCTCTCCCCCGGCTTTCCGTGGGGGAGCGGGACGGTCGTGAGACGCCAGCGACGTGCAGTATTGCGGAAACCCTGTCGGGGCCCGGATTTGAAACCGTGTGTTCCACCCACATCCTGCAGGACATGTGGGACAAATGGGTTCTGCTCGCCGCCCTGGGCAGCATCTGCTGCCTGATGCGCGGAACCGTGGGGGATGTCGCCAGCCAGCCAGCAGGTCAGGATTTTGCACAGGCGGTGATCCATGAATGTGCGTCAACGGCCGCTGCTGCCGGTTATCCCCTGCGGGATGCCACCCTGAAGAGCACTGTCAGTCTCCTGACGAAAACGGACTCCACCCTGACGTCCTCCATGTTCCGGGATCTGCTGCAGGGCGCTCCTGTGGAGGCGCAGCAGATTATTGGTGACCTGGTCAGGCGGGCACGCGTCCATCAGATCCCTACGCCTCTCCTGGATCTCACGGATCTGAATCTGCGCGTGTATGAACAGCAAAGGCATGCGTGAAGACGCACAGGGCGGACACGAGGTACCGGCGGACACATCCGCTTCATAGATCATGGCCGCCTTATTCGACGATAATTCTTCCCACATGAACAGCCGGAATGAAACGTCTGACTTGGGAGAAAGGAGATAGTCGGCTGTCATAGGGACTACCAAAAACAGGCTTTCGCAGCATTCAAATTCATGACAGGGGGTAGAAATATTCAAGTGATTTCATCCTGCACATGACAAGTATCAGGTCGGCATCTAAATGTTTTCTATAGTTAAAATGCAAGCTCCTTTCCCTGGAAGGAGCTTGCGGGAAAAAATAGGGTGTCAGCGAGCAAGTGGATAATCGGTATAGCCTTCTGCACCCTGCGAGTACCAGGTGCGGATATCGTCCTTGTTCAGGGGCAGATTGTCTTCCAGACGACGCACGAGGTCCGGATTGGCGATGAATGGGCGACCGAATGAAATGGCATCTGCAACACCGGTTGCAACTGTCTCGATCGCTTCATCGCGTGTGTAGTCCTGATTCAGAACCAGCGGCTTCTTAAACACTTCGCGGATCGGGCCATGCAGCTTGGGCTGATCGGTCTTGCCGAACGTGCCATTCGGTCCGGGTTCGCGCAGTTCAAGAAAAGCGATGTCGAGGTCGTTCAACAGCTTTGCCGCCGGCACAAAAACCTGCTTGGGATGGCTGTCGATGCAGCCCTGCGTATCGCCATTGGGGGACAGCCGTACTGACGTTTTGTCCGCGCCAATCGTTGCGATCACGCGTTCCGTGACTTCACGCAGAAAGCGGATGCGCTTTTCCGGCGAACCGCCATACTCGTCGGAACGATGGTTGGTGCCGTCCCGCAGGAATTCGTCGATCAGGTAACCGTTGGCGGCATGAATCTGCACACCGTCAAAGCCTGCCTGAAGAGCATTGCGAGCGGCGTTTTCATAATCGTCCAGGATGCGGGCAATGTCCTCCCTGGTAAGAGGACGGGCAATTTCGGGAGCCTGTTTGCCGTCATAAGTATGGAGCGCTTCAGGTGCTTTTGTCGCCGAGCAGGACACAGGCTGCTGACCCGTCACGCTGGAATGCACCATGCGGCCCATGTGCCAGATCTGGGCCACGATCTTTCCGCCCTTTGCATGGACTGCAGCGGTGATAGGCTTCCAGGCTTCTACCTGTTCCTGCGACCACAGACCCGGCGCATACGGCCAGCCAAGACCTTCGCGGCTGATACCAGTCGCTTCCGAGATAATCAGACCGGCCCCAGCGCGTTGCGCGTAATATTCGGCCATGATGGGAGTGGGTACATGCTCGCGGGTGCCCCGGCCACGTGTCAGCGGCGCCATGAGAATTCTGTTTTTTGCGTAAATGCTTCCCAGTTCAATCGGCTCAAACAGGCTGGGCATGACAGATCCTTCTTAAAAAACGCAGTTCCTAGTGAGGTGGTCCCGTCCGTTCGGACAGTTTTGCGGGCTTGATAAGCTATACCCGATTGTTGTTATGCCGCCCTTCTGACGGCGTTGCTGTTGGCCATCTGGTCCGGGGTTAACCCCGGACCAGATGGCGTCGGCACGTCATAATACGCCTCATCGGGCGTACGTCCAGCCAGCGCCGTATGCGGACGCCTTTCGTTATAATGGGCGATCCATCTGCCAAGCCCGGCCCTCAGCTCTGATCCGGTCTCGAACGCGTGCAGGTAGACGCATTCATATTTCAGCGACCGCCACAGACGCTCGATGAACACGTTATCCAGCCATCGCCCACGCCCGTCCATACTGATGCGGATCTGACGCTCTTCCAGTATCCCGCTGAAACGGGGTGTCGTAAATTGCGACCCCTGGTCAGTATTGAAAATGTCCGGGGCGCCATAGCGCATGAGGGCATCCTGTAGCGCCTCGATACAGAACTCCACGTCCATCGTGTTCGACAGACGCCAGGACAGGACCTTGCGCGTGAACCAGTCCATGATCGCCACGAGATAGAGAAATCCCCGTTTCATGGGAATATATGTGATATCGGAACACCAGACCT
>NZ_QUWV01000219.1 GCF_003403295.1 Komagataeibacter melaceti | reverse complement strand
GACCTTTTCGGGGAGGGCGGGCAGGATAACCGCTATACCTGCGATGCCCGCGCCTACGCGGCCGCCCAGCGTGAAGCGATGGAGGCGGGCCTGCCACCCAATGGCGACATCGTGCCTGCCGACGATTATGGATACCCGATCCTGCCCGAGAACGGCTTTCCCGTGCAGGAGTGGCAGCCCTCGCAGGACGGGGATCGCGTGGCGGTGTATCTCCATCCCGCGACACTGAAGGTTCGCGAGAAAGCGTTCCGGCTCCGCGTGCCAGTTCAGGATGCCGCATCGGGAAATGCTCTTTCCACCCCGATCGTGGAAAAGCCGCGTGAGCGGGCCGACATCTCAGGAACGGGCCTGCAAATGATTGGCGAGATCCGCACGCAGGCCCTGCACCAGGCGCTGGACGGGGCGGCTGATGCCGTTGATCCATGGGATCTTGTAGGCGCACTCCTTC
>NZ_QUWV01000218.1 GCF_003403295.1 Komagataeibacter melaceti | reverse complement strand
TGTCCTCGCGCAAGTTCCTTGGCCTGCGTGAACTGGCGGGCAAGATGGCCAAGCGCCTGCCCGGCCGCCTGGAACGCACGGCGAAGAAGGCGGACGAATACGCGCGCGGCATCATGACCGGCGGCACGCTGTTCGAGGAACTGGGCTTCTATTATGTCGGCCCCGTTGACGGCCATGACATGAACCAGCTCGTCCATATCCTGCGCAACCTGCGCGACGCCGAGGATGTCGGCCCCGTGCTGGTCCATGTCATTACCGAAAAGGGCCGTGGCTACACGCCCGCCGAATCGGCTGGTGACAAATATCACGCGGTGTCCAAGTTCAACGTCGTGACCGGCGAGCAGAAGAAAGGCCCGCCGGGCCCGCCGAGCTACACCTCGGTCTTCAGCCGCGAACTGGTCCGTCAGGCTGCAACAGACAACCGCATCGTCACCATCACCGCCGCCATGCCCTCGGGCACGGGGCTGGACAAGTTCGCCAAGGCCTATCCCGACCGCTTCTTCGATGTCGGCATTGCCGAGCAGCACGCCGTCACCTTCGCCGCCGGCATGGCGACGGAAGGGCTGCGCCCGTTCTGCGCCATCTACT
>NZ_QUWV01000217.1 GCF_003403295.1 Komagataeibacter melaceti | reverse complement strand
TGGCCAGCGCGCGGGCCGATGTGGAATGGCATGTGGCCAGCATCCGCATGCTGATCGCGACAGGTATCGTGCCATGAAGCGCATTACCCTTGCCCTGCTGCTTCTGGGGGCCGGCTGCCTTCCTGCCCGGGCGGAGGAAGGAGCGCTGCCCCCGATCGTGAAGCTGGATGCGGCGGCGGTCGCCAATGAAGGTGTGAGTGTCGTCACGGCCACGCCCGGCACGGTTGCGCCCGTGCTGCCGATCGTAAGCCGGGTCATGCCCGATACGACGCGGGTCGTGCATATCCACCCGGCGGGCAGTGGCAAGGTGCTGGCGGTGCCGGTCCAGCCGGGCATGCATGTCGCGCGCGGGCAGGC
>NZ_QUWV01000216.1 GCF_003403295.1 Komagataeibacter melaceti | reverse complement strand
CGCGGGTCGTGCATATCCACCCGGCGGGCAGTGGCAAGGTGCTGGCGGTGCCGGTCCAGCCGGGCATGCATGTCGCGCGCGGGCAGGCACTGGTGCGCTATCAGGATCATTCCCTGCATGTCGCGCGCCTGCAGGCCGTTCAGATGCGCGCGGCGCTCACGGCCGCTGTCGCCGCCCAAGCCGATGCGGCGGGCGCGGTGCAGCGGGCAAGGGCACTGGCGGGCGAGAGTATATCCATGGCCGAACTGCGCCGCAGGCAGGACGCGCTGGCGCAGGCGGACGCCAGCCTGCGCGCGCGACAGGCGGACATGGACACGCTGGGCCACCGCTTTGCCGAGGAGTTCAATTCGCCATCGGAACAGGACAGCCGGGGTACAGAAGATGAAACCTCCACCCTGATTTCCCCGGTCGATGGCATGGTGCAGACGATCGGTACGTCAGTGGCAGGCGACGTGGATCCGACCATGGACGTGGCCACCGTGGCCGACCTGTCCCATGTCTGGATCATATCGGATATAGCACCCGATCAGGCCGCACGGATCGCACCGGGTGGCCAGCAGGTGACACAGGTGGCCAGTGGCCCGGTGATATCGCGCATCGACACGGTGGATGGCATGGCCAGCCCGCTGACCGGACTGGTCCGGGTCATAAGCAGTGTTGTCAACCCCAACAGCGCGCTGATGCCCGGCATGGTGCTGGATGCCACGCTGGCGCAGCGTGATAGCGTGGCGGGTATTGTCGTGCCGTCCGAAGCCATCCAGCGCATTGATGGGCGTAGCGTCGTGTTCGTGCGGGTGAGCGTAACCGATTACCGCCCCGTCGTGGTCGATGTGGCGCTGGATGACGGGCGGCAGGCGGTCATCCGCTCCGGCCTGAAAGAGGGCGAGCCGGTCGTGGGCCACGGCAGCTTCGCCCTGCGTTCGGTCATCGGCCTTGCCGGGATGGACGCGGACTGATGACGCGCAGGTATCTCGAGGCCCTGCTGCGCGCGCGCATGCTGGTGCTCGGCGGGCTTGGCCTGCTGCTGGCGGCTGGCATCATGGCGGTTCTGGGTCTGCCGGTGGAGGCGGTGCCTGATATTTCGCCCAAACAGGTCCTCGTCTCGGTCGTGGCCCCCGGCCTCGCGACGGAAGAGGTGGAGAAGCTCATCACCTTTCCCGTCGAGGCCAGCATGACCGGTATTCCCGGCATGACCGACCTGCGCTCCGTCTCCCGTGGCGGGGTGTCGGTGGTGTATGTGCAGTTTGCCGACGGGACCGACCTCAACCTGGACCGCACCCGTGTAAACGAGCGCATACAGCAGGCGCGCGCAAACATATCCATGCCCGGCGTTACCGTCAGCATGGGACCGCTGGCCACGGGCATGGGTGAGATCATGCAGTTCCAGATCCGTGGCGCCGGGCGCTCGCTCATGGACCTAAACCGCATCATGAACTGGACCGTGGTGCCGCAGATGCGCCTTGTCCCCGGCGTGGTGGATGTCAACGTCAATGGGGGCGCGGAAGAAACCTATGAGGTGACGCTGGATCCCGCGCGGTTGATCGGGGCCAACGTGTCGGTGGGCGAGGTCTATCGCGCGGTGGATGCCGGTAACGCTGCGTCCGGCGGCGGGTGGATCACCCACCATGCCGAACAGCAGAGCGTGGTCGGGCGCGGGCTGGTTGCAAGCCTTGCGGATTTTGGCAATATCGCCGTGCGGACCAACGCCGATGGTTCGGCGGTGCGGCTGCGCGACCTCGGGCGCATCACCACGGGCGCACGGACCCGGCTGGGGGCGGTAACGCGTGACGGGCAGGGCGAGATCGTGATCGGCGTGGTGATGATGGAAAGCGGGGCCAGTTCTAACGCCACCCTTGCCGCGATAGACCGCGCCCTGCCGCGTATCAGACAGGCGCTGCCCTCGGGGGTTACAATCGAACCCTATTACACCCGCGCCACCCTGACCGGGCAGACCATTGCCACCGTGCGCGACAACCTGGTTATGGGGGCGGTGCTGGTGGTGGGCGTACTGGTGGTGGTGATCGGAAGCTGGCAGGCGGCGCTGGTCATTGCCTCGGTCATTCCGGTCGCCCTCGTCTGCACCATGGCGGGGATGCGGCAGTTCGGCATCTCGGCCAACCTGCTCAGCCTTGGCGCGATTGATTTCGGCATGATCGTCGATGGCTCGCTGGTGGTGATCGAACATGTCCTGTCGCGGCGGGAGGAAGAACCGGGGGCGGAATTCATCCCGCTGATCATCTCGTCCATGCAGCAGGTCATGCGTCCGGTGGGGTTCGCCATACTGGTCATCATCATGGTCTACCTGCCCATCCTGACCCTGCAGGGGATCGAGGGACACATGTTCCGCCCCATGGCACAGACGGTCATCATGGCGCTGCTGGCGTCGCTTGCGTACTGCTTCATCTGCGTGCCAGTTCTTGCGGCCCTGGCGCTGGGGGACGTGCGGCCTGCGGGGGATACGCGGCTGATCGCCTTCATGCGCCGCCCCTATACCCATATGGTGACATGGGGGGAGGCCCATCCACGTATCCTGTTTGGCGGTACGCTGGCGGTGCTGGCCATCTCGGCGGGGCTCGCGATGCGGCTGGGCGGTGAGTTCATTCCGCAGCTTGATGAGGGCGCACTTGCCGTCACCACCACGCGGCTGCCTTCGGCTTCGCTCGACACCGTGCTGGCTTCGGTCACGAAACAGGAGCAGATCCTGCGCCGCTTCCCCGAAGTGAAGGCGGTGGTCAGCAATACCGGCACGTCCGCCATCCCCACCGACCCGATGGGCGTGAACGAGACCGACAGCTTCATCTTCCTCACCCCGCCCGCCACCTGGAAGACCGCCCGCACGCAGGCCGGGCTTGTGGCCGCGATGGATGACACCCTGCGGCGTGAACTGCCTGACGCGCTGTATTCATGGAGCCAGCCGGTACAGATGCGTATGGACGACCTGCTGTCGGGTGTCAGGACGCAGATCGCCGTTTCGATCTTTGGCGATGACCTGACGAAGCTGGCCGATCTGGGCGACCGGGTGGTGGTGGCGATGTCGGGCGTGAAGGGTGCGGCGGACGTGGCGGCGGCGGGCGATGGCACCGTGCCGCTGATCGTGGCTGACATTGACCGCACGCAGGCTGCCAGCCGCAATGTGGCGGTGCAGGACATTCTGGATACGGTGGAAGCCGTGGGCGGGCATATCGGCACAAGGCCGGTGATCGTGGACAGTGCCATCATCAGCACGCAGGTCCGCCTTGACCCGAGGCGCGTGATCTCGGCGGCCGCAATCGGCGCGCTGCAGGTCCGGCGGATGGACGGACAGGGGCATGTCCTGCTGTCACAGGTAGCGCATGTACATGAAGTCGATAGCCCGCCGCGCATAAGCCGCGATGGCGTGCGGCGGCGCATGGTGGTGCAGGCCAATGTGCGCGGGCGTGACCTGGCGGGGTACGTGGCCGAAGCACAGGCCCGCGTGGCGCGGGACGTGAAACTGCCGGCCGGCTACACCGTGCAGTGGGACGGGCAGTTCCGTAACCTGCAATCGGCGGTGCTGCGGCTGGAAATCGTGCTGCCCATTGCCCTTGGCCTGATTTTCGCATTGCTGGTGGTGGCCTTTGGCGCGGTGCGGCCAGCACTTCTGGTTTTCATCAACCTGCCGGTGGCGGCAACCGGCGGCGTTGTGGCGCTGACGGTGCGCGGCCTGCCGTTCAGCATTTCGGCGGGGATTGGTTTTATCGCGCTGTTCGGTGTGGCAATCCTCAACGGTGTGGTGCTGGTCAGTGAAATCGCGGCCCTGCGGGCACGCGGCATGGCCGTGGCGCAGGCTGCCTTTGCCGCGGCGG
>NZ_QUWV01000215.1 GCF_003403295.1 Komagataeibacter melaceti | reverse complement strand
AGAAAAACGCCTCCATCCCCTTCACTCCCGTCACCGTCTCCGGGCGCTCGCCGCCCCGGAACCCCGGCAGGATATGGTCTAGTAAAACCGACAGTTTGACTTTCATTTCAACCGAAAAAACATACAATAACGAAAATAAAAACGGCCTTTATTGGCGGTTTTCTGCCGTTTTATGCTTGCGTTACTTGGGTATCCGTACTAAGTTTTTCTTGTCGGGAGGGATTGGCCCTCCCGGCCCAAGCGCCCCGGCAGGTGCAGCGAACACCACGCCGGGACTGCGCCAGAAATGAAGGTCAAGTTCATGTCCGACGTTGCAAACACCATCGCCCACAACGCCCCCGCTGGCAAGGCGTCCCCCGCCGAGGCCCGCCGTGCGAACGAAGCCCGCGCCCGCGCAAAGGGCTATGCCGCCCCGTCTCTGGCGGACGTACAGAACCTTGCGCCCAATGACGACCAGATGGCGAAGATCACCAGCTCTTTCGGCATCGAGGCCGGGGACGCCGACGAACTCACCGGGCTGGGTAGCAACATGATCCGCGACCAGTACACCACACTGGCGCCGGTTCTTGTCACCATGTATCGCGGGGAGCCGAATTATCAGGGGCTTAAAATCCACCTCGACCGGGTGGTTGACGGCCTTGTGCGCTCCGCCTACGGCGCGGCGGAGTTCTACGAAAAGCGCCGTCTGGCCGCGAAAGATGCCGTGAACGCATTTTCCAACGAACACCGCGACGAGGACCGCATGGGCATCGACGGCGGCGCGAACCGGGTGGACGGCCTGCGTGAAATCGCGGCGCAGCACGCCGCAAAAGCCTACTCTCTCGCCTGCGTGGCCGCCGGGGCATGTGCCGCATACGAGGAACTGATGGGGCAGGCATGGGAGCCCTACGTGGGAAATAACCGCCGCAGCGTGTCGGAGCAGGCGGCGGCGCTCAGGAATGACGCCCTCGGCTTCTGATCCAGCCAGCCGGGCCATATGGCCCGGCACCCCTTCCGTGCCAAAATGGACACAAAATGCCAGATACCCACGCCACCGCCCGCCGTATCCTGCGCGCGCTTCTCCCCCCGCCCCAGACCCCGAAACACAGGGAAGACAGACTCAAGGCCCTTGCCGGGGCTTTCCAGACATTGGCCCTCGGGGCGGTGGGCGTGGGTTTTCTCACGCCCATGATTACGGATTACACCGCGTTAAACCGTTCTCATGTGTTGGTGGCCTGTCTCCTGTCCCTGATCTTTGAGGGCATTTCTTTGACTCTTCTGGCGTATATCCCATATGATTCCGGGAATGATGCTGTCTCGTCGAAAGGAGACAACAATGGATAATTTCACGCTCAGCACCCTCGGCATCGTGGTGCCTTTCGCCGTCTTTACGCTTCTTTTCGGTCTGGCTCTGGGGCCGATTGCAAGCCGACTTGCAAAATGGCGGCAGTCGCTCTGACACAAAGGAGGACTGGAACATGGATCTGGCCCATTCCATTCTTACGATTGCCGTCCCCTTCTGCCTGTTCACTGGAATCGTGGCGGTAGCACTTGGCCCGATCGCGAACCGGCTGGCCCGACTGCGCAAATCCCTTTGATACCATACACCACACCAGAGGCGGCCCCTCGGGGCGCCTTGGCTGTTCGTGCGGCGCATACGCCATGGTCCAGCGTCGGAAACGTCGCCCGCGCCGTCAAGTCGGCCTCCGGCCCCGCTCGCGCGGCTTCGCATCCCTCTCCACGCTCAGGCCGTCATGCGTATGGCGCAAGGCATCGCCTCGCCCCATACGCATGACGGCCTGGCTTGTTCAGGATGCTACGGACCTGACCGCGCGGGCGACGCCATAAAGGCATCAGGAAAAAAAATACGGATACATTCAGTCCCGGAGACTGCCCGGCAGGGTTGGCGGGTCCGGCGCTCGTCCATTCCATGCCGCCTTGAACCGCGCCCATTCCGCATGCCGTAGCCGATCGGTCTCTGCCGTCACAACCACGCTCCATTCTTCGCGCGCCGCACTATAACGCCAGCCCGCCCAGGTCATCTCGATCCGCCCGGAAACCGGAACTTCCTCACGGAAACGAAGCGCCAGACGCTGCGTCGCCATGCTTGACGCTGGCGCTGGCTTCAGCCACGCCAGAGAGCTCGCCATCGCCGGGTCGGGGTGCGGCCCGTCATGCATGTCCCCAATCTGTTCCGGCTGTTCCTGTATCCACTTCACCCGCATCTGTCGCTGGCTCCCCTGTCTCTGTCTGGTCGGTCCGCCGGGGACCGTTGCCTTCATCCTGGGAAAGGATTTCCCTGACAGGGACGTTCTAGCCAAAGCCGTTGTGGGTCCGGTTCGCAGCACCATGGGGCATCATCCGCTCTCCGGAAGGTCGGACACGAAAGAAGGTGCGGGTGGCCCTTCGGGTTCGGTCGCCAAGCTTCTCCAGACGGCTGCGCCGCCAGGAGAAGTCCAGCCCCCTGCGGGGTCTGTCCGCGTTCGCGCTAATGCTCCCCCACATCCTTGTCCATGATCGGCATGAAGTCGAAAAATGGATCGGGGAGCGTGACGGCTCCTCAACCCCCCTGTCACGCCTGCGGCGCGCCAGGGAGGCCCGTTACGGGGATTACGGCCGCGCATCCAGCTTCAGTGTGACAGTGCCCCGGCCAGGGCGCCAGGACGGCCTTCGGCCCCGCTGCGCGGCTCCGCGACCCTCCCTGCGCCTTGGCCGTCCTGCGTGTGTCGCAGGGCGTCGCCCCGCGCCACCCGCAGGCCGACCGGCTTGTTCGGGCCGCTCCGGTCGTGACCCCCTGTCCGCGCCACCGTCATGCCCGGGGGCAGGATGTGGCTCAGAAAAACGCCTCCATCCCCTTCACTCCCGTCACCGTCTCCGGGCGCTCGCCGCCCCGGAACCCCGGCAGGATATGGTCTAGTAAAACCGACATTTTGACTTTCATTTCAACCGAAAAAACACACAATAACGCAAATAAAAACGGCCTTTATTGGCGGTTTTCTGTCGTTTTATGCTTGAGTTTCTTTGGTGTCCGTACTAAGTTTTTCTTGTCGGGAGGGATTGGCCCTTCCGGCCCAAGCGCCCCGGCAGGTGCCCTCACACCACGCCGGGACTGCGCCAGAAATGAAGGTAAAGTTCATGTCCGACGTGGGAAAGACGATAGGCAATGTGCCTCACCTCGCGCAAGGCGGGGCGGCGGAACCGGAAGACGCACATTATTCCGATCAGACGCTTGCCGCCCTGGTTAAATGCCATGGGTGGCGCTATCGGGATGTGAAGCAGCCACAAAACGGCGTTGAACGTCTGTTTGACGGTCTTGCCCATGACGGGATGGTGGTACCCGATGGCGCACGGTATCTGCTGGCCAACTATTCCGAAGATCCGGAAAGGCGCCGGTATATCGCCTTGTATGCCGGGTGGGAACTGCTCGGGGACTGGGACGGCCGGAATGGATCGCCAGAAGATATTGCCTCCCGGCTCAATGAACGGGCGGAGCACTACGTTCAGTTGGAGCGGGTCAGGCCGGAAGCCGCCTGAATAACTCCAGAAATCACAAAGACCCTCCTTAATATTGATGATGGAAAAGACACATTGTTGATTTTCACTGAGAACTGACCCGGGTAGGGCGGAAATTTTCATCGAGATTTGACCCATGCCTCCACACTCCCCGGCATCATCTG
>NZ_QUWV01000214.1 GCF_003403295.1 Komagataeibacter melaceti | reverse complement strand
TTCAGCCGGGCCTTCATACTCAGGGCCTATCCCCTGCAGACCCACGAGATGCTTTTTGATGCGCTTACCGAGGCCTTCCGCGTGCTCGCTGGCGTGCCACAGCGGGGTATTTTTGACAACATGAAGACCGCTGTGGACCGGATTGGCTCTGGCAAGGCACGTCAGGTCAATCTGCGCTTCATGGCCCTGGCCAGCCATTATCTATTCGAGACGACCTTCTGCAATCTGGCAGCGGGATGGGAGAAAGGGCAGATCGAGAAGACCGTGCAGGATGCCCGACGCCAGATCTGGCAGGATCTGCCTGCCTTTCCTGCTCTGGGGGCACTGAATGCCTGGCTGGAAGCCCGCTGCCTGGACTGCTGGGAACGGCTGCAGCATATCGAACTGGCCCGGAGCATCACCGAGGTCCATGCCAGCGAGCGTCCTCAGCGCGTCTGGCGGCGCCCTGCTGTTCCATCTGCTCAGCCGCCTCTACGAGCGCATCAGTGTCATCATCACAACCAATCTGAGCTTCAGTGAATAGGGAGACGTCTTTGGTGACCCGAAGATGACAACGGCGCTCCTCGATCGGCTGACCCATCACTGTCATATCCTCGAGACAGGAAATGACAGCCACAGGTTCCGCGCCAGCATCGCCGCGTCAAAAAACAGAAAGGACAGCTCCTCTTCTTGACCGCCCGCCCGACTATGCCTGAAATAGCAGCTGGATGGGTCAATTCCTGATGAAAAACCCGGGTCAGTTCTCAGTGAAAATCAACACCTTGGCCATGTCCTTGAATTGCGCAATGATGGGCAGAAAGTCGACAGAGTCATACACCGCATCCGGCGCCATCGCCTTGCAGAGGCTGTCATAGGCATGGAGCGCCAGAATGGTTCGCTCTCGATTGTCGTCGATCATACCGGCATATTGCCTAAGTCCGGCACCGCGATTACCGAGAGCCTTCGCGAAGTGCGGATCAATGCGGAGCGCCTCGTCCCAACCGGCGATTGCATCGATCGAGCGACCGACCCTGTCGAGCAGATTGGCACGATTGGTCAGTATCTGGCAGCGCCGTCCATTATCAAGTTTCATGAACCCGGGATGGCTGGCTGCGCGCGTGAACGCCAACATCTCTCCCTGAAGTTCCACACTATCCCAAGATGAAGATTGCCGAATATTAGCAATCTGCGATCGCATGGTCCACGCATTAGCCCGGAAATATTCCGCCAACACGGCCACTTCTTCGGTGAGTGGTCTCTTTGTAAGCTCATCAAGCAAGTGTAATGCGCGCTTCGCACCACGTTCAAATGCAGCATCACAGGAATCGTCGATCAGCCGACCGATATGTTCGAGTGCCTCGTCGTCACTCATTTTTGTAATGCTGCGTTCGCAGCTTTTATTAAGAGCTTCGAGATTAGGCTGATTGGACAATTTGACTGGCTCTCTGGATTCCGGCTGAGGAGGACTCCTCACGATAATTTTGGGGTTCTCGGCTGCTGTGACGCCTATCAAGGGGCTACCAGAGGACGAAAATCAGCTTCAGTGCTTACGTTGGAACGTGGGGGAGAGCGGAATGTCAGTTATGTGCCGTTCAGTTGTGGAAGCATTACGGACCTTATGCTAATGTAATGATTGTCGGGAGAGTACCGTGTATTTAAAGTCGGCAAGGAGAACGCTTTTCTAATTTCTCGTTTCATTTCATCGGTAAGCAATTTTCTATCCGCATAAACGATGAAGATGTTTTCTCGAATATTATATACGACCCGACCTCGTGGCCACTCCTCGTATTCGGACCACTGCGGAACTGCGGAGCATTCCTTCATGCACCCGGAACGTATCTGCTCCCAGAATTCGTAATGTCCGCCCCACGTCATTGCATTGCCATATGTTTCCCCCTGACTGAGCGGACGTCGGTCAAGAAGAAATCGGGAATTTCCCTTTTCAGATACAAGCCAAAATATTCCTATACTACCTTCAGATGGTAACATTATCAGGCCCGTCTCCCAGAAAGAAAACAAATAGTTATAATTCAGAAATTTCTCGCCGTCATAGCCAAGTCACATATATAGCGAATCCATTCCCATTTTCCACTGCGTTGCAAATATGTAGGATGATAGGTACGATAAATAGGGCAAGGTAAATAAGGAGATATAAATTTACCAATACGGCATTCATTTTCTCCATCCTTTGCGGGAACCAGAGAAAGTTCTGGCACCCCGGACCATATTAGATCGTCGTATTTGGAGGAAGTGAAGAACATAATTGCGTTAGGGGAAAGAATATTTATCTCATCGATTCGTAATTTGTTCTGATAAGGATCAAATTTCTTTCGAAGAGGCTCTGGAGATTTCAGATAACTTGTGCCGCTGTCGCTCTGATAAGACATCTTACAAACATTGCTGACCATAATTCCGGGGCCGCAAATTTCCTTGACTTGCCTGAATGCACGATTAAATGGACTATTTCTGTTCCTAGGTTGATGTGTCGCATTATCGAATCTTTTATAGCCTTCCATAAGGGCATCGACTGAATCAGAATGGGTGAGAAAATCGTCATAAGAGCAGATGTCTGAGTAAGGCCAGGTCCCATAAGCTGGATATTCTTTGCAGTTCTCTTTACTCCAGTTCCATCCCAATGGTTCTTGTCCGTAAAAGAGGACTCTAAAATCAGCGTGAGCATATTCTGGTTTTGGATTCAGCAAATAGGGCGCAGAAGCGTCAGGAAACAAGACTTTGTTTTCTACTAATTTAGCGCGAAAATCTGTATATAGAGAATGAAGGGATTTTTGCATATTAGAAAAAATTATATCTTCATTTAATCTCGTCATAATATGTCCATTTTTATTCGTTCTGTGAAAAAGCTGAATATAAAGTGCTAGACTATCCGGTTTTAGGCAAATTTTCTAACCGCTGAATGTCTCAGATGAGGCGTAAGCGGACTATTTCCTGAGCCTGATGATTCCGAGTTCGTGCCACATCCACCCAAAATCGTAGGCAGCCATGGCACCGCCACTCCCTTGGGCGTGGACCGTAGTGTTTTCGATATCCTTCAACCAGATGGCCACCTTTTTACGCCCTGAGGCTGTCTGGACGGCCTGACGTGGCATCATATCCCCCAGAGCCGGAACAGGCTCATCAAGCACCTGCCGATAGTGCCGCTCCAGCATCTGCCCGATAATCCGGGCTTCCTCCTCGGGCGGGATCTGCAGTTCTGGCGAGACCTCACGTCCATGCGTCCCCCGGTCTTCCATCGCCTGCACCGGCGTCATGATCTGCGTGAGCGGAGCACGCACGAGATCTCCCAGACCAGCCTGCAGCATGGCACGGCCACGTTCGGCACGCTCTTTCGAGTTCACCTGCAGCCGCAACTGCCGCCCCTTCAGATCCAGCGTGCCCAGCACGATCGCACCATCATCCATCTCGGTGCGCAGGAACCGCCTGTTTTCATCTCGTCCAGCCTTGCCCACGGAATTGCTCATCGGCTCTTTCAGCCAGTTCCAGAATGACCGGTTTTCAGGTCGCAGGGCCATGATCCCGTCAAGCACGTCCGCCAGTCTTCTGTGTCACGCCCTTTGCCAGCGGGAAACACACTTCGTGGAAGACCAAATCCTCTCCGTCCCCATTGAACGGCGCTGGCCCCTCCATCTGTCGGGTCATGTCCTCCAGTGTCCGAAACAGCCAGGTCAGCGTGAACATCGGCGCAAGTTCATGCAGCGTCTGCGTATCGACTTTCGGAAACTCGGCCTTGCCCCGTCTTTTTCGCAGAGCCCGGTAAAAGTTCGCAGCCAGATCTTCGCAGGCACCCCGTGAATAGGCGAGTAGCCCGCCTGCCAGAATGGTCTTTCCATCAGATGGCACGAGACGTGCTGCAATCCGGTCCCACTGTTCCAGCGTCCGGGTAGCCGTGCCTTCATGCACCAGAACGGGTTCCCCACCCCGCAGCAGGTCACGCGCCATCAGGCTCTGGCCGGGTTTGATATCCGAGACTTCATACAGGCTCATGACCGAAGCCTTGAGGGAACGCATTTAGGCGCTGTTGCGCGGCCCTTCCTTCCAACCCCGCCGTTTGAGGTAAACGTCGACGAAGTTCCGGCCATCGTCCCAGTCCTGCCCGAGAAAATCTTCGAAAGCGCAGCCCCACAGCGTCATGGCAACGTCAGGGCCGATCATCTCCGCCAGATCCTCGAAGGAGATGTCGCCCGCTTCCAGCGCCGGACCGATGTGATCGCCGAGCACTTCGCCAAAACACTCCTGCCAGTCCTCCTGACCGAGATAACGGATCAGTCCCGTGAGTTCGTCTGCGGCCATGGCTGCTTGTGCGTCTCCTGATACGGACAGCAGAAGGGCAGACTGTCCTGACTCGCCAAGCCTAGAATGATACCCCGAAACAGGCGACAGGGTGCCCCGCTCTTAAATCACGCATTTATGAAAGTGGACAAAATTGCGCCCCGGTACCTTTCCGTCTGTTTCCTATGTATTTCCTGCGGTGGAATTCAGGACGCAAAAAAGCCGCCTCAGGGGGCGGCATTTTTTGTCAGATATC
>NZ_QUWV01000213.1 GCF_003403295.1 Komagataeibacter melaceti | reverse complement strand
CCCCCCTTTCCCCACCAGACAAAACCGTACCGAACAGCCCCCTCACTCCCGCAACTGCCGCGCCATATAAAGCGCATGCAGCCTGATCGGGATAATGACCAGCAACCCGATCAGGACAACAGTGCCGCCCGCGCCGGCCATGACCCCCTGTGCAAAGGGGGTCATGGCGCCACTACCCCCAGCACCCCTAGCGCCTGGCGCACCTGTGCGGGTGCGGGCGCGGCGGTGGCCATGGTTCTGTGCCGCGCACCCACGCTATCCAGCAGCGCACGGAAGGCCGCGACAATGGTGCCCAGCGCGTTCAGGGCGGTGCTGGCGCTGGACAGGTCGGGGCCGGGAACCCTGCCGCTTACGCCCGTAATCGCGGCGTTCAGGTCGTTTTCAACCCCGCCCAGCGCGGACAGGATGCTGTCCACCCGGCTTTTCCAGTTCGTGTCATCATACGAAATGGCCAGCGTGGACCCGGCGGCGGTGCAGAAGCTGTCCAGCGCGGCGGACAGGATGGTATCGGCGGCCGTAATGACCCCGACACCCGCAGCGCCAATGCCGCTGGCCACCGCCCCGATGCCCAGCACGGTCGAGACCGCGTTCAGCCCGGCCTGGGCGTAATCCCTGATCTCGGCCACGTTGAGCGTAAGGGTGGTGACATTGCCGGATTTCGTAACCTGGCAGGCTGCCAGCAGGCCAGCCGCCAGCATGCCGCCCCCGGCGCGCAGCACGCACCGGCGGGAGATGTTCGGGTCCATCGGTATTCTCCGTTTATGTGGCAGGGGACAGCGGGCGTTTATGCCGGGGGTTCGGCCCTGCCCTTTCTGTTCAGCACCGTAATGCCTGCGGCACTTACGGCCTGTTTGGCGGCGGGCTTGTCGGCCACGGGCACGCGCACGCCGCTCTGGCCGGGCTTGAAGTGGTTCTCCGCCCAGCCGATGTTCAGCCCGATGGTGCTCACGACCTGATAGGCCACGGCCCACCTGCTGCCCGCATGCGGCGGCGGAATCAGCGCGGACACCGCTGCACAGGCAAGGACGAAGACGGCGGCGTACAGCGTGTACTGTTCCGGCACTTCATTGAGCAGCAGCAGGACAACCGCCCCGATGCCACCGCATTTCGCGGCTGTATCCATGTCATGCCCCTATGGCCTGCTGGAACAGGGCGACGTGTCGCGCATCCGCCGCCCCTGCCCCAAGGTTGGAATTGTAGGTGCCCTTCCACATCCGGCACATGGCCGCGGCATCCGTGGCCGCGGGCAGTGGTTCGGGCGCGCGGTAGTATTTCAGCCGGGCCATGGCGCAGGCGTAAGGCAGGTTGCCCGCAAGCTGCGCCAGCCGCGCGGGCCAGTGCGCCGCAAGGTCAAGCACCGCCCCACGCAGCAGCGATAACCGCACATCCGGCAGGAAAGTGGCCCATATGTCATCATGCGTGGCCGGTTCCATCTGCCACAGCCCCAGCGCCGGGCCGTGGATCTGGCGCGTATATGCCAGCCCGCTTTCCACCAGCGCCGTGCCCGCCAGCAGGTTGACCGCCGCATCGCCGCCAAGCCCGATATGGGCCAGCGCCGGGGCGATGATCCCGCGCTTGAGCTGCGCCAGGCACAGGCCGCTCATGGCCCGTACCCCAGCGCGCGCCGGCACAGCGACCATGCGGCATCCCCCACCTGCCCCCAGCCCAGCAGGCCGGTGGCCAGCACGATGAACGTCATGCTCATCCATGATGTCAGCTTCAGCCCGCCCTCAATGCGTGAGAGCCTGCCCGATATTTCGGCATCACGCGCGCTGGCGGTGCCGGTCATGTCATCCACATGCTGCATGATCTCACGGCGGGTCTGCGCCGCCGTGTCGGCCACGGTGCGTGTCAGATCCCGCCTGAGGTCGGAAAACTGCTGCGAAAGCGTGGTCAGGCCCTCACGCAGGTTGTCGTGCCCGCCCTCCACCTTCGCCAGCCGTTCGCGCACCCGCGCCAGGTCCTCCACCGTGGCGCAGCGGGCGGATGGCATCCGTGGCGCGGCGGGGCGCGTCATGTCTTCATTCATCTGTTTCCTCGACAATAAAAAAACCGCCCCGGGGGGCGGCTGGACAGGCGTGGCGGGCGGGAATGGGTCAGGCCGCCGGGGTGGCGGGCGTGGTGGCGGGTGTGTAGATGC
>NZ_QUWV01000212.1 GCF_003403295.1 Komagataeibacter melaceti | reverse complement strand
CATCCTGACAAGGTCGCCGACCGGATCAGTGATACCGTTCTCGACGCATTTCTGGCCGCGGACGGTGAATCGCGCGTTGCGTGTGAAACGATGGTCACCACCAACCGCATCATTCTGGCTGGTGAAGTGCGCGGTCCGGCCTCCGTCACGCCGGAGAAGCTCATCCAGGGCGCGCGTGATGCGGTAAAGGACATCGGCTA
>NZ_QUWV01000021.1 GCF_003403295.1 Komagataeibacter melaceti | reverse complement strand
CTCCCGGTGTGATCGTGCGGCGTCCGCCCCCGCCACCCCCGCGCTATGAAGTGGTGCCCCGCCCGCGCCGGGGTTATGTCTGGGCGCCGGGGCGCTGGGTCTGGTACCAGCGTGGCTATGTCTGGCGGCGCGGCGGGTGGCGGCGGCATTGAGCGGCACCGTATGGCCGCCACCTGCATGCCCGGCCCGACTGCCGCTTCAGCCGTTGCGCCAGCTTCCCCCCATGGCGCGGATCAGGTCAATTCCACCCATGAGGCGGCGCGTGTTGATTGTAATCAGGTCCTCGCGGCTCTGTAATTCAGCGGTCTGGGCAATCACGACCTGCAGGTAATCCACTGCTCCTTCCCGATACTGAAGGGTTGCCAGATAGGTGGTGCGCGTTGCCGCCACGACCGCCTCCTGCTGTTGTGCGGACGCATCGGCCAGGTTGTTCAGCAGGGCAAGCTGGTCCTCCACCTCACGAAAGGCGGTCAGCACCGTCTGCCGGTAATTTGCCGCGGCCTCGGCATAGGCCGCATGGGTCAGGGCCAGATTGGCGAACCGGCGGCCTCCGTCGAATATGGCCAGCGTGGCCAGCGCCGGGCCAAGCGCCCACACACCGCTGCCCGCCGCCAGAAGGGTGCTGGTCACACTGGCCGAGCCACCCGTCGCCCCCAGCGTGATATTGGGAAAAAATGCGGCCCGCACCACCCCGATCCGGGCATTGGCCGCCGCCATGCGCCGTTCGGCCGCAGCGACATCGGGCCTGCGTTCCAGTAGCCGCGACGGCGCCGTTACCGGAATGGGGGGCACGGGCACCGGGCTGTCCACGGCTGCAATAACGAAAATGGAGGGCTGCTCCCCCACCAGCACGGCGATGGCATGTTCGACCAGTGCCCGATCAGCAACCTGCTGCTCAAGCCGGGACTGCGTGGCGCTGAGCTGGGTCCGCGCGCGCCCGACATCCAGTTCGCTCGCGGCCCCACCCACAAAGCGCCGTGTCGTCAGGTCAAGCGACGCCGTATAGGCGGCTACGGTCCGTTGCAGCAGGCTGATCCGTGCATCGAGGCCACAGAGCTGGAAATAGTCATCCGCCAGTTCGCCCTCCAGACTGAGGCGGATGGCGGCAAGGTCCGCCGCGCTGGCCTGCGCATTCGCCCGTGCGGCAGCCACCAGGTTGCGGATACGCCCCCATATGTCAGGCTCCCATGATATGGTGCCGCCCGTCTCATACTCCCGGTATTCATAATAATTGCCCGTGGCCGCAAACAGCGCGCGCTCACGCTGCGCGGTGGCCGTGGCGTCAATCTGGGGGAAGAAATCGGCCCGCGCGCGCCGGACAAGGGCGCGGGCCTGTGCATAGCGCGCCACGGCGGCGGCCAGTTGCGGGCTGCCATGCTCGATCCTGTCCTCCAGCCGGTTCAGCCTTTCATCCCCCATGACCGACCACCACGCCCCACGCTGTGCGGCATCGGTAGGTTGGGCGGGTGTCCATGGTCCCGTC
This sequence comes from Komagataeibacter melaceti, assembly GCF_003403295.1. Lineage (GTDB taxonomy): Bacteria > Pseudomonadota > Alphaproteobacteria > Acetobacterales > Acetobacteraceae > Komagataeibacter > Komagataeibacter melaceti. The sequence continues at coordinate 11,217 of NZ_QUWV01000021.1, read as the reverse complement.
TCCCGGTAGGTGGCGGGAAGGTCGGCCACCACGGGTTTCCTGTAACGCGGGGCCATATTACACCCGCACAGCACGGACAGGATGAACATGGCCCCCCTGCCCCAGTTAGGGTGCATGCTGGCCCTCATGCGGCCGGACCGGGTCGCCCTCGCTTATGTCGTCGGGTGGTGTGTCGATGATCCGGCTTTGCGGTGTCAGCCCCGTTACCTCCAGCTCCGTGCCAAAATCCGTCAGGATCGAGACATGCTGGATTCTGGCATGGTTCTGCCCATCCACCAGCGCCACGGTTGTCTGGTCCCTGCGGAACAGCAGGCAACTGGCCGGAATACGGACCGATGGCGGTGCGTCCGGCCCCGGCCCCCGGAATGTAAAGATGATCTGCGCATACGCGCCGGGCTTGAGCAGGTTGTCCGTGTTGTCATGGACAAGCTGGACCAGCATGGTGCCTGATTGGGAATCAACGGCATCCGCCGAATGCAGGAGATGCGCGTCAAACCTGCGCCCGCCATAATCCGGCACGGTGAACTGTGCCTGAAACCCTTCATGCATCCGCGCGGCATAGGCCTGCGGCACCCGCACGTACAGCCGCAGCCGTGTTACGTCCGATACGGTAAAAAGTGGCTGGCTGGTGGCGGTGCCCGCAACGATCAGCGCGCCGATATCGGTCGCGCGGCTGGTCACCACGCCAGAAAAGGGTGCGATGATGCGCTTGAAGCCGGACAGTGTCTCGAACCGTTCAACATCCGCCGCCGCTTCGTGGCGGGCGGCCTCGCTGGCGGCGAAGTTGCCCCGGCGTTCATCCGTTTCCTGCTGGGATACGGCGTTCTGCGCAATCAGGCGGTCCCACCTGCGCGATGTGATCCGCGCCAGGTCGCGCTGCGCGGTCCGTGTGCCCAGCGCCGCCCGCGCCCCGGCAAGCTGCAGGTCCACATCGGGCGTATCAATTTCCGCCAGAAGCTGGCCTTCTTCCACCTTCTGCCCGATATCGACATACCAGCGCCGCAGGTAGCCATTGGTCCGGGCATAGACCGGCGCGCTGTACCATGCCTGCAGCAGCCCCGGCAGCACCAGCGTGTCAGCCGCATGCCCGCCCGGATGCACGATGCTTACCGTGGGCACCAGTGCCGCGACATTGACGGCATGAAGCTGGTGGCGCGCATGGATGCGCATGAACGTGCCCACCGCAAGTATGGTCCCGAAAATGCACAGCCCGCCAAGGATGATCCATCGCGGGCGCAGTTTATGGGCCGCGTGCGGCAATAGCTGCGTATCAGGCATGGGCGCGCGCTCCATCCGTCCCGTGGCGTGCGCGCCAGTCATAGATCGTGGCGAACAGCGTCGGCACGAAGAACAGCGAGGCACAGGTCGCAAACAGCAGCCCGCCAATGACCGCCCGGCCCAGCGGTGCGTTCTGCTCGCCCCCTTCCCCCAGCCCCAGCGCCATGGGCAGCATGCCGATGACCATGGCCAGCGCCGTCATGATGACAGGCCGCAGGCGGGTGCTGCCCGCCGTCAGCGCTGCGCGCATCGTATCGCCATGTTCCGCAAGCTGCTCGCGACAGAAAGTTATGACGAGGATGGAGTTCGCCGTGGCCACCCCCATGCACATGATTGCCCCCGTCAGCGCGGGCACGGACAGTGGCGTGCGCGTGGCGAACAGCATCCAGCATATGCCCGCCAGCGCGCCGGGCAGTGCCAGAACGACAATGCAGGGGTCGGTCCAGCTCTGGAAATTGATGACAATCAGCAGGTAGATCAGCACGATCGCCCCCAGCAGGCCGAACCCCATGCCGGAAAAGGCGGTTGTCATGGCCTGGTACTGGCCACGCAGCGTGACGGTGACCGTATCCGGGCGGTCATGGTCCAGCCGCCGCAGCGCGGCCTGCACATCCCCCGCTATGGCGCCAAGATCCCGGCCCGCCCCGGCGGCGAACACGTCAATCAGCGGGCGGATGTTGTACTGCGCCTCGACCGGGGATGTGGTGCCCCGGGTAATCGTGCCCAGCGCGCCAAGTACCTGTAGCTGCGTGGTCGAAACGCCCGTGACCGGCAGCCCGATCAGGTCCGCCAGCGAACTGATCCGGTATTCGGGCATCTGCACCGCAATGGGATAGGTGACCATGCTGCGGGGGGCCAGCCAGTACAGCGGCGCTGTCTGCACTGTGCCCGCGATTGCGGTTGCGATGCTGCTGGTCACGTCCCCCTCCGTCAGGCCAAGCTGGTTGATGCGCGTGCGGTCCGCGTCAAAACGCAGTTCCGGGTAATGGCCGGGCTGCTGGATGCGGGCGTCCACCAGTCCGTCAATCGGGCGGATGGCGCGCAGTATCCGCTGGGCGAACTGGCGTGTCTCGTCCGGGTTGGGGCCGGATACCTGTATGTCGATCGGCGCGGGGGCGCCGAAGTTCAGGATCTGGCTGGTTATGTCCGATGGCAGGAAGGCAAAGCCCGCCTGGGGGAAAAGGATGGGCAGTTCGGCGCGGAGCACGCGGATATGCTGTTCGGTCGGGCGATGGCCCGCCTTGAGCGATACGATGATGTCCCCATCCTGCGGGCCGATCGTGCCCGAGGCGTTATAGGCGGTGTTGATCGCGCTGGTGGGCAGGCCGATATTGTCGGCAATGGATTCAAGCTCCGCCGGGGGGATGCGCTGGCGTATCTGTTTTTCGATACGCTGGAACAGGGCTGATGTCTCCTCGATACGCATGCCCACCGGGCCGCGCACGTGCAGTGTCAGGGTTCCGGCATCGACCTGCGGGAAGAAATTGCGCCCCAGAAACGGCAGCAGGCCCATGCTCAGCATGGCGAAACCGAAGAAACCGCCCACAAACCAGCCCCGGTGGTGCAGCGCGACTTCCAGCAGCGCGCTGTAATCGGCGCGGAATGTCTCGAAACGCCGCTCGAACCCCTTCTGGAACCTTGTGAAGGGGTTGCCGCGTGTCCGGTCTTTCTCCCCATGTGGCCGGAGCAGGAACATGGCCATGGTGGGCACAAGCGTGCGCGACAGGATGAAGGACATGACCATGGCGAACATGACCGAAAACGCCATGGGCACGAACAGGAAGCCCGCGATGCCCGGCAGGTAGAACATCGGGACAAACACGATGCAGATGCAGACGAGCGAGAGGAAGGCCGGGACGATGATCTCGCCCGATCCGTCGATTATGGCGGCATGGACATCCTTGCCCATTTCCAGATGGCGCTCGATGTTCTCGATCGTGACCGTGGCCTCGTCCACCAGAATTCCCACGGCGAGGGCAAGGCCCCCCAGCGTCATGACATTCAGCGTCTCCCCCAGCGCGGACAGGGCCGTAATCGCCCCCAGGACCGAAAGCGGGATGGAGGTCGCCACAATCAGTGTGGATCGCCATGAACCCAGGAACAGCAGGATCATGAGGCTGGTCAGGCCAGCCGCGATCGCGCCCTCACGTATCACGCCGTTTACGGCGGCCTGCACGAACAGCGACTGGTCATTGACGGGCTTGAGCCTGAGCTGTTTTGGCAGCCCGCGCGTGGCATCGGGCATCATCGCCCTGATCCCCGCCACAATGGCGATGGTGGAGGTCGCGCCCGATTTCAGCACTGTCATCAGGGCGGAACGCTGCCCGTCCACATGCACCACGTTCTGCTGCGGTGTCGCGCCGTCACGCACATGGGCCACATCGCGCACCCGCACCACCGCGCCGTTGACCGTGCGCACGGGCAGGCTGTTCAGCAGGTCCACGGAAAGCGGGGCGTTGTTCAGCCGGAAATTGTACTGGTACTCGCCAATCTTTACGAAGCCGGCCGGGGTGATCTGTGTCTGGCTGGTCAGGGCGTTGCCCACATCCTGCGCCGATACCCCGCGTGACTGAAGCTGCACGGGGTCAAGGTCCATCTGGATCTGGCGCACCCGGCCGCCATAGGGAAAGGGAATGGCGGCACCCGGCACGGTGACCAGACGGTTGCGGATGAAGTTGAAGCCATAGTCATATAGCTGCTGTTCGCTCAGCCCCGCGCCCGACAGGGCAAGCTGGACGATCGGCACCGTGGAGGCGCTGTAATTGAGGATGAGCGGCGGCGTGGTGCCAACGGGAAGCTGGCGGAGGATCGTCTGGGCAATGGCCGTGACCTGCGCGTTGGCAATGCGGATGTCGGTGCCCGGCTGGAAGAAGATCTTGGTCACGCCGATCCCCGTCAGCGACTGTGCCTCGATATGTTCGATATTGTTGACCGTGGTGGTCAGCACGCGCTGGAACGGCAGTTCGATGCGCCCCGACATGTCCTGTGGCGAGAGGTTGCTGTAGGTCCATGCCACGGCGATGATGGGGATGCGGATATCGGGGAAGATGTCCTTCGGCGTGCGGAAGGCTGACAGCACACCGGCAAAAACGATCAGGATCGCCATCACCACGAATGTGTAGGGACGCGCGAGGGCGAGACGGACAATCGCATTCATGCCGTCCTGCCTGAAAGCCGTGAAACGAGCCGTATCTGCATGGATGTGGTCCCTGCCCCAACTCCCGACCTGCCTTCAACGCATCAGCCCCGCAATCGGCTTACCCGGCGCGGATGAAAAACAGCGCAGCCGGATACGGCGTGAACCGGCCCTTTCACGGCGGTGCGCCCTGTGCGGCCGACCCGTCCGGGGCCGGGGCGGAAAGGCTGTCGCCCACGGGGAAATTCGTGCGCGTAAAGCTGTCCAGACTGCCAAGTGCCAGCAATATCGCCAGCCAGAACAGCCCGCCCAGCGCGAATATCGCGGCAAGGGATGGGGCCTGCGCAATACGCATGAACCCGAAGACAATGACCAGCCCCATAAGGAACGCGCCCAGGCAGATGCCGGGGGTAAAGCCCGCCCTGCCCATGGCCAGTTGTGCCCCCACCAGCAGCACGAGCACACCCCACCATGCCGCAACACGCGCCATCACGCCCGCCCGATCAGGTAGAGGACCGGGAACAGCAGTATCCAGACAAGATCGACAAAACTCCAGTACAGCCCCACCACATCCACCACCATGGGCGAGACGGGGCGGCCCCCATGCGTGCGTACGCGGTAGCAGACCCACACAATCAGCCCGATGCCGACCAGCATGTGCAGCCCGTGCAGTGCGGTGGCGAGGAAGTAAAAGCTGTAGAACAGTTGCGCGCCCCCCGCCTCCGGCCCGGAAATGGCGAAATCCGGGCCGGGAAACAGGTGCTCCCTGAACTCAAGACGCCACTCCCAGCCCTTGAGCACGAGGAATGTCATCCCCATCCCCGCCGCCCCCAATGCCGCGGGGATGATGCGGCGCTCATGCCCCTGCCGTGCCGCCTCCGTCGCCAGCGTGTAGATGGCGCTGCTGCTGATCAGCAGCAGCGTATTCACACTGCCGATTGCAAGGTTGGTATGCCGCACCCCGGCGGCCCATCCGGCGGCATGCGTATGTGAATAGACCAGAACGACCAGGAACAGCCCGCCGAACAGCAGGACCTCGCTGGCCAGAAACAGCCACATGCCTGCCACCGCCGTTTCATCACGGTGCAGGGGTGTGTCATAGGGCGCAAGATGCTCAGCCATGTGGCGTCTCCCGCCGGGTGGCGTCCTCCGCCTGCGCCAGTGCGGCGTAGTCATAGGCCTCATGGGTGACGATGGGGGCCTGGGCGAAGTTTTCCGTAGGCGGCGGGGAGGATGTCCGCCATTCAAGGCCGGTCGCCTGCCATGGGTTGTCGGTCGCGCGCGCGCCACGGAACAGCGACCACGTAAAATAGACCAGCGGCAGGACATAGGCCAGCGCAAGGATGCTGGCCCCGGCGGATGACAGCACGTTAAGCACCTGGAACTGCGCCGGATAGGTCGCGTACCGCCGGGGCATGCCCTCATAACCCAGCAGGAACTGCGGGAAGAAGGTCAGGTTGAAGCCAAAGAACAGCAGTGCCGCCGCCGTCCTGCCCCACATTTCGGGGTACATGCGCCCCGTGATCTTGGGCCACCAGTAATGCAGCCCGGCGAAATAGGCCGAAACCATGCCCCCCACCATGATGTAATGGAAATGTGCCACCACGAAATATGTCTGTGTCAGGTGCACGTCACTGGCGAGCGAGGCAAGGAAAAGCCCCGTCAGCCCACCTACCGTGAACAGCCCGATAAAGCCCATGGCGTACAGCATGGGCGTGTCCAGCCTGATCGCGCCGCCATGCATGGTACCCAGCCAGTTGAATACCTTGATGGCCGAGGGAACGGAGACAAGGAAGCTCAGCATGGAAAACACCACGGCGGCATAAAGAGATGTCCCGGCCACGAACATATGGTGCCCCCAGACCAGAAAGCCGATGGCCGCAATGGAAATGGAGGACCACGCCACGAACCTGTAGCCAAAGACCGGCTTGTGGCAGAACGTGCTGACCACTTCGCTCACCACCCCCATGCCCGGCAGGATCATGATGTAGACCGCCGGGTGGGAGTAGAACCAGAACAGGTGCTGGAACAGGAGCGGGTCGCCGCCAAGGGCGGGGTCGAACACGCCCACATGGAAAAAATGCTCAAACCCCAGCAGCAGCAGCGTGATGCCGAGCACTGGTGTTGCCAGCACGAAAATGACACTGGTGGCATACAGCGCCCACAGCATGAGCGGCAGGCGGTACCACGTCATGCCCGGCGCGCGGAGCTGGTGGATGCTGATGATGAAGTTCACCCCGGTCGCGATGGATGAAAACCCGCTCAGGAACACGCCGGCCACCACCGGCAGCACCCTTCCCTGCGTATAATCGGTGGAAAGCGGCGTATAGAATGTCCACCCGGTTTCCAGCCCACCGCGAAACAGCCCGTACACCACCAGCATCCCCGCCATGACGAACAGGTACCAGCTCAGCAGGTTGAGGCGCGGAAAGGCCAGGTCACGTGCGCCCAGCATCAGCGGCACAAGGAAGTTGCCCAGCGTGACGGGAATGGAGGGCACGAGAAACAGCCAGACCATGACAATGCCGTGCAGGGTGAACAGCCGGCTATATGTCTCGTCCGACACGATCGCTCCCGTCGGCACGATCAGGTGCAGCCGGATCAGGGCGGCCGCTATGCCCCCCAGCACGAAGAACACGGTGATGGAGGCCATGTACAGCAATGCAATGCGTTTGTGGTCGGTTGTCAGCAGCCATGACCGCACGGTGCCGTCCTGCCACAGGTAATTGCGTTCGCTGCCGGGCATGGGGGCCATGACACTCACCTCCCTTCACGCGGGGGGCTGGCCAGTGCCCCCATGCCCGGTGGTGTGGATGATGAGAGTGTCTGGATATACGCAACCAGCGCCGCCAGTTCATCTTCACCCAGCACGCCACGGAATGACGGCATTTCGGTCGTGTAGCGCCCCTTGGGGAAGCGTCCCGCGCCCGTATGGAGTATGGCGTCATGCACGAATGCGCCATCCACCCGCACGGGCCGCCCGTCGGGGCCGGGCACGATGGAGCCGTACAGCCCCACCATGGACGGCGCGCGGCCCGGCTCCTGCGCATCGGGCGGGTAACGCCCCGATACGTGGCAGCCGCTGCACCCGTTGCTGATGAACAGGGCCTCCCCCCTCGTGGCCAGACTGCCGCTGGCGGGGGTATGGTCCAGCCAGTCGGCATAATCGGTGCTGTTCAGCACGACCAGCGTGCCGGTCATGCGCGAATGCCCGATGCCGCAGAACTGCGTGCAGTAAAAACGGAACGATCCCGTCCGGGTGGCGATGAACCACAGGCTCTGGTACCGCCCCGGCAGTACATCATGCTTGATGCGCAGCACGGGGATCGAGAAATCATGGATGACATCTTCCGATGTGAGCAGAAGCTGCACCGCCCGGCCCAGCGGCACGTGCAGGGAATTGATCTCGCGCTGGCCGCCCGGATACTGGACCTTCCACATCCACTGCTTGCCCGTCACGTATATCTGGATCGCGCCCGCCGGGGGCTGGAAGCCCACCACGTACAGCCGCGCCGCCCATACGAACAGGGCAAAGAAAATAACCAGTGTCGCCGTGGTCCAGCCAATCTCGAAGCGCCAGCTCTTGTGGGCCACGACCTCATGCGGGACGGGCATCTGGCTCCCCACCCGAAAGCGGATGATGTTGAGGAACATCAACCCGAACACCAGCCCCAGCACCGCCAGGCTGATCAGCACCAGCCCCGCCAGCAGGACATCCACCCGCCCGGCATGCGATGAGGCTTCGGGGAGCCAGCTCACCGCCGGCCCCGCGCATGGGCCATGGCCAGCATGGAGCCGAGCATCAGCACGGTTAGTGCTGCCCCGATGCGTAACAGCTTTTCAACCGCCAGCGTGTAACGCCCCGTCGTTTCATCATAATGGAAGCACAGCAGCAGGATGGGCGATGCCGCAATGCGCTCACCCCGCGCGGCGTGGGCCAGGGCCTGCCTTACGTCGCCCGGCTGGTAGCCGATGCCCATGACATAACCCGAAACCATGCCCGCCGGGGTAACGAACACCAGCCCCATGGGGTGCAGGTACTGCCGCAGCTCGGGGTCATAGCGCGCATGGAACCCCACCGCGCGGGACAGGCGCTGGATGCTGGCGGGGCCCCCGGTCAGGAAATGCCACCCCTGATCGGCTGTGGCTGCGGGAAAGCGCGCCAGATCATCCCGGCGGGCCTGCCGCGCCATGGCGGGGGTTTCCGTGGGGTCGATGCTGACCACCAGCAGGGTATAGTCGGCAGGGGTTTCCAGCCCGCTACGCGCCAGCGCATGGATCAGGTCGGTGCGTTCGAGTTCGCACATATTGGGGCAGGCATAATAGCCCATGGACACGATGGCGGGCCTGCCGCCAAGGAACGCGCCCAGTGGCCGGATCTGGCCGGTCGTATCGGCAAACGGGGCGTCCAGCGGCAGCGATGCGCCGGGCCGGGGCGTAAAAGCCAGCGCGGCCATGGCGCTGGTATCCTGCGCCATGGCGGCCGTGGCCCATGACAGTGCGGCCAGACAGGCCAGTACGGCCCATTTCATCCTGCCTGCGCGGCGCGGCGTGGTCATGGCCCGTCCCCTCCGTCCGCAGGCCAGCCGCTTATGCCCTCGCGTGCGATCTGTTGCATGGCCTGTTCAATGGGGATGTGGCCGATGCCACGGGCAGTGTCGGTCCAGCCAAAACCGTTCAGCAGGGCCATCTCACGCGCATGGAATACCGCCATGTCCGCCGCCGGGTCGGACTGCAAGGCCGGTTGCGCGATGACCGGGAATGGTGGCTTGAGCAGCCGGTCGAGCGATTTTTGCGGAAACAGCACATCGGCCAGAATGACCAGTCCCCCCACGACAAGGCCGATCGCCACACCCCCGGCAATGACCGCGCGCAGGGAAATGTCGCGGGTTTCATGGTGGGGCGGCCCATCCGATGGTGCGCTGTGGCCGGATGCGGAATGTTCAGGCATGTGCGCCTCCCGCCCGTTCGCGCTCCATCCACCACGAAACCAGCACGGTGCTCCCGCCGCCAAGGAACGCAAGGCAGACCACCACGGCCCATGGTGAAATGGCGGGCGTCCATGTGGGCAGGACCAGCCAGAAGTTACGGAGCACTTCCATCCCGGCCAGCAACCCCGCCACCGGCAGGACGATGCGCCGCCGGGCCTGTAGCGGGGGCAGCGCCAGCAGCACGAAAGGCAGGAGGAAATGCAGCCCGGCAATGGCCACCGCCACGGCCCCCCACCCGCCGCGCAGGCGGGGTGCGTACCAAGCGGCCTCCACCGGCAGGTTGGACTGCCAGATAATCAGGAACTGCATGAAATCCAGATAGGCCCACAGCACCGTCAGCCCCAGCAGCAGGCGCGCCAGGTCACGCAGTTCCGTGGCATTTGCCCGCATCCCTTCGGACAGGACCGCCATGGCGAAGGCCAGCAGCACCGCCCCGGCCGATGCGATTAGGCCATAGGCGCTGGAACTGAAATGGGGGTCGAGGGATTCCGTCAGGTCAATGGCCGCGAAGCCGGAGGTAAAGGCCAGCACGACCAGACCGCCCGGTGCGATGCGCCCCAGATCGCCCCCGCGCAGGCATATGGTCCCAAGGCTCCCCCACGCCAGCACGTAGATGCCCATCCGCCCGAGCGCGAAAGGCCCGTTGAGGTAAAAACCGTTCGTAATCCGCGCCTGCCCGTCGGGGCGGAGCCATGGATAGAGGTATCCCGCCCCCCACAGTAACCCCATCAGCATGGGAATGCCCAGCGGCAGCGTGGCCACCCCGGCGCGCAGGCCCGGCCGCAGGATATCCCCCCACCGCCCGCCGCTGAGGGCATGCACCAGAAGAAGTGCCATGCTGCCCACCGGCCACCCGATCCACGCCGCGCACACCGCCAGCCATGCCGGAAAGAGCGCATGGGGCGCGCGGATCGCACCCGCCACGGCGGCGACCAGCGCCATGGCCGAGACGCCACACGCAATGTGCCGTAGGCGGTTCATGGCGCGCGCGCCAGCTGTTCGGGCGTCATGTCGGCGCGTGTGGCGTGCTGGCTGCGCCCAAGGGCGTAGAGATAGGCCACGATGGCCCAGCGGTCATCCGGCCCGATCCGCTGGGCAAAGCCGTACATGATCCCCTGCCCCGATGTGATGACATCATGCAGGTGCAGTGGTGTCCCCATCCGTCCGTCAGTCGCCATGAGCGGTGGTGGGGCGGGAAAACCGCGCTGCACTACCATGCCATGGCCGTTTCCGCTTTCCGCATGGCAGGGCGCGCAGAAGGCGTGATATTCGCTGCGCCCGCGCTGCAGCAGCGCCATGGTCAGCCGGGGTACAGGATGGGGCATGTCATGATATTCCACCGTGCCCGGCACCTGTTCTGCCGGTGCGCTGGCGGGGCTGGCATAGGGATTTTCCTTGTGCTGTTTCGACATGTCGTCACACCCGGTGGCCAGCAGCAGAAGCGCGCAGGATACAAAGCAGGCAGGCCACGCGGGTTTCATGGCGCGACCTCCTCGATCGTGAGCGGGTCGTGGCGGGCCAGTATTTCACGCACCCGCGCGGCATCGGGCGACCGTACGACCAGAACATATCCCCCCGTCATGACGCCGCGCATGGCGGTGCTTTCATCCACGGGGTCGTACAGGCGCGGCAGGCGCACCACGACCATGTAGCCAACCATTCCCGCCAGCACCGCCCCCAGTACCGCCAGCTCGAACGTTGCGGGAATGTAGGACGGCCATGAAAAATCCGGCCTGCCGCCAATATCGAGCGGGTAGCTGATGGTCGTGGCATAGACCTGCATGCCAAAGCCCCCCATGCCCCCCAGCAGCC
>NZ_QUWV01000211.1 GCF_003403295.1 Komagataeibacter melaceti | reverse complement strand
CGGGGCGTCCCTTTGACGGGTTTGTCGAACAGACCAAGCGCGTCTCGCCAACCTGCCTGATCCAGTTCGAAGGCAATCGCTACAGCGTACCGGCCTCCTTTGCCAATCGTCCGATCAGCCTGCGGGTTTATCCCGACAGGCTGCGCATTATCGCCGAAGGGCAGGTTCTGTGCGTGCATGACCGGATCATCACGCGTTCGCATGGTGTGCCAGGCCGCACGGTGTATGACTGGCGGCATTATCTGGC
>NZ_QUWV01000210.1 GCF_003403295.1 Komagataeibacter melaceti | reverse complement strand
ACCCCGGTGATTGCCGCACTCAGGTCGCTTTCGACTTTGGTCAGGGCGGACAGGACGCTATCCACCCGGCTTTTCCAGTTCGTATCATCGTACGAAATGGTCAGCGTGGACCCGGCGGCCGTGGAAAAGCTGTTGAGGGCCGTGGACAGGGCGGTATCGGCAAGGGTGATGATACCAACGGTCGAGGCCCCGATGCCGCTGGCGACCGCTCCGATGCTCAGCACGGTCGAGACAGCATTCAGCCCGGCCTGACCGTAATCCTTGATCTCGGCCACATTGATCGTGATGGTGGTGACATTGCC
>NZ_QUWV01000209.1 GCF_003403295.1 Komagataeibacter melaceti | reverse complement strand
GGCCCGCTTCCAGCGTGTCGTAATCAATGTTGCCAAGCGAGGGCAGCTTGGTGCCCGGCCCGATGGAACCGACCACGTAGCGGTGCCGTCCGTCGGAAAAGCTTTCCGCCGCCTCGCGCGCCAGATGGGCGGCGGTGCGGTTGATCTCACGCGCGCGGTCGGCCAGCCCGAACTCACCCAGCGTTATGGGTGTGCCGCCAAAGCTGTTGGTCTCCACCATGTCCGCCCCGGCCTCGAAATAGCCACGGTGGATTTCACGCACCAGTTCGGGGCGGGAAAGGTTCAGGATTTCGGTGCAGTTTTCCTGCCCCCAGTAATCACGTTCCACTTCCAGATCCAGAAGCTGCACGCGTGAACCCATGCCGCCATCACAAAGCAGAACCTGTTCACGAAGGGCGTCAAGGAGATGGGGGCGAGTGGTCATTGTTATCCTGAAAGTCTCATGGCGGGACGGGACAGCAGGCATGGGCCGTGGTCATGGCCCGAATATCCGGCCCTGTATTGCCCGGTGTATGTCTGGTACTCTTTATTCCCCCAACTTCCAGCCGGTGTCCAGTATCATTGCCGGAGGGGAGGCAATGTCCGGCCCCGCCCCGGTGAATGGAGACAGTCATGACCGCCGATGGGCGCATCCCCCTGGAATTCCTGACGGACACGAGCGGTCTGGTCCCGCGCCCGGACACCCTGCTCGTGACCGGGACTGACGGAATTCCCGCCCATGGCTGGGCCGGGGTGGTTGTGGTGGCCGCCCGGCCCGCAACCGCATTCGGGCACATGACGGGCTGCCAGTGCTGCACAGGGCGCGGCGGGACGGTTGCCGCGACACTGGGGGATGTGTTCCGCCAGCGCGCCACGGGGGGGCTGAAATGGTTCGCGCGCGTGGCGGTGCTGCCGCCCGTGGGGCAGGCGCAGGCATGGCGCGCGGCATTGCGGGGGGATGTGCTGGTGGGCGCGCGTTTTGCCATGCCCGACGCCTGAACGGGCGCGAAAACCACCCCCGTTAAGGAACCCTTCAGCTTTCTGCCCCTAGGTTTGGCCACCGTAAGGACCACAACCAGCAGGGCGGAAGGGGTGCCGTGGGGCAGACAGACCACTCAGCGGACCCGGCCGCCAGCGGGCAGGCGGCATCGCGCCACACGCCGGAACAGATCAGGCTGCAGGCCGTGCTGTGCGCGGCGCGCTTCCATGGCATGGCGCTTGACGTGCGTGATTTTATCGCTGCGACAGATGAAAGCTCCCCCTCCATTCCCGTGCTGATGCGCTGGGTGGAGGAAAATGGCGGCACCGCCCGTGGCCTGCACCTGCACTGGCGCGCGCTGGTGCGCATGCGCGACATGCCGCCGGTGGTGCTGATGTTCGCCGATGGCTCGGCGGGGCTTATGGTCGGCGCGGATGAGGCACGCGGCGTGGTCTGGCTGGCCGACCCGTTCGCCAGCCCCGACGCCGCCCCCGTGGCGGTCAATGAACTGCGCCTGCGCGGGGTCTGGACCGGGGCCGTGCTGCTCGTGCGCGGTGCGCGCGCCGGTACGGTGGTGGAGCCGCCAGTCGATTTCGCGTGGCTGCGCGGGCTGGTGCTGGGGGAACGGCGACTGCTGCGCGATGTGGTCATCGCATCCATGGCCATAAGCATCCTGGCGGTTTTTCCCCCGCTTATCGTGATGCAGGTGATCGATCGGGTGGTGAACTTCCACTCCATGGCCACGCTGGTTTCCCTGACCGGGCTGGTGGGGGTCATGGCGTTTTACGAAATCCTGCTGACCCATGCCCGGCGCGAGATCACGCTGGTGCTGACCACCCGGCTTGATACGCGCATCTCGCTTGCGGTGTTCGACCGGCTCCTTGCCCTGCCGCTGGAGTTTTTCGAGCGCGAGCAGGCGGGCAACGTGATCGGCCGGGTCGGGGCCATCTACCGGGTGCGGCAGTTCATGACCGGCCGGCTGCTCAATACCTTCCTTGACCTGTTCACGCTGCTGGTTGTGCTGCCGTTCCTGTTCTGGCTCAGCCTGCCGCTGGCATGGATGACGCTGGCGGCGGCGGGGCTGATCGGGGCGGTCATTGTGGTGGCGATGCCCGCCATGGCGCGGCTCGTGGCCCGGCAGGTCCGCGCCGAGATGGACCGCAGCGCCGCCCTGCATGAAACCGTTGCGGGTATCCGTACGGTCAAGACACTGGCGCTGGAGCCGGTGCGCAGGGAAGTGTGGGACGAAAAGACCGCCAGCGTCGTCGCCGCCTCGCTGGATGCGGGGCGCATGGGCAACTGGGTGGCCACCGCCGTCATGCCGCTGGACCTGTTCATCAATCGCGGCATCATCCTGGTCGGGGCCTATCTTGCCATTACCGCCACCACATCGGGGCTGGAGGCGGGGGCACTCATGGCGTTCGCGATGCTGGGCGGGCGCGTGGCCGCCCCGCTTGTCAGCATGGCGCGGCTGATCGATGACCTGAACGAAGTGCGCAGCGCACTGGCCGAGGCAGGTTCCGTGCTCAACCGCCCGACCGAGACCCGCGCGCTCACCACTGGCCTGCGCCCGCCCATAAGCGGGGCGCTGTCCTTTGCCGATGTCGGCTTTACCTATCCCGGTGCGGCTGCGCCCGCGCTGTCCGATATTACGTTTTCCGTGCCCGCGGGGACGATGCTGGGCCTTGTCGGGCGCAGTGGTTCGGGCAAGTCTACCATCACCCGGCTGCTGCAGGGGGTCAGCCGGGGCTATACCGGGCACCTGCGGCTGGATGGAGTGGACCTGCGTGAAATCAACCTGACCTACCTGCGCCGTTCATGCGGGGTGGTGCTGCAGGACAACTTCCTGTTTCGCGGCACCATCCGCGACAACATCATTGCCGGTCGTCCCGGCCTGACGCTGGAGGATGTGGTGCGTGCCGCACGCCTGGCAGGGGCGGAGGAGTTCATCGAGCGCATGCCCGCAGGCTACGATACGTGGATCGAGGAAGGCTCGACCAACATCTCGGGCGGCCAGCGCCAGCGTCTTGCCATCGCGCGCGCGGTGATTTCCGACCCGCGCCTCCTGATCCTTGATGAAGCGACCTCCGCCCTCGATCCCGAAAGTGAGGCCGTGGTCAACGCCAACCTGCGCCATCTGGCTCATGGGCGGACCATGGTGATCGTGTCGCACCGCCTTGCCTCGCTGGTGGATTGCAACCGGATCTGCGTGCTGGACCGGGGGCATGTGGTCGATATCGGCACCCATGCCGAACTGCTGGCGCGCTGTGACCTCTACCGCACGTTATGGATGCAGCAGAACCGCCTGCACGAAACGGGGGGCGATGATGAACCACCCCCGCCCGTACCCCATGAATGCGGAGATGCGGCATGAACGGGCAGGAACGCGAACTCTCCCCCGCACCGGGGCCGGAGGGGGATGGCCCGGCGGCGCTGCCGACCGTCGTCCCACCTGGGGCGCAGGCACCGGCCGACATGCCGCCCGAACTGCTGGCCTTCTATTCCCCCAGCGCGGCACTGATCGAACTGCCGCCATCGGACGCGGCGCGCTACGTGGTCTGGATCGTGGCGGCCCTGGTCGCGGCGGGGCTGGTGGTGATGACGTTCTTCCCGCTGGACCGGGTGGTCAGTGTCAACGGCAGGCTCAGCCCGTTTGACGATACCATGGTCCTCCAGCCGCTGGAGACCGCAATCATCCGCTCCATTGACGTGCATGAAGGTGACCGGGTGCACAAGGGGCAGGTGCTGGCCCGCCTTGACCCGACCATGACCGATGCGGATGTCAACAACCTGCGCAGGCAGGTTACGGCCTACCGTGCGGAGGTCGCCCGCCGCACGGCGGAGGCGACCGGCCAGCCCTATGCCCCGGATGTAAAGGACCCTGCATCGGTGCAGGAAGCGGCGGCCTACCTGCGCAGGCAGGCGGAATACAATGCCCAGATGGCCAGCTACGACCGCCAGATCGCAGGGCTGGAAAGTGAACTGCAGGGCCATGAGGCAAGTGCCGCGCTCTACGCCGCCCGCGCCCGTGTCGCGCGTGATGTGCAGGACATGCGCCTGCGCCTCCAGCACGAACAGGTGGGCAGCCGCCTGTCCACGCTGGCAGCGCAGGATACATTGATGGAAGTGGTGCGCGCGCAGGTCGCCGCCCGGCATGATGCCGAAAGCACCCGCGCCCGGCTGGACGCCATGAAGGCCCAGCGTGATGGCTACGCCAGCAACTGGCACGCCACGGTCTATCAGGATCTGGCGCTGGCCCAGCACCGGCTGGCCGATGCCGATGGCAGCTACAGCAAGGCCATGCTGCACCATGACCTGATCGTCATGCGCGCCGGGCGCGACGGGGTGGTGCTCAGCATCGCGCATCTGTCCACCGGGTCCGTCATTACCGCCGCGTCCGCGCTGATGACGCTGGTGCCGCTGGGTGGCCATCTGGATGTGGAAGCCAGCCTGCGCGGTGTGGATGCGGGCTATGTGCGCACGGGTGACAGGGCATTGCTGAAATTCGCGGCCTTTCCCTACACCCAGTACGGCGGGGCGGAGGCAAGCGTGCGTGTCATCAGCGCCGATTCGTTCGATACCCGCAATCCCCCGACGGAGCGCGAGGCCCGGCAGGGCGATGATGGCGCGCCTGATCCGCAGGCGGCCTATTACCGCGTGCGCCTGTCCATTGACCGCTACACCCTGCATGGGGTGCCGCCTTTCTTCCAGCCGCAGCCCGGCATGCCGGTAGAGGCTGACATTCATGTCGGGCGGCGAACCATGATGCAGTACCTGCTCAACCGCCTGATCCCCGCCGTGACCAACGGCATGCGCGAACCCTGAGCGGGCGGCGTCCGGTGCGCGGGTTCCTGTCTGGCCTGGCGGGGGGGCTGTCTTCCACCGCGCGTTTGCGGCGTGCGTGCCGCATGCTCGAACATGAAGCGCGCGCGGCACGGGGCTTCGCCCTGCTGGGCACGCTTGCGCAGGAGGGAATGATCGCAGCGCAGTATCAGGTGGCCCGCGCCTATCTGGAGGGAACCGGCGTGCCCCGCAGCCCCGTGGAGGGCGTGCGCTGGATGCACACCGCCGCCAGCGCGGGCCATGCGGAGGCCGGGTTTTCACTGGCACTCATGCTGCTGGTCGATCCGCCCCACCGGCAGGGGGCGGACGGGTTGCTGCCCGTCACCCTGCCCGAGGGGCTGGAACGCTGGCCCGACCCGGTAGCGGCCACCGGCTGGGCAGGCCGCGCGGCGCAGGCGGGCCTGCCCGAGGCACAGGCCCTGTATGGCTATCTGCTGGCCACGGGACCGGAGGGCGTGCGCGACCCGCAGGCGGCGCGGGCATGGTGCATGCGCGCGGCAGATGCGGGGTGCCCGCAGGGTGACCTTGGGCTGGCGGTGACCCATCTTTCAGCGGGCGGCGTGCCGGGTTCCGACCCTGATGCGCTGGCCGCCCTGACCCGCGCGGCGGAATACGGCCTGCCTACGGCGCAGTACATGTTGGGCCTGCTGCATGAACGTGGCTGGGGCCTGCCGCCTGATGGTGCATGTGCGGCAGGCTGGTACGCCCGTGCCGCCGACAGTGGCGTGCGGCCCGCGCAGGCGCGCTATGGTGCGCTGCTGCTGCGCGGCGGAACCGGCACCCCGCGTGATGTCATGGCCGCCGAGACATGGCTGCGCCGCGCGGCCCTTGCCGGTGACCGGGAGGCGGCGGCCCTGCTGGGGGATCTGCATATCCATGGTGAAGCCGCCATTGCAGGCGATCATGAGGCAGTGAAATGGTACCGCATGGCGGCGCAGCAGGACCATGCCATGGCGTGCCGCATGCTGGCGTTTCTTCACAGGCACGGGCGCGGGGTCGCGGCGGATGCCACGCAGGCCCGCATCTGGCTGGAACGGGCCTGCGCGCTGGGCGATGTCGCGGCCATGACGGATCTGGCGGCGGCTTTCATGGCGCAGGAGGCAGACACGACTATGGCCAGCCCCCCGGCCATTGATTTCGCGCCAGCGGCACGGGCGGGAGATCCGGTCGCGGCGTTCAACCTTGCGGTCAGCCTGCATGCGGGTATGGGGTGCGCGCCCCGGCCGGGGCAGGCGGTGGTGTGGATGGAACGCGCCGCCCGGGGTGGGGTGGTCAATGCGCAGTACTGGCTGGGGCGCATGCTGCTGGGTGGTGAGGGCGTGGAGGCCGATGCAGTGCGCGCCCGCCACTGGCTGGAACAGGCTGCCCATCACGGCCTGCCGGAAGCCTGTCTGGTTGCGGCGCAACTCCGGCTGGAGGGGCGCGGCGGCCCGCGTGACCATGCCGGGGCGCTGGCGCTGTACCACGCGGCGGCTGATGCGGGGCGGGTGGAAGCCCTGTTTTCCCTTGGCGCAATGTATGGCGGTGGGCACGACATAACGCCCGATCGCACGCGCGCCCTGCACTGGTTCCGCCTTGGCGCGGCGCGTGGCCATGCGCTGTCGCAGCTTATGCTCGGGCGTTATCTGGCCCGTGGCCTGGCCGGTGCCGTGGATGCCGCGCAGGCCCGGCACTGGTTCGGGCAGGCGGCGGCACAGGGGCTGGCGGCGGCCCGGTCCGAACTGGCGCGCATGGATGCAGGTCATGCCGCCACCTGATCCGGCCATGCCGGGGGCCGACATGCTGGCGGCCATGCGCCATGCGCGGGTGCTGGCAGGACAGGGGCGGCATGCGCTGGCCCGTGCGTGGATGGAGCGCGCGACCCGACTGGCCCCGGCGGATGACGCGGTGCGCTACGCACTGGCGGCGGCCCGTCTGGGCGCCGGTGATGGCGCGGGTGCCGCCAGTGCGGTGGAAGCGGTCATGGAACGTGGAGCGTTCCGCGCGGGGTCGCGGCTGCTGGTGCTGGCCTGTTGCATGGCGGGCGCATGGGCGCGGGCGGCGGCGGAACTGGGGCATTTTTTCAGCATATACGGATATGATCCGGCGCTGCGCGTTGCCGCTGGCCTTGTCTGCCAGCGCATGGCCCTGCCGGGCTGGTGCGCGCTGGACCCGGATGGCGGGCTGCACTGGGGCGGCCTGCCCGATGGGACATGCCCGGAGGTCAGGCTGGACGGGCGCAGGGTCCGCCTGCCCGGCACCACCCCGGAGCATGCGGTCCTGCCGCCGCGCTGGCGCCGCGCGCGTGACATCATGGTGACCCATGATGGCACGGTGCTGCTGGGTGGTCGCCCGGACAGCGCGGCATTGTGCCGCGTGACAGGCGCGTTGTGGCCGGAAGAACAGGGCATCGCGGGCTGGGTTTTCATGCCTGCCCGGCCGGAGCACTGCCCGACACTTTATGTGGAAGATGCACGGGGACGGCGGCCGCTGGCCCTGTCCGGCACCATACGGGAGGGCATCAACGGTCCCGGCCTGCCGGTATGGGGGTTTGGTGTGGCATGGCCGGAACTTGCGCCCCATGGCGCCGTGCGGGTCGTGACCGGGGCAGGGCAGGATGTGACCGGCTCCCCCCTGCCGGTGCGCCTGCCGCGGGCGCGGCGCGTGTTTCCCGCACCGAATATCCGCAGGGTCGCGCCCGTGCGGGTGCCGCCCCGGGCCGCCTGCTGCCGGGTGGTCATTCCGGTCTATGCCGACCGGGCGCGCACGCTGGCCTGTCTGGACAGTGTGTATCAGAGCCTTCCACTGTGTGTGGCAGGCGCGGGGGTAGAGGTCATGGTAGTGGATGACGCCACGCCCGATCCCCTGCTGGCGCGCGCCTTGGACAAGCATGCGGCACAGGGGCGTATTACCCTGCGGCGGCATGTGACCAACAGCGGTTATCCCGCGGCGGTCAATACGGCGCTGGCCGATGCGCAGGGCATGGATGTCGTCCTGCTCAATAGCGATACGCTGGTTGCGTCCGGCTGGCTGGATGAAATGCTGCGCGTGGCCTATGCGCGTGCCGATACGGGCACGGTCTCGCCCCTTTCCAACGATGCCTCGATCCTGACATGGCCGGACCCGGCCCGGCCACGACCGCTGGCCGGGGGGCTGGAGGTGGTGCGCCACCTCATGGCCACGGCGCTGCGTGCCAATGGCGGCCGGGATGTGGACATTCCCACTGCCCATGGGTTTTGCATGCTGGTCCGCCACGACTGCCTGCGCCAGATCGGCCTTTTTCGCCCGGAGCTGTTCGGGCGGGGATATGGGGAGGAAAATGATTTTTCCATGCGCGCCCGGCTGGCGGGCTGGCGGCACCGGGCGGCTCCCGGTGTGTTCGTGGGGCATGTGGGGGGTGCCTCCTTCGGCGGTGCGCGCCCGGCGTTGCAGCAGCGCAACCTGTGGGTGCTGAACCGGCTTTTTCCCGGTTATGACGCGCTGGTGCGGGCACATGTCAGGGCCGACCCGCTGGCGGCGGCACGGCAGCGTCTTTCCCTGCTGGTCTGGCGCGCGGCAGGCGTGGGATTGCGCGGCGCGGTGCTGCTGCTCACCCATGCCGGGGCGGGTGGGGTTGGCCGGGTCGTGGCCCGCCGTGCCCGGATGTGGCAGGCCGGGCGGCTGCTGCCGGTCGTGCTCACCCCCGCGCCGGGCGGGTTCGTGCTTGATGATGGCAGGGAGGGGGGTGACTGCCCGCCACTTACCTTCGAATGGCCGCGTCATGCGCCCGTGCTTGTCGCGCTGCTGCGCGCGCTGGGGCTGGCGCGGATCGAGGTGCACCATCATCTGGGCCATGGCGGGCGGGTGCGCGAATTATGCACGCTGCTGGGCCGTGAACTGGGGGTGCGGTACGACCGCCATGTGCATGATTATGCCGGTATCTGCCCGCGCATCACGCTGGTTGGTCCCGCGGGCCGATACTGTGGTGAGCCGGATGTGGCGGAATGCCGGGCCTGTATCCGCACGCTGGGCGCGCTGGGTGATGAGGCGGATGTGGAGCGCCTGCGCCGGGATACGGCGCGCGATCTGGCCGGTGCGCGGCGTGTGATCGTGCCCTGCGCTGATGTGGCGCGCAGGCTGGGGCGGTATTTCCCTGCCATTGGCTGCAACATACGCCCGCTGGAAGATGACCGCCCCGGTCAGGATCTGGCCCGTTTCTCGGCGGCGCGGAGTGATCTCCCGGCTTCCGGCCTGCCGCCGCCCACGGGGCGGTGCCGGGTTGTGGTGGTGGGCGCGATCGGCCCGGAAAAGGGGCATGGCGTGCTGCTGGCCGCCGCGCGTGACGCCATGGCGCGTGACCTGCCGCTGGAGTTCATGGTGGTGGGCCATACCTGCGATGATGCGCCCCTGCTGGAAACCGGGCATGTCTTCATTACCGGCCCGTACGAAGCGGAGGATGCGGTGGGGCTTGTGCGCGGCTGCGCCGGGCAGGTCGGTTTTGTGCCCTCCCTCTGTCCGGAGACATGGTGCTTTACCCTGACCCTGCTGTGGCAGGCGGGGCTGCGCAGCGTGGCCTTTGACCTTGGCGCACCTGCCGCGCGCATCCGGGCGACGGGGCGCGGTGCCTGCGTGCCGCCGGGGCTGTCCGTTCACCAATTAAATACGTTTTTGCTGTCTTATGCCCGGGTCCGCTCATGACCACAGCAAAGAGGCCCGCCTTGTTCCCCATGTCTCCACCCGGCTGGCGCAGGCCGTCCCCCTTCCGTCAGGGGGAGGGCTGATCATGGAAATCCAGCCCGATGTCGCCCCCGCCGGGCCAGCGGGTGCGCTACAGGCCAGCGCCCGGCTTGTCCGGCTGGAAGCTGGCACGTACTGCATCTTCCACGCAGCAGCGCAGGTGGCCATGCCCCCCGGTCGTGTATCGGGCATGCGGATCACTCCCCCGCCGGGCGTGGCGGATGTGCGGGTCAGCACATTTGACGCGGATGGCTGGATTGGCGCGCAGGGCGGGGCGGCGCTGGTGCGGGTGCCCGCCCATGGCGGCGCGGTGCTGGTCACCACCTATCGTGACGGGACGGAAAGCACCGACCTGCCAGGGGTGCAGGTGGTGCGGCTGTCCGGCCCCGGTCTGCCCGCGCAGATGCCCGCATCCGCGCCGCAGGGGAATGATCCCGTGGTCAGGCAGGCGGAGGAAGGCGGCATGGTCGCCCATATCCAGCGCCGGGGCGACGTAAGGGCCGCACTGGGGGAGTGGATGGGCACATGTGGTAGCGGCCAGTGGGTGGAGGGATTTTCCATCCAGCCCTCAGCCGGGGTTGCCGCGTGCGATCTGGAATATCAGGCCATACTGGGTCAGGACTGGTTCTCGCCATGGGTTGAGGGCGGAGAATATTGCGGCAGCCGGGGCATGGCGCTGCCGGTGCTGGGGCTGCGCGTGCGGCTGAAGGGGGCGGCGGCAAAGGCGTTTCAATGCCATGTCGAGGCCAGTTTTACCGATGGCACCCGCCTTGGCCCGGTGGGGGATGGCCCCGTCATGGCCCCCGGCCTCGCCCCGCTTGAGGCCTTCCGCATCCAGATCCTGCCCCGTCCGGTCGAACAGCCACAGCCCCCCGTGGATATGGTGGAAAACGCGGCAGAACCCGCCCCGCCGGTGGCACGGGTGCGGCGCATGCGGCGGCCCGTTCCTGCCCGCGCGGTCGCGCCAGGCGACAGGGCCACACAGGTCACGACCGAAGATCGGGCGCCATGGTGGCGGCGCAGGCCGGCCCGTGACGTAACAGCCGCGCCCGTGCGCCACGGCCGGGCGTCCGGCCCTGCGAAACCATGAACCGGGGCGAGGGGAGGGGCTTATGAAATACCTGTTCGTGCACCAGAATTTTCCGGCCCAGTTCGTGCACCTGCTGCGAGACCTGCACAGGCAGGGCGGTAACGAGATTGTTTTCATAAGCGAGACGGGCCGCATGCAGATGCCCGGCGTGCGGCGGGTCTGTTACCGCCTGCCACCAGCCGCCCGGGTCGATGCCCCGGCCCCCGTGGGGGAACTGGCACGCGGCATGCAGCGCGCGGCGGAGGTGGCCCGCGCGGCGCGCACATTGCGCGGGCTGGGCTATGTGCCCGACATCATCATAGGCCACCATGGCTGGGGCGAGATGCTGGAACTGGGGGATGTGTACCCTGATGTGCCGATGCTGGGATATTATGAATTCTTCTATCACCCCACCGGCCTCGATGTCGGGTTCGACCCCGAATTTGCGCCCCAGCCCGACGTGGCCCCCCTTGTCCGCGCGCGTAACAGCCTGAACCTGCTGGCCCTTGCCGGGCCGGGCTGGGGGCATACGCCCACCCATTTCCAGCGCGCGACCTATCCCGAATGGGCGCGTGGCCGCCTGACCCTGCTGCCCGAAGGCGTGGATCTGGAAAAATGCGCCCCCGCCCCGCAGGCCCGTATGCAGCCCTTCACCATGGGGGACATCCATGTCCGGCCGGGTGAAAAACTGGTGACCTATGTGGCGCGTGATCTCGAACCCTATCGGGGCTTCCATGTCTTCATGCGCGCGTTGCCCCACATTCTGGGCACGCGGGCGGATACGCGGGTCATCATGGTGGGGGGGGATGGGGTCAGTTATGGCGGTCGCGCGCCCGGTGGGGGCACATGGCGGCAGCACATGCTGGCGGAACTGGGGGACAGGCTGGACCTGTCGCGGGTGCATTTTGCGGGCAGGGTGGACCATGGCAGTTTCCGCCGCCTGCTCCAGCGCTCGGATGCCCATGTGTACCTGACCTACCCGTTCGTGGTGTCATGGTCCCTGCGCGAAGCCATGGCCTGCGGCTGCGCCATTGTGGGAAGCCGGACCCCGCCGGTGGAGGAATTCGTGCACGACGGCCGCACCGCGCGGCTGGTGCCCTTCCTTGAACCCCGGCGCATTGCCGATGGGGTGCTGGAACTGCTGGAGGACCGTCGTCTGGCCCGCCGCCTGCGCATGCAGGTGCGCGCGCAGGCGGAGCAGGAGCTGGACATGCGCACCTACATGGCGCGCTATCATTCGCTGATCGGCCAGCTTGTCGCCTGCGGTGGCCGCCCCGCCCTGTCAGAGGTGGCCTGACCGCCGGGGCACGCGTCGTGCCCGGCGGGTGTGCACAGGCTTTATTTGGCCGCTACGGCCTTGACGGATTCAAGGATCGCCTCACCGGCGGCCTTCTTGTCGGCCCAGCCGGAAACCTTGACCCACTTGCCCTTTTCCAGGTCCTTGTAGCGGGTGAAGAAGTGCTCGATCTCCTTCAGCACGATCTCGGGCAGGTCCTCGAGCTTTTCCACCTTGGAATAATAGGGATGCACCTTGTCGTGCGGGACGCAGATGATCTTTTCGTCCTGCCCGCTCTCGTCTTCCATCTTCAGCATGCCGATGGGGCGCGCGCGCACCACGCAGCCCGGCACCACGGCGGCGGGCATCAGCACCAGCGCGTCGGTCGGGTCGCCATCAGCGGCCAGCGTGTTGGGAATGAAGCCATAGGCGGCCGGATAGACCATGGGCGTGAACAGGATGCGGTCCACCACCACGGCGCCGCTGTCCTTGTCGATTTCGTATTTGACGCCGGAACCCTGCGGAATCTCGATCACGACATTGATGTCGTTGGGTACATCCTTGCCGGGTGAAATCTTCGATACGTCCATTATGTCAGGCCTCCTGCCGCCTGTCTTTTTCATTACGTGCCGTGGCGCAGCCGCCCCGGCGTGATCTGACGGGGTGACCGTATAGCCCGCACCGATTTGTGCGCAAGTCATGTTCTGGTCCGCGCCCGCCCCGATGCGCCCGGGCGGGAACGCCGCCCCATGCCGCACCGGTGCGGCGGGGGTGTAAAAAATGCATGGAAAAGTGTGCATGGACCTTGCCAAATCCCTCCACATGCGCGAGATCAGGGGCTGCCTGCGCGCCCGTAGCTCAATTGGTTAGAGCGGGCCGCTCATAACGGCTTGGTTGCGGGTTCAAGTCCTGCCGGGCGCAGGCTTTCTAGCTTGCGGCATCATGGTCCGCCGCGCCGCGCGCCCATGCGGGCCATGCGCGTAATCTGCCACTTTATCATTCAGTTATCAGGAGCCGACCGTCATGGCCGCCACACAATATGTCTATGTGATGAAGGACCTGACCAAGGCGTATCCGGGTGGGCGTGAAGTCTTCAAGGGGATTACCCTGTCCTTCCTGCCCGGCGTCAAGATTGGCGTGCTGGGTGTCAACGGCGCCGGTAAGTCCACGCTGCTCAAGATCATGGCGGGCGTGGAAAAGGAATTCGGTGGCGAGGCATGGGCCGCCGAGGGCGCGCGCGTGGGTTACCTGGAGCAGGAACCCAAGCTGGATGAAAGCCTGACGGTTGGCGAGAACGTGGCGCTGGGCTTTGGCGAGCTGAAAAAGGCCGTGGACCGCTTCAACGAGATTTCGATGAAGTTCGCCGAACCCATGAGCGATGACGAAATGAACACCCTGCTGGCCGAACAGGCCGAACTGCAGGAAGTGATCGACGCGGGCGACGGCTGGGAACTGGACCGCAAGCTTGAAATCGCGCTTGAGGCCCTGCGCTGCCCGCCGGCTGACAGCCCGGTGGACAAGCTCTCCGGTGGTGAGCGCCGCCGCGTGGCCCTGTGCCGCCTGCTGCTGGAAAAGCCCGACCTGCTGCTGCTTGACGAACCGACCAACCACCTTGATGCCGAGAGCGTGTCGTGGCTGGAAAAGACCCTGCGTGACTATGAGGGCACGGTGATGGTCATTACCCATGACCGTTACTTCCTCGACAACGTCACCAACTGGATTCTCGAGCTTGAGCGCGGCCGTGGCTACCCGTTCGAGGGCAACTACTCCTCGTGGCTGACGCAGAAGCGCAAGCGCCTTGCGCAGGAAGAGAAAGAGGAAAGCGCCCGCCAGCGCGCCCTTGCGGCGGAGCAGGAATGGATCGGCTCCTCCCCCAAGGCACGTCAGGCCAAGAGCAAGTCCCGTATCGCCCGGTATGAGGAAATGCTGGCCCAGAATAACGAGAAGGCCAATGGCGTGGCCGATATCGTCATTCCGCCCGGCCCGCGCCTTGGCAGCACCGTGATCGAGGCGGAAGACCTGCGCAAGGGCTTCGGCAACCGCCTGCTGATCGATGACCTGAGCTTCAAGCTGCCGCCCGGCGGCATTGTGGGCGTGATCGGGCCGAACGGCGCGGGCAAGTCCACCCTGTTCAAGATGATCATGGGGCAGGAAACGCCCGATAGCGGGTCGCTGACCATTGGTGAGACGGTCAAGCTGGGTTACGTGGACCAGTCACGCTTCAGCCTGGATGACAACAAGACCGTGTGGGAGGAAATCTCCGGCGGGACCGATGTCATCTACCTTGGCAAGCGTGCGGTGCCGTCGCGTGCCTATGTGGGGGCCTTCAACTTCAAGGGGGCCGACCAGCAGAAGAAGGTGGGCGTGCTGTCGGGTGGTGAGCGCAACCGCGTGCATCTGGCCAAGATGCTGCGGCGCGAAAGCAATGTCATCCTGCTTGACGAACCGACCAATGACCTTGACGTCGATACCCTGCGCGCGCTGGAAGACGCGCTGGCGGAATTCGCGGGCTGCGCGGTCATCATCAGCCATGACCGCTGGTTCCTTGACCGTCTGGCAACGCATATCCTCGCCTTTGAGGGGGACAGCCACGTGGAATGGTTCGAGGGCAACTTCCAGGCTTATGAGGAAGACAAGCGCCGCCGCCTCGGTCCCGATGCGACCGAGCCGAGCCGGATCAAGTACCGCCCTATCGAACGCTGATTCCATTTGCCACCCGGCCCGTTATCTGCCTCAATAACCGCAGGTCGCAATCCCTGCCGTGACGGAGGCAGCCATGGGTGGCAGATGCCGCATACAGACAGGCCGATTACAGCTTGACCCGGTTTCGTGGGGGGATCTGGAGGATGTCGTCCGCCTCAAGTCCAGCGCCACGGTCACGGGGCGGCTGGCAGGCGGGGTATGCAACCGTATCCTGAGTGAGCGCGACATGATGACCGACCTCATGACATGGGGGCGTGAGGGTGTGGGCATGTTCACCGTGCGCCATCAGGGGCGGTTCATCGGGCTGGCGGGTGTGCAGCCTTCCACCATGTCGCCCGACTGTCACGAACTGCATTTCGCCATTTTTCCGCATGAACACCAAACCGGACTGTCCTGTCAGGCCACCAGCATGGCGCTGGCCTTTGCGCATGAGGGTGGGGTCAGGCGGGCCATTTCCTATGTGCGGGAAAACGATATTGTCGGCCGCCGGGTGCTTGGCAGCGCGGGTATGAGCGTGTGTGACAGCCAGCCCGATTCCTGTGGGCCGGATATCCTGCTCTACCAGAGCGTGCGCCCCGCAGGGGAAAACCCACGCCTGCATTAGGGCCGTGCGAAAACCGGAAGAAGTTTTGGTGAAGCTTTTTTCAAACAGCTTCAGGAAACGCCGCTTTTTTGAAAAAAAGTGGCACCCGGAAACTTTCAGGACTCATTTATCAGGCGCTGGCATCCGCCATTAATGACCGCAGGGATACCCGCGCCATAATGATGGCGCGGGCGTGCCCGATCAGTGATGGTTGGCGATCTGCTTGTCGAGGGCGCGCAGCAGCGCGTCCACATTGCCGCCATTGCGGGCGATGAAGGAGCCGTAGTCCTGCCGCTGTGTCAGACGCAGGCTGGCGCCTTCGCCCACAACGTCCACAACCTTGGGGCTGCCGCTGGCGGTGCTGATGATCCACTGCGTATCCGCGCCGGGCTGGCCGGGGCGGTTGATGACGGTGGAAACCGCCGTGTCATCACCTGACGGCGCGCTGGTGCCGACCACGAAGGTCACGCCACGATAGTCCCCGATCTTGTCGGTAATGGCGTTGACCAGCACGTCATGGAACAGCTTGAGGTAGCGGGTCTGCTGCTCGGGCGTGGCGATGCGCCAGTAGCGCCCAAGGCAGAAGCGCGCGATGGCGTCCACATCAACATACTGGTTGAGCAGGGGCAGGATGTCCTGCTTCTTCTTTTCCAGCGGCAGGTCACTGTTGACGATGTTGACCAGCTTGTTGCCGAACATGCTGACAAAGGAACGGGACTGCGCCAGGGCATCAACCGCCCACGCCGGGGCAGCAGGCAGGGCGGCAGCGCATGTTGCCAGCAGGGCCAGTGCGTGGCGACGGGGGAAGGGTGTCTGCATCGCTATGTCCCTTTTTTGCGGGTTATCTGTTGGAGTACCAGTCAGGCACGGTGGCCCGGTGGTCGTTCTTGATGGCCTCCGCCATTGCCTTGCGCTGCTGCTGGTAGGCGCTGCGGATGGTGGCGTAGGGATCAAGCGAATCCTTCATGACCTGGTCCAGCGCATCGACATTGGTGGCCATGCCGTTGATGGTGCCCATGATGTTATAGGCCCAGTTGAAGGTCAGCAGCCCGTAGCCACGCGGCACGTAGTTCCACGGGGAAAGCCCGACATCGATGCCATAACCCAGACCATCACGGAAGGAGGAGGGGCCCAGCACCGGCAGGAACAGGTACGGCCCTGACGGTACGCCCCATGTGGCCAGTGTCAGCCCCGCATCGTTGTCATGATGCGTGTAACCGGCATAGTTCGCCACGTCGATCAGCCCGCCGATGCCCGCCGTCATGTTGATGCACCAGCGCACGAAGGCGTCACCCGCGCGGCGGGGCTTGCCCGCGCCCACGTCGTTAAAGAACACGACCGGTTCGTTCATGGTCTGGTACAGGCTGCCGAACGAGTTGCGCAGCGGGCGCGGCACGGCCCAGATATATGCCTTGGCCACCGGGCGCAGGGTGTATTTGTTGGCCCACATGGTCAGGTCGAAGCCCTTGCGGTTGAGCTTCTCGTACTTGTCGTTGGCTTCCTTGTATTCAGCCAGCGCGTCGGGGTCGGTCGGGGGCGGGGCGGCGCAGGCGGCAAGCCCGAGCAGGCCAAGCGCCATACCCAGCACGCGAAGCGCCGGTCGGCGCAGGGACGGGAACGGGCGGGACGACCAAGAATTCGATCCTGTCTCTGCGCGCATGCTCGTTTCCGCTTCCTCTGTCTTCGCTTCATCTGCCGTGCTGGCACGGCAGGCTGGCCCAATGCGTATGCAAGAATCCTGAACGGGGCGATAACGCCCTTTTCTGCGTCACTCTCTAGCATGGGATTGCTGTTGTGCAATCCGCTAGCCACCTGCGGGACATATATTGTGCCTGCATTGCGTGGCGCACATGGGCGCAAATCCGCCGCCGGGCGGGTGGTGGCCAGCCGGGCGCGGGCGGAATTGCCGCGTGGAGTGTGACGTAAAATCCACAGCCGCCCGCGTATGATTTCCGCGTGGCGGCCGGGGTATCACGGTTTGTTGAATGTTCCGCGCGGGTTCAGGGCACAAGCCGTGGCGCGATTTCGGGGAACATCCCGGCCAGTTCGCGGATCTCGCGCTTGGACAGGCCCAGTGCTGCCGCATCCACCTGCTGGCCGCCCATGGCCGCGCGCAGCGCGCGCAGCGCCGGGCCGGACAGCAGCACCGCGTCGCGCATGTAATCGGTAAAGGCCTCGAATGTCAGCGGCGCCCATTTCTCCACGATCTGGAGGATGGCCTCGGCATAGGCGCGGATTTCGTACTGGGCGTGGCTGTCGGCGCGCAGGCGCAGGAAGTGCAGCAGGTTCCACAGGTTAATCTGCCAGTAGAACTGCGTCATGATGTTGACCGGCAGGTTCATGCGCGCCAGCTCACGCGCTACGGCCGGGCGGGAGGGGTCGCGGGTCTGGCCGTTTTCGTCCTCGTTCAGCAGGTCCATGTAATGGTCGTAGCAGCGCGAGGCGTCATCACGCAGGATGTCGAGCACCTGCTGCGCCTGTTCGGGCGGCAGGCTGTCGGCGCGGCCCTGCTTGTTGCTGGTGGACTGGGCGGCGATGTCCTCGGGGCGGGGGAAGTAGAATTCCTTTTCCAGCACCGAATAGCGGGCCGAGTATTCGTTGATGCTGGCGGTGCGGTGGCGGAACCACTGGCGGGTGACGAAAATGGGCGCGCGCACGTGCAGCTTCAGCACCGCCAGCTCGAACGGGCTGGTGTGGCGGTGGCGCATGAGGTAGCGGATCAGCCCCCGGTCATCGGACGTGCTGCGCGTGCCCTTGCCGTAGGAGACACGTGCCCCCTGCACGATGCCGCTGTCACCGCCCATATAATCGACCGCGCGCACGAAGCCGGTCTCTAGCACGGGAATGGGGGAATACAGCACGTCTTCCACTGCCGGTACGACAAGGCGGCGTGTCTGCGCCCAACCGGCGCGGGCGGCCTCGATTGCCGATTTCTGCTCACTGGAAAACATGTGTCCTACCGTCCTGTATCAATGCCTGCATGTGCAGGGGCGGTGCAACAGTGGGGGAGGGCGCGGACAGCCTGCCCGGCGCACCCGATCCACCCCATGCGCGCCGTCCGCCGCCCTGTCCTTCTGCCACAGATGGCGGGGGCGGACCAGACGCTTCCACGCCCCTTGCCAGATGCCCCGGCGCTCCCTATGTTCGGTAGTGCCGGAGGGGCTTGCCCCTTGGCTATGGCGATAAACGGCGCGTGGAATAAGTGTTGTGGACCCGGGGGCGGTACCCGGCGTCTCCACCATTTTCCCCCCTTGGGGAATACGGGGACGAAACAGGCTCGACACGCATGGTAAAGACCCGCCTTTTGCCCGGCATTGTACCACCGTTATCGGGCTAAATCACAAGTGCCAACGATAACTCTGAGGTGCTCGCTGTCGCTGCATAAGCGATAAGCGCGGTTCGGGAGGGCACCGGGCAACAGAAGCCCTCCCACTTTGGAATTCGTTCGTGTATCCGTCATTGCAGGGGCGGGCGGGCAATGATGGCCCGCTATCCGCTTCGTGAAGAAATGCGCCGTGCCTGTGGCTTGCCATGGGGGCGGGTTTGACGCACAGCTTGCTCGTGTGGCACGGCGTGGCCTGAACCCGCATGTCTGCAAAAATCCGGTCCGGTCGCATGCGCCCGGGCGGATCTTACGGAGAAGTCCGAAATGTCCGATGATCATGACGAGGAAAACGGTTTTGACACCGCCCTCCCCGACAGCCTCATGCCCTATGATTCCTGGATTCAGGATGCATACCGCCAGGTCATGCTGCGCGCGCTGGATCATGCCGCTGAACATGGCCTGCCGGGCGATCATCATTTCTACCTGACATTCCGGACCGACTGGCCGGGCGTGGAAATGCCCGAACACCTGCGCGCCCAGTACCCGCGTGAGATCACCATCGTCCTGCAGCACCAGTTCTGGGGCCTGAAGGTGGATCACGTGCATGGCGTCATATCGGTCGGGCTGTCGTTCGGGGGGATTCCGTCCACCCTGGTCATTCCCGTGGCGGCCATCTCCGCCTTTGCCGACCCGCATATCCGCCTGGCCCTGAGCTTTACCGTGCCCGAGCAGCCCCCCGTGGCCGCCGCGACGGAAAACGTGGTGCCGGTGCAGATACCCGAGACCGAAGCCACGGCCAGCGCGCCTGATGGCGAGGATTCCCGCGCGGATGGCGACGGGCAGAAGGGTGAGGGTTCGCAGGTTGTCAGTCTCGCCGCCTTCCGCAAGCGTGGGCCGGGGGGGCCGGGCTGAGCCACATTTCCCATCCGGTGGCCCGGATGCGCCGGGCGCGCCTTGATACCTGAACGCCGCCACCCGGAACCAATCCGGGGGAGAAAAGGCAGGAGACCGTCCGTTGAATGTATCCGCACCCACGCGCAAGCCATTTGTCTATGGCCCGCTCTTTCCGTTGCATGATGACTCTACCCCGTGGAAAAAGCTGGAGATCGAGGGGATTACAACCTCGGTCCTGGCCGGGCGCACGGTGGTCCATGTCCGCCCCGAGGCCCTGACCGCGCTGGCCGCGCGCGCCTTTAATGATGTGGCGCACCTGCTGCGCCCGGCGCATCTGGCGCAGCTTGCCAGCATCCTCAAGGACCCCGAAGCCTCGGAAAACGACCGCTTCGTGGCGATGGACCTGCTCAAGAACGCCTGTATCGCCGCGGGTGGCGTGCTGCCGATGTGCCAGGATACCGGCACGGCCATCGTCTATGGCAAGAAGGGCCAGCGCGTATGGGTGGACGGCAATGAGGAGGAAGCCTTCTCACGCGGGGTGTACGAGACCTATACCGGCACCTCGTTGCGCTATTCGCAGATGGCCCCGGTCTCCATGTTCGAGGAGGTGAACACCGGCACCAACCTGCCGGTGCAGTTCCACATCTCCGCCACGCCGGGCGACTACCATGCCGAGCAGATGGACCTCATGTTCATCGCCAAGGGCGGCGGGTCGGCCAACAAGACCTTCCTGTTCCAGGAAACCCGCGCCCTGCTGTCCAGCAAGGAAAACCTGCTGAAATGGCTGGATGGCAAGATCCGCACGCTGGGCACCTCGGCCTGCCCGCCATACCACCTTGCGGTCGTGATCGGCGGCATGTCGGCCGAGCAGAACCTGGAAACGGTCAAGCTCGCCTCCACCCACTGGCTTGACAGCCTGCCCACCGAAGGCAGCCCGCTGGGCCATGCCTTCCGTGACCTGGAGATGGAGAAGGAAATCCACCGCCTGACCCAGCACATGGGCATTGGCGCGCAGTTTGGCGGCAAGTATTTCTGCCACGACGTGCGCGTGGTGCGCCTGCCGCGCCATGGGGCGTCGCTGCCGGTTGGCATCGGGGTTTCCTGCTCGGCAGACCGGCAGGTCAAGGCGCGCATCACCGCCGATGGCGTTTTTCTGGAACAGCTCGAGACCGATCCGGCGCGCTTCCTGCCCGAAACCACCGATAACGACCTGGAAGGCGAGGCGGTCCAGATCGACCTGAACCAGCCGATGGACGAGATCCGGCGCAAGCTGTCGCAGTATCCGGTGCGCACGCGGCTTTCACTGACCGGCACGATGGTCGTGGCACGTGACATCGCGCATGCCAAGTTCCGCGAGCGGCTGGAAAAGGGCGAGGGACTGCCCCAGTACCTCAAGGACCATCCCGTCTATTACGCAGGCCCGGCCAAGACGCCCGAGGGCATGCCCACCGGCTCCTTCGGGCCGACCACGGCGGGCCGGATGGACAGCTATGTCGCCATGCTGCAGAAGGCGGGCGGTTCCTACGTCATGCTGGCCAAGGGCAACCGTTCACGCGCGGTGCGGGAGGCGTGCAAGGAATATGGCGGCTTCTACCTCGGCTCCGTCGGTGGCCCGGCCGCCCGGCTTGCGCAGGATTGCATCCGCAAGGTCGAGGTGCTGGAATACCCCGAGCTTGGTATGGAAGCGGTATGGAAGATTGAGGTCGAGAATTTCCCCGCCTTTATCGTGATCGACGACAAGGGTAATGATTTTTACGAAGGCCTGACCGGCTGAACGTGACCCCCGGGTCCGTCCGGCCCATCCATCGGGCCGGACACACCGGAGGTTTGTGAGCGCCATGCGTTTTACCGTCGATCGTCTTGACCATCTTGTGGTGAGTGTGCGTGACCTTGAGGTCTCGGCCTCGTGGTTCCAGCGTGTGCTGGGCATGGAGCGTGAGGAATACGGGCGCAACAACCGCACGGCGCTGAAATTCGGCGGCCAGAAAATCAACCTCCGCCCCCACGGCGCGGAAGGGTGGGTCACGGCGGAAGACGCGCTGCCCGGCACGAACGACCTGTGCTTCATCACCGCCGTCAGCAGTGGTGATGTGGTTGAACACCTTGAAAAATGTGGCGTGCAGGTGACCGAGGGGCCGGTGGCCCGCCTTGGCGCGCTGGGGCCGGTCACGTCGGTTTACTGCCAGGACCCTGATGGCAACCTGATCGAGATCGCGTCCTATCAGGGCTAGGACGCCGCCCATTTTCACCAGGGCGGCGTTATCTGAAGCTTCCGGAAAAAAGCCGCACCATGTTCCCTGCGCCATCCGCCCCATGACCGGGGCGGGTGGCGTTTTCGTTTCAGGGCCGGGTTATTTCGGCTTCTTGCCGTACACGGCCGTCAGCGTGGCGGAGCCAAGGCTGTGCTGGTTGATGACGAACCCCACCATGGCACCCGAAGCATCGCTGGGCAGCTCGATCCGCTCGATATCAAGCGCATGGATGGTGAAGATGTAGTGATGCTCCGGCCCCGGCGGGGGGGCGGCGCCGCCATAGACATTCCCGCCAAAGTCGGTGCGGGTCATCTCGGCGGGTTCGGGCAGGCTGTTGTCGCCCGACCCGGCCCCGGCGGGCAGGGAGGACACGGTGGCGGGAATGTTGATCACCACCCAGTGCCACCAGCCCGAGCCGGTCGGCGCATCGGGGTCGTACATCGTGATGGCGAAGCTCTTGGTGCCCTCGGGCGGGTCCTGCCACGCCAGCGGGGGGGAGATGTTGCCGCCGGAATAGCCCATCCCCTCGAATACCTGCGCTTCAGGCAGGCGGTCGCCATCGCGAAAGGAACGGCTTGTCAGTGTAAAGGTCATATCGGTTTCCTGTTTTCCGCGTGGGGCGGTTTACCAGTTCTGGCTGATCAGCCAGAATTCTTCCGATGTCAGGGTAATGGACTGGTCGCCATTCTTGCTTTCGGCGGCGGCGCGGGCCAGCGCCTCGATCCGCTGGATCATGAGCGTCTTGCGCTGGTGGACTTCGTTGCGGTCCTGTTCCTCAACCGCTTCCAGAACATGCAGGGCCGTCTTGCAGGCCTTGGTAATGCGTACGGCATCAAGTGCGGCATAGGACATGTGGTTTCTTCCTTGGCTGTGGGATGAAAATTCCCCTGCGGGAATCGCTGCCGTATTCTGGCTTCCCCCGCCGCTTCTGTCCAATATCCCCCTGCATGGCGGCCAATGCCTGTGGGCGTGGCGGGGAAAGGTGAGAGTTCGGGCTGGCAAGAGCCGTTCGGATTCCGTAAAGGAGCCGCATGACGGATCTGGTTTCTGATTTCGATTTCACGCTCCCCCCCGAACGGATCGCCGACCACCCGGCCCGCCCGCGCGACAGCGCGCGCCTGCTGGATGTACCGGCGGAAGGCCCGTTCATGGACCGCCATGTGCGCGACCTGCCGGGCTGCCTGCGCGCGGGTGACATTCTGGTGGCCAATGATACGGCGGTGATCCCGGCGCAGTTCACGGCCATGCGCGGGGCGGCGAAGATCGGCATCACGCTGGACCGCATCCTGCCCGATGGCACATGGCACGCCCTGGCCCGCAACGCCCGCCGCCTGCGCGTGGGCGATACGCTGACCTTCGCGCACACGCCGGTCACGGCCGAGGTCACCAGCCGGGGGGATGCGGGGGACGTGACCCTGCGTTTCAGCGCCGGGGGCGCGGCCTTTGACCAGTTCCTGCATGATGCGGGCCGTCTGGCGCTGCCGCCCTACATCGCCCGCCCCGATGGCCCGACGGAACAGGACCGTAAGGATTACAGCACCATCTTCGCCCAGCATCGCGGGGCGGTGGCGGCCCCCACGGCGGGGCTGCACTTTACGCCCGACCTGCTGGCCGCACTCGACCATGCAGGGGTGATCCGCCAGACCCTGACACTGCACGTGGGGGCGGGCACGTTCCTGCCCATGCGCAGCGAACAGATTTCCGCCCACCAGATGCATGCCGAACGCGGCACGATTTCCCCCCACGCGGCGGAACGCATCAACGCCGCGCGCGCGGCGGGCGGGCGCGTGGTGGCGGTGGGCACCACCTCGCTGCGGCTGCTGGAAAGCGCGACGGATGAGGAAGGCCGGGTGCATCCCTTCCATGGCGAGACCGCCATCTTCATCCGGCCCGGCTACCGTTTCCGGGCGGTGGACATGCTGCTGACCAATTTCCACCTGCCGCGCTCGACGCTGTTCATGCTGGTCTGCGCCTTTGGCGGCTACCACCGCATGAAGGCGGCCTACGCCCACGCCATCGCCAGCGGCTACCGTTTCTATTCCTATGGCGATGCCTGCCTGCTGCATCGCGCCGAGGGAGACCTGCCATGACCTCTTTCCGCTGGCGTGCCGAAGCGCGCGCGGGCCATGCCCGTGCCGGCTGGCTCGATACCGCCCATGGCAGCGTGCCGACCCCCACCTTCATGCCCGTGGGCACGGTGGGCACGGTCAAGGCCATGACCATGGACAGCGTGCGCGCCACGGGTGCGGGTATCGTGCTGGGCAATACCTATCACCTCATGCTCCGTCCGGGTGCCGAACGGGTGCGTGAGCTGGGCGGGCTGCACCGCTTCATGGACTGGCCCGGCCCGATCCTGACGGATTCGGGCGGGTTCCAGGTCATGTCGCTCGGCCCGCTGCGCAAGCTCGACCAGGATGGCGTGACCTTCAGTTCACATATCGACGGTTCCAAGCACCGGCTGACGCCTGAACGCTCGACCGATATCCAGCATGCGCTCGATGCGACCATCAGCATGTGTTTTGACGAATGTCCCGCCCTGCCTGCCCCGCCGGAGGTGATCCAGAAATCCATGCGCATGTCCATGCGCTGGGCCGAGCGGTGCCGTGACGCCTTTGTCCAGCGCCCCGGCTATGCGCAGTACGGCATCATACAGGGCGGTACCGAGCCGGAACTGCGCGCCGAAAGTGTTAAGGCACTGACCGGGATCGGGTTCGAGGGTTATGCCATCGGCGGCCTTGCGGTGGGGGAGGGGCAGGAACTCATGTTCTCAACCCTCGACGTGACCACGCCGCTGATCCCTGATTCCAGCCCGCGCTACCTCATGGGTGTCGGCACGCCCGATGACCTGCTGGGCGGGGTGGAGCGCGGGGTCGATATGTTCGACTGTGTCATGCCCACGCGGGCGGGGCGCACGGCGCGCGCCTATACCGAGCGTGGCACGCTCAACATGCGCAATGCGCGCCATGCCAAGGATTCGCGGCCCATCTCCCCGCATTGCGACTGCCTGGCCTGCACGCGCCACAGCCGCGCCTATCTGCACCACCTGTTCCGCACGAACGAAATCCTCGGTCCCATGCTGCTGACATGGCATAACCTTGCCTATTACCAGCGCCTCATGCGCGGGATGCGCGCGGCGATTGTGGACGGGTCGTTCACGGCCCATGCCAGCCACCTGCGCGCGCAATGGGCAATGGATGACTGGAGCGGTGACGAAATGCCCTTTCCCGATATTCCGCCGGTTGCCTGATGGGGGGCGTGCGCGCATCGCCCCCGGCTGACGGCGCGCGGCTGGCCGCGGTGATAGCGGGCCATGCGCGGGCGCTGGGCTTTGATGCCGTGGGCTTTGCCCCGGCGCGACTGGATGACACGGTGCGCGCCCGCCTTGCCGCCTTTGTCGATAACGGCTTTGCGGGTGGCATGGGCTGGATGGCGCAGCGCATGGAACAGCGTGGTGACCCGCGCGGCCTGTGGCCCGAGGTGCGCAGCGTGATCGCCCTTGGCGTAACCTACGCGCCCGAAGGCGATGCACTGGCCACCACCCGCCAGCCCGATGCGGGCAATATTTCGGTTTACGCCCGTAACCGGGATTATCACGATGTGGTCAAGGGCATGCTCAAGCACCTGGCCCAGTTCGTGGTCAATGAAGGGCGGCGGCAGGGCGTGGACCAGCCGGAGGTAAAGGTGTTTGTCGATACCGCCCCGGTCATGGAAAAGCCGCTGGCGCAGCAGGCAGGTCTGGGCTGGCAGGGCAAGCATACCAGCCTTGTCTCACGCCAGCACGGGAGCTGGCTGTTTCTGGGCGAGGTCTATACCACGCTGGACCTGCCGCAGTCCGCGCCCTCGGGCGGGGGGTGCGGAAGCTGCACCCGCTGCCTTGACGCCTGCCCCACCGGGGCGTTTCCCGCCCCCGGAATCATGGATGCGCGGCGGTGCATTTCCTATCTCACGATCGAGAACCGCGATCCCATTCCCGTGGAACTGCGGCCCGCCATGGGCAACCGCATCTATGGCTGTGACGACTGCCTGGCCGTATGCCCGTGGAACCGCTTCGCCACGGCCACGCACCACATGAAGCTTGCCGCGCGTGATGACCTGCGCGCGCCCGCACTGGCTGAACTGGCGGCGCTGGATGACGCGGGCTTCCGCGCCCGGTTTTCCGGCTCGCCCATCAAGCGGATCGGGCGGGGGCGTTTCGTGCGCAACGTGGCGGTGGCCGTGGGCAACAGTGCGCGCGCCGAACTGCGCCCGGCGGTGGCAGCCCTGTGCGCGGATGCTGATCCCGTGGTGGCGGATGCCGCACGGTGGGCGGTGGACAGGCTGCCCGCATGAACGGCCACGACATCCTGCCACTGCCCGCCCAGCGTGGGGCACGGCCCTTGCGCAAGCGTAGTCTCAACCTGTCGGGTCACCGCACCAGCGTGGCGCTGGAGCCGGAGTTCTGGCGCGCGCTGGACCTGATCGCGCATAAGCGCGGGCTGACGCTGGTGGCGCTGGTCGGGCGGATCGACGCCGCCCGCCCGCCGGACCGCCCGCTGGCGTCCGCCCTGAGGGTGGAGGCATTGCGCGAATGGATGCCAGCAATACCGCAAATGCCTGATGGGAACAGGGAAGATCAGTTGGGTTGAGCCGGTATCCGTGCTAGCCTGCGGGCATGGCGATATGGGGCAAGATTTTTGGTGGCGTTGCGGGGTTCGCGGTCGGCGGCCCCATGGGGGCGGTCGTAGGCACCGCGCTGGGCCACGCGGCGGATAACGGTTCCCTGCTGGAAACGCCGGTGGGCGGCTGGACCGACCGCTGGGGCCCGCGGCTGAACGCGGACCCCAATGGCGCGGCCACCTTCATCGCGGCCAAGATGGCGGCCGTCATGGGCAAGCGCGACCAGATGTACGGGCTGGTCATCATCATCCTGTCCGCCAAGATGGCGAAGTGCGACGGCCCGGTGAACCGCGCCGAGATCGACGCCTTCAAGCGCCGCTTCCACCTTCCGCCCGAAAACATGAAGGAAGTGGGCCGCCTGTTCGACAGCGCCCGCCAGCGCACGGATGACTACCGCGCCTTCGCCACAGAACTGGGCCGCGCGTTCGCGGGGCGCACCGGCATGCTGGAGGAGGCTCTGGCCTCGCTGTTCGTGATCGCCCGAGCGGATGGGGAGATCAATGCGCGGGAGGAATCCTTCCTGCGCGGCGTGCACAAGGCGTTTGGCCTCAGCCCCGGCGCATGGGATCGCGCGCGCGATGGTGGCGCACGCCCCGGCGTGAGCGAGGTGGATGCCTATGCCGTGCTGGGCGTGTCACGCGATGCGAGTGATGAGGAAGTGCGCGTTGTCTGGCGCCGCCTCGTGCGCGAACACCACCCCGACATCATGACCGCGCGCGGGGCCTCCGCCGCCGAACAGGCGCGCGGCGCCGCCCGCATCGCCCGCATCAATGCGGCGTGGGACCGGATCAAGCGCGACCGCAGGCTCTGACCCGCGCCCGCTGCCATGGTGGCAGGCGGCGCGCGGCGTCCGGCCTGATGGGTCAGTCAGCGGTTTTTTTCTGTTCCAGCACGCGGCGCAATGTCGCGCCAACCGTATGGGCCAGGCTGCGATAGGCCTGCCCCGCAGCACTGTCGGGTGCGGCGATCACGATGGGCGCGCCCTCATCCGCGCTGGCGCGGATATCGGCCAGAAGCGGGATTTCACCCAGGAACGGCACGCCCATTTCCTGCGCTTCCGCCCGCGCGCCACCATGGCCGAACAGTTCGGTGCGGTGGTTGCAGTTGGGGCAGCAGAAATAGGACATGTTCTCCACGATCCCCAGCACCGGCACGTTCATCTTGCTGAACATGGTAATGCCGCGCCGCGCATCCAGCAGCGCGATGTCCTGCGGGGTGGAAACAATGATGGCCCCGGCCAGCGCGGTTTTCTGTGCCAGTGTCAGCTGCGCGTCCCCCGTGCCGGGCGGCATGTCCACCACCAGCACATCCAGCGCGCCCCATTCCACGTCCCCCAGCAGCTGGTTGATGGCGCCCATTACCATCGGCCCGCGCCAGATCATGGCTTCGGTCTCGTTGACCAGCATGCCGATCGACATGGCGCTGATGCCCCATTTGCGCGGCGGGACCAGATGGCCGTCCGCAACCTCGGGCTGGTCTTTCAGCCCCATCATGCGCGGCAGGGACGGACCGTGGATATCCGCATCCAGCAGGCCGACCTTCAGCCCCTCCAGCCCCAGCCCCACGGCCAGGTTCACGGCGGTGGTCGATTTGCCAACGCCTCCCTTGCCTGATGCCACGGCAATCACCACCCCCACATGTGGGGGCAGGGGGCCGGTCGGGGCCTTTGGCTTTGGCGCGCCGCCAAGGTTGAGCGGGCGGTGCCCGCCAGATGCTGGCGGGGCGGCAGGTGCGGGCGTGGGTGCCGGGCGGTGCGCGGTCAGGATCACGCTGGCCCCGGTGCAGCCGGGAACCGCGGCCACAAGGGCACGTTCCAGTTCCGGCAGCAGGGGCTGCAACTGGGCCGCGCGCGCGCGGTCGGTCGCGATGGCGACATGGAGCACCCCGTCACGCACCATGAAGGCGTCCAGACTGCCCAGCTTCGCTGCGCTGGTGGATCTGTCTGCCGTAAGGACCTGCTGCAGCACGGTCTCGATGGTTGTCCTGTCCGGATTGGTCATGATGGTGCGTTTCCTGCTCTAGTCGCCCCTGCGGGTATAAAAGGTGCGGGCGGGTGTGGTCGAGTCATGAAACCGTGGTGGGGGTGTCACGCCACTTCACGCCCGACCATGCACCGCGTGCGTGCCGTCCCTGCGGCGGGGGAGTGGCACGGGAACGGGTTTGCTGCTTTAGCTTCCACGCCGCATGATAAGAATGGTTTTCATGCGCGGAGTCAGGCAGGCAGGGAACACGATGGGCAGCACTACTTCACACGCCACCCCCCGTCACCGTCGGGACCACCGGGTTGACGCCCTGCGTGGGGTGGCGCTGCTCATGATGTGTGTCGATCATATCCCGCAGAATGTGCTCAACCGCTTCACCATGCGCAATATCGGCTTTGCCGATGCGGCGGAGGTGTTCGTGCTGCTGGCGGGTTATGCGTCATGGCTGGCCTACGGGCGGGCGTTTGGCACCAGGCCCGTATCCACGGTGCTGATGCGCATCGGGCGGCGGTGCTGGCAGCTTTATGTGTACCAGATCGTGCTGGTTGTGGTCTGTGTCTCGACCATTCGCATATGGCGGCATTTCTGGCCCGTGCCGGTTGATTTTCTGGAGCCGGAACTGGCGCATGGGCTGGATTCGGTCTGGCGGGTGCTCTCGCTGGTGGCGTTGCCGGGCAACCTGAACATCCTGCCGCTCTATATCGTGCTGCTGCTGGGCTTTGCGCCGTTATACGCGCTGCTGCGCGGGGTGGGGACCAGCGTGGTGCTGGGCATGAGCGGTGCGGTGTGGCTGGTGGTCAATGTTGACCCACGGCTCAACTTTCCCAACTGGCTTGATCCGGATGGCTGGTATTTCGACCCGCTGGCGTGGCAGTTCCTGTTCGTGCTGGGGGTGTGCGCGGCACGGGTGGCGGGGCGGCATGACGGCAGTCTGCCGCGTTCGTTCGTGCTGGCGGCGGCATGCGGGCTGTATCTGGTGTTTTCCGCCGTGCAGTCCTTTCCATGGACGGACTGGGGCTTTGATGACCTGCGGCCCGTGGCCATGAGGGTGCCGGACAAGATGATCCTTTCGCCATGGCGGCTGCTTGATGTGCTGGCGCTGTTCTACCTTGTCCAGTCCTCCACACGGGCAACGGGGCTGGCTGCCACCCGCGCGGGGCAGCTCATGGCGCTGTTTGGCCGTCATTCGCTGGAAATCTTTACCATGGGCACCATTGTGGACCTGTATGGGCGGCTGGTGCTGACCAGTTTCGGCACGGGGTTCGTGATGCAGGTGGCGGTCAACGTGGTGGGGTTCATCGTGCTGCTGGCGGTCGCCCGCGCGCGGGAACGCCAGCGCAACGCGGCCCGTGGGGCGGCGCAGGGCGGGGCGGGCAAGCTTGGTGCGCGCGCACCATTATGCGGGAACTGACGCCATAATTTCCGCACCTGCCAAGGCCATGGTATAGCTGTCCGTCCGATCCAGTTCAGCCAGTTCAGCAGGATATATGCACCCCATGTCCTTTCGTGTCGCTGCCCTTTCCCGGTCCTGCCTTGCCCTGGGGCTGCTTACGACCTGCGCGGCATATACCGCCCATGCGCAGGAACCGGCGGCCGCCGCTGCCCCCCTGCGCCTGCCGGGCGAAGGGCGCAACATGCCCGACAGCTTTGCCGACCTGGCGGCGCGACTGCTGCCCGCCGTGGTCAATGTCTCCACCACCGAGATGGTCCGCCCCGGCGATGATGACGAGGAAGGCGGCGATGACGGGGATAGCACCCCGCAGGTGCCCAACTTCCCCGAAGGCTCGCCGTTCGAGAAATTCTTCCATGATTTCATGAACCGCCAGAACGCCCCCAACGCGCCGCCGCGCAAGATGCAGGCGCTGGGCTCGGGCTTCATCATCGACCCCTCGGGCGTGATCGTGACCAACAACCACGTCGTGCGCCATGCCGACCAGATCACCGTCACGCTACAGGACAACACCGTGCTCAAGGCGCGGCTGCTCGGCCATGACGACCGGACCGACCTCGCGGTGCTGAAGGTGGACAGCCCCAAGCCGCTGCCCGCCGTACCGTTCGGGGATAGTGACCACGCGCGGGTGGGGGACTGGGTGCTGGCCATCGGCAATCCGTTCGGCCTGTCGGGCACGGTCACGGCGGGGATCATTTCCTCCCGCGGGCGCAATATCGAACAGGGCCCGTATGATGACTTCATCCAGACGGACGCCCCCATCAACAAGGGCAATTCCGGTGGCCCGCTGTTCAACCTGAAAGGGGAGGTCATCGGCATCAACACCGCCATCTTCTCGCCTTCCGGCGGGTCGATAGGCATCGGGTTCTCCATCCCCTCGGCCGAGGCGCAGGGCATTATCGAACAGCTCCGCCACCACGGCACCGTAACGCGCGGGTGGATCGGGGTGCGTATTCAGGACGTGACGCAGGAAATTGCCGAGGGGCTGGGCCTGCAGGGCGCCCATGGCGCGCTGATCGCGGGTGTTGAGCCGAAGGGACCGGCGGATGTGGCCCATCTCCAGACCGGGGACGTGATCCAGAGCCTGAACGGCAAGGACATTGATGGCCGCGCCCTGCCGCGCCTGGTGGCCGAACTGGCCGGTGGCAGCGTGGCGCATCTGGGTATCTGGCGTAAGGGCAAGCAGATGGAGGTGCCCATCACCATCGGCGCCCTGCCCGAAGAAAAGTCCGACAAGACCGAAGGTGCCCATTCGCCCGCCCATGACCCGGCGCAGAACACCGTGGCGATTACGGGCATGGGCTTTACCGTGGGCGAGATTGATGACATCGCGCGCCAGAAATACAACATGGCCGAAGGGCAGAAGGGCGTGCTGGTGACCGGCGTGAGCGAGGACAGCCCCGCCGCCGAGCGCGGCCTGCGCCCCGGTGACGTGATAACCGAGGTGCAGCAGTCCGCCGTCAATACGCCTGCCGACCTGCGCCGCCAGATCGACGCGGCGCGTACGGGCCACCGCCGGACCGTGCTGTTCCTGGTGCAGAACGCCGACGGGCTGCGCTGGGTGCCCTTCCCGCTGCCGGATGGCACAGGGCACTGATCCGCATGGGAACGCGCCTGGAGGCCACGCTGCGTTCCATCGTGCAGAAGGGAACGTGGCGGCAGGTCGTGCGGATGACCGTTTCGCTCATCCTGTCCGGTATTGTCGCCCACCTCATCCATCTGGAGGAGCCGGTCTGGGCGCTGATCACATCGGTCATCGTCATTACCCAGACCCGCCTGACCCAGACGCTTTCCACCGGGCGTGAGCAGGTTGTCGGCACCCTGATCGGGGCGGCGGCGGGCATGTCGGCCATCGCGCTGGAGCAGTGGTACGGCTTTTCGCTGCCCATGGTGTTCTGGGTCATGCTCATGCCGCTGGCGGTTATCGTGGCGTTGCGGCCCAAGATGCGGGTCGCGATCGTGACCCTTATGGTCGTGCTGCTGTTTCCATCCACCGGCGCGCCGTTTTCTCGCCCGCTGCAGCGTATCGCCTCGATCATGACGGGGGTGGTTGTGTCGTTCGCGGTCTCGTTCTTCGTGCTGCGCAACGAGGCCCGGCGCGAGGTGCTGCGGGATTCCGCCACCCTGCTGCGCAGGCTGGGCGACCTGCTGGCCAGCGCGCTGCGCCAGCACCCCGATTATGACATGCTGGCCACGGCGGACGTGACATGCCGCGCGCTGTTGCAGGACATCAATGACGGCGTGCAGGAGGCCGAGGTGGAACATCCCGGCGCGCTGGCCCGGCATGACCCGCTGGTGGCGCGCCTGCCGGGGCTTTTGCGTCGGCTCCGTTCGGATGCTATCTTCATTGCCCGCGCGGCGGTGGAAGGTGAAACCGCGCGCACGGGCGACATGCTGGCGCATGAGCGTGACATGCTGGTCGGGTTCCTGGGCCAGATGGCCGACCGCTGCGATGCGACCGCTGCAGCCCGCCGTGGGCAGGCGCTGGATAGCGAGGGCATGCGTGACATGCTCGACCGCCTGGAACAGACAGGGGAACACTGGACGCCTGTCATGCGTTTTGCCGTGGGGCTGCTGCATGCCGACATGCGGCTTGCCATACGCAACATCTGGTCGGACGGGCGCACCGATGATGGCCCGTTCCCGCTTTCGGGACACCCGCTTCTGGCTGAAGTTTCCTTCGGGCCGGTCGAGGCCGCAGGGGCGGACAGGCGATAGGACCGGCCAGCAGACATACATACAAGGAGTTTGAAAGACACCATGCTGAATGAAACAACCCTGAAGCATCTTCCCGCTGGCGTGCAGGCGCCACAATATCAACTGGGGGACGTGGGGCGTGGGATCGTTCATTTTGGTGTTGGCAACTTTTTCCGTGCGCATGAGGCATGGTACGTCAACAAATGCCTCGGCCTGCCCGGGCAGTCGGAATGGGGGATCGTGGGTGTCGGCCTGAGCGGCGGCGCGCGTAGCGAGGCCAAGGCCCGGGCCTTCCAGCAGCAGGACTGCCTGTATTCCCTGACGGAGGTCACGGCCGATGGCGCGCGCACTGTCTCCGTAATCGGGGCGCTGCGCGAATACCTGCTTGCCCCCGCCAACCCCGATGCCGTTCTGGCCCGCCTTGTTGACCCGCAGACACGTATCGTCAGCATGACGATAACCGA
This sequence comes from Komagataeibacter melaceti, assembly GCF_003403295.1. Classification (GTDB taxonomy): domain Bacteria; phylum Pseudomonadota; class Alphaproteobacteria; order Acetobacterales; family Acetobacteraceae; genus Komagataeibacter; species Komagataeibacter melaceti. The sequence continues at coordinate 21,024 of NZ_QUWV01000209.1, read as the reverse complement.
AGGCGGCTATAATATTGACGAGGAAACCGGGCGTTTCCGGCTCGATACCCCCGCCATCCGCGCCGATCTGGACAATCCCGGCCAGCCCGCCACCGTGTTCGGCTATGTGGTCGAGGCCCTGCGCCGCAGGCGCGCGGCGGGCACGGGGCCGTTTACCGTCCTGTCATGCGATAACCTGCGCAGCAACGGCCATGTCGCGCATGAAGCCTTCGTGGGCTATGCCCGCGCGCTGGATGCGGACCTGGCGGAATGGATCGACGCCAATGTCACCTTCCCGTGCTCCATGGTGGACCGCATCACCCCGGGCGTTGATGCCGATACGCGTAAGGCGCTGAATGAAGCCAGCGGCCTGGATGACGAACTGCCCGTGCTGGCGGAGGATTTCAGCCAGTGGGTGCTGGAGGACAAATTCTGCAACGGCCGCCCCGCGCTGGAAAAGGCCGGGGTGGAGTTCGTGGATGACGTGGCCGGTTACGAGCAGGTGAAGGTGCGCATGCTCAACGCCGCGCACCTGCTACTGGGTTCGACCGGGCTGCTGCTGGGCCATCGCTATGCCCATGAAACGGTGGCGGATGCGGATCTGGACCGTCTGGTCAACGCATACTGGACACAGGACGCGATGCCCCAGATCGACGCCCCGGCGGGCGTGGACCTTGATGCCTACCGCAAGCGCCTGCTCAGCCGGTTCTCCAACCCGGCGGTCGCGGATACGCTGCTGCGCATATGCAGTGATGGCGCGTCCAAGGTGCGGGTCTTCTGGACCGATACCGTGCGCCGCTCCCTGGCCAGCGGGCGTCCGCTTGACCGGATCGCCTTCGGCATCGCCGCCTATCTGGAAATGCTGGGCGGGCGTGATGAGAAGGGGCAGGCCTATACCCCGATCGAACCCACGCTGGGCGAGGATGAGCTGGCACTCGCCCGGGCCGATGATCTGTCGGCCGCGCTGGCGCTGTCCGCGTTCGATGGCTGGCGCGACATGGATACGGCAGCACTTGATGCGGCGATCATTGCCGCGCGCCAGTCCATCCGCACGTGCGGGCTGCGCGCCAGCCTCCCCGCGTAACGTATCGCGGGGTCAGGGGGCCGGAGGGATGGCGCGGCGCATGGGGCAGGCATCCGGCCCATAGCTGCGCGTTACATGCGGCGGTATGCCTGCAATGGGCGTAAAGCCCATATGCGCCCAGACCGCCCGCGCGCCCTCGGCCGCCATGAGCGCAAGCCACGCCACGCCCTGCCGCCGGGCCTGCGCCGTCATGATCCGCAGGGCGGCATGCATGTCGCCACGCCCGCGCAGGTGGGAAGCTATGGCGATATCATGCAGGTACCAGCAATCGGCCCGTTCGGGCAGGTGGCGTAGGTAGGTGTCCAGAGCCGGGGGAGAGGCCATGCGCCATGGGTGGCTCAGCACATATCCCCCCACGCCGGCGGCGGGGTCGGGCAGGACCAGGCAGCCTGCCGGGCACAGGGTCTGGCGTTCCTCCAGCACCGTGCGCCGCTCCGGGCAGCCGGGGTGCAGGCGCGCTGCCAGCGCCTCCACCGCGGGCAGGTCTTCCGCCTGCATGGGCCGCCACTGGCCCGAAAGGGGCGGCGGCATGGGCGCGGCCGGGTGGCCGGATCGGGTCATGATGGCAGAATTCCCTTCCAGAAGAAGACGTTTCCGGTAGAAACGACCAATGGTATAGCTGCTGGCGGGAGTAAGAAAAACCATGACAGAAATGCGCCTGACGTTGCGGCTTGATGCAAACGGCACCCCCCTGCTTGGACACGGCAAGATCAAGCTGCTTGAGCAGATTGGCAGGACGGGTTCCATTTCGGCCGCAGCAAGGGCGATGGGCATGTCCTACCGCCGGGCATGGCTGCTGGTCGAGGCCATGAACACCGCCTTCACCCGCCCGCTGGTGTCCGCCAAGCCGGGTGGTGGCGGTGGCGCCGGGCTTTCGGCCGAGGGTGAAACCGTGCTGCGGCTGTACCGGCAGATCGAGGATGCGGCGCGTGACGCGACCCGTGCCCCGCTGGAAACTTTGGCGGCCATGTGCTCGCCCCCGCCGTGAAAAAGCCATGGTCGTGATGATCACACTCATTTCAGCATCTGCTTGGCCATAATAAGAAGAACGAACCGGAGTTCAGCGCAGTGTTACGACGTGATTTAATGAAAGCGGGAACCGCCCTTTCCGTCCTGTCCCTTGCGGGCATGCGTACGATACGGCCCGCCAGGGCGACACAGAGCAGCAATTTCGATTCCACCACCGTCCGTACCCTGGCGCACCAGCTTTCCCAGCAGGCCTACCAGCCGCCGCCACAGACGCTGCCCCCGGCCCTGCGTAACCTGAACTTCGACCAGTACAACTCCATGTCGTTCCGTTCGGAACAGGCATTGTGGCATGGCGAGAACCTTGGTTTCGATGTCGAGTTCTTTCCGCGCGGCTATCTGTACGCGCCGCGCATTGAAATGAACGAAGTCGTTGACGGGCAGTCCCGCCCCATCACCTTCAACCCGGACATGTTTGATTATGGCGATCCCGCCCTGCGGGTGAATGACGACATCGGCTTTGCCGGGCTGCGCCTGCGCGCGCCGATCAACACGCCCGGCGTGATGGAGGAATTCTGCGTCTTCCTTGGCGCGTCCTATTTCCGCGCCGTGGCGAAGGGGCAGAACTATGGCCTGTCCGCCCGTGGCTTCGCCAATGGCACGGGTGACCCGGCGGGTGAGGAATTCGCTCTGTTCCGCGCCTTCTGGCTGGAAAAGCCCAAGGCGGGGGTGGATAGCGTCGTGGTGCATGCGCTGCTGGACAGTCCCTCCCTTGCCGGTGCGTTCCGCTTCACCATCCGCCCGGGCGAGACCACGGTCTTTGATGTCCAGTCCTATCTCTACCCGCGCAAGAACATTGCGGAATCCGGCATCGCACCGCTGACGGGCATGTTCTATTTCGATGCGAACGACCGCACCCGCGTTGATGACTGGCGTCCCGCCGCCCATGACAGTGAGGGCCTCTCGATGTGGACGGGCAGCGGCCAGCAGTTGTGGCGGCCGCTGCGCAACCCGCGTGACCTCCAGTTCTCCGCCTTCAGCGATGTCCGGCCGCATGGCTTCGGCCTCATGCAGCGCAAGCGCGCCTTCGCCGATTTCGAGGACGTGGCCCTGAATTATGAAAAGCGTCCCTCGCTGTGGATCGAGCCGATCGGGGACTGGGGCATGGGCGCGGTTGATCTGGTCGAAATTCCCACGCCCAACGAGGTGAACGACAACATCGTCTCCTTCTGGCGGCCCCAGCAGCCGCTGAACGCGGGGCATGAATACATCTTCACCTACCGCATGTACTGGGGCTGGGACACGCCGTGGCCGACCAAGCTGGCCCGCGTGGCGGCGACGCGCGTGGGGGAATCGACCGATGATTCGCACACCCGCTTCTTTGACCTCGATTTTGTGGGCGCCCCGTTCCAGAACCTGCCCGACAAGCCGCATTTCCATCTGCAATGCCGTACCTCGGCGGGTGAAATCCGCAATGTGGTGGTTGAGCCGGTTCCCCCCATCCATGGCTGGCGCAGCACGTTCGAATTCGCACCGGGTGACGCCAAGGTGGCGGAACTGAACTGCGTGCTGGCTGATGATAACGGCCCCGTATCGGAAGAATGGGTCTATCGATGGACGCCGTAGGCGGCCCGGCGGCGTCGGGCCCGCCGGTGGGCGATCCGGCCACCCTGCTGCCGCAGGGCTGGTCCGCCCTGCCGCCGCCCGCGCCGCTGGACATGCCTGTCCACCCGCTGGCCGATGCGCCGGACCTGCACGGGCGCGGCCCGGTCCCATCGACACAGTGGCGGCTGATCACGCTGCGGCGGCTGCTGGTGATTGGCGGCGCGCTGGTCATGACCGGAATGGCCGGGTACGAGATGGACCTGGTGTTCAACGCCGTGCAGCGTTCCGTGGCCGGCATGGTCATGCTGGTGCTGTTTGTGGTGCTGTTCCTGTGGATCGCACTGGCCTTTACCTCCGCCATCGCGGGGTTCGGGTCGATGCTGGCGCATGGCGGGCTGGGGCTGGGCATTACGCGCACCGGGCCGCTGCCGCGCCTGTCCAGCCGCACGGCGCTGCTCATGCCAACCTATAACGAGGACCCGGGCCGGGTCATGGCCGGACTGCGCGCGACCATAGACAGCCTGACCGCCACGTTGCAGGAACGCGCGTTTGACGTGTTCATCCTGTCCGACACGACCGACCCGGACATATGGGTGGCGGAGGAAGCCGCCTATATGGCCCTGTGCCGCGCGACCGGATGGGGCGGGCGGCTGTTCTACCGCCGCCGTGCGGTCAATACCGACCGCAAGGCGGGCAATATCGCCCAGTGGGTGCGGGCCTATGGCGCGGCCTACCAGCATATGATCACGCTTGATGCCGATAGCGTCATGGCGGGCGACGTGATCGTGCGCCTGACAGCGGCCATGGAGCGCAACCCCGGCGTGGGGCTGATCCAGTCCCTGCCGGTCATTGTGAACGGATCGACCCTGTTCGCGCGCATGCAGCAGTTCGCCGGGCGCGTCTATGGCCCGCTGATCGCCCATGGCATTGCGTGGTGGCACGGGTCGGAAGGGAATTACTGGGGCCATAACGCGATCATCCGCACCCGGGCCTTTGCCGAGCAGGCGGGCATGCCCCACCTGTCGGGCCGCAAGCCCTTTGGCGGGGCGATCATGAGCCATGACTTCGTGGAGGCCGCACTCATGCGCCGCGGTGGCTGGGCCATCCATATGGTGCCCGCCCTGAGTGGATCGTATGAGGAAAGCCCCCCCTCGCTGACGGACATCGCCATCCGTGACCGGCGGTGGTGCCAGGGCAACCTGCAGCATGCCAAGGTGATCCCGGCCAACGGCCTGCACTGGGTCAGCCGCATGCACATGCTCATGGGTATCGGCTCCTATGTCACTTCGCCGCTGTGGCTGATCTTCCTGCTGGTCGGCATCGTGGTGTCGCTGCAGAGCCGCTTCTACAAGCCGGAATATTTTGGCGATACCAAGCTGCTCTATCCCCACTGGCCGCATGTGGACCCGGTTCAGGCGGAATACATGTTTCTGGGCACCATGTTTGTGCTGCTGGCCCCCAAGATGCTGGCGTATATCGTGCTGCTGCTCGATGGCCCGTTGCGGCGGGGCTGTGGCGGGGCCATGGCGGCGGCGGCCTCCATCGTGGTGGAAACGGTGGTGGGGGGGCTCATGGCCCCGATCGCCATGCTGATCCAGACCAGCGGTGTCATTTCCATCCTGATGGGGCGGGATTCGGGGTGGAACGCGCAGCGGCGTGACGCGGGCAGCCTGCAGCTCATGCAGAACGTGCGGCTTTACATGGTGCATACCATCATGGGCATTGCCCTGGCCGCTGCCGCGTGGAGTGTCTCGCTCCCGCTGTTTTTATGGATGCTGCCGGTCACGCTGGGGCTGGTCTGCGCCATCCCGCTGACGGCGCTGACCGGCAGCACGGCGGTCGGTCAGGCGTTCCGGCGCGCCCACCTGCTGCTGATCCCCGAGGAAACGGCGCCACCACCGGTGCTGAAGGAAGCCGTGAGCTATATGCGGCAGATGGCGGGCCATCCGGTGCCCGAAGCCATTGCCGCCCTGCGCGCGCGGGCCGAACTGCTCCGGGTGCATGAAATCCTGCTGCCGCCGCCCCGCCACCGGGGGGACCCGATCAATCCTGCCCTGCTGGTCGGCCTGCTGAAGGTGCGTGAGGCCCCGGATCTGGCCACGGCCGTAGGCGAACTCAACCGCGCGGAAAAATCAGCCGTGCTGGGCAATGCGGAAGGGCTGCGGCTTCTGGCCCGGCTGCCCTGAACATGTGAAAACGCGGGCGGCCGGTCAGTCGCTCGACGTGCCCTGCGGGGCGGAAATCGCTTCCTCGCCTTCATCATCGCCATCAACCGACATGACCGCATCCAGCGCGTCGCACAGTTTCTGCTGGTTGGGGCTGGCGAGGCTGCCGGGGGCCTCGCACACCTTTGCGGCGTCGGGCACGCAGGATTCGGTTGCGTCCTCGTAATCCGATGTCATGACATCGTGCGCCAGCGACAGGTTGGGGTTATGCGCGTTCTCCCCGGCCTCATCGATGAATTTCTCCATCTTGTGCAGGTCCTCGAGTTTGTCGAGGCAGGCCTGGCTGGCCAGGTTGGGCTTGAGGCGCAGGACCGCCAGCGCGCGCTGCACTTTCTGCACGGACAGGCTCTGCCCATGGGCGGGGGCACAGGCCAGCGGGGCGCAGAACAGCAACGCGGCCGACACTGCGGCAAGGTGGGTAGGCAGCTTGATGTTCACCGTGACCGTTCCGTTTGTCCATATCCCGGTATTGGAGCGCATGGCCCCCGCATGGGGCGGGAGCGTGCCGCGACTATGGCAGGAACCCGCCGGTTGTGGAAGGCGGATCGCCGCCCGCGCCACGCACCCCAGAAAACGCGGTCTGGAATATGTTGATATAATAAGGAGAAAAGTCGAATCGTGGCAAAAATTCGAGAATTCTCTTACATTCTCGGGGATTTTTGAGTATAGATTGGACCCACTGAATATATTTTTTGTGTTTTTGCGGAGGTTGGAAACTATCGCAACACTGTGAAATCGTTCGGAAACGCAACGATTTTGTATATCTGGTTTGTTTTTGGTCTTTCCAGCATGAGAGATCACATGATCGTGCCTGTTTTTTCGGTACGATTTTGTGTTTTTTCATAAGGTTGTTTTGCAATGCGTGCCTTATGGCACGTTTTCCTGCTGGATTGACGACTTCTGCCGGTGGCACGCATGGGAAAAACAGGTCTGCCAGCATGTTGCGCTGGGGGGTCTGGCGGATATTCGGCATCCGGCCCCGTGCTGTAGCCGGTGCGGGTGACTGCACGCCCGAACCTGTGAAACTGAGGTTCCGCACTGGTGTTTCCGGCTTGCCGGATCAGGCGGACGCAGCCTGCATCGACGCTCCGCAATGAGGCGGAGCCACTCATTTTCGTGTCGGCTGCCTGTGAAAGAGGAGAATCTCCCCTTGAAACAGACAGACAATCTGTCCGAATCCCCGTCCTTCGCCGACCGGCTTGGCATTCCCGCCCCCCTGTTCTGGGGTTTTGTCGGCCTGCTGTTCTTCATGATCGGTGACGGGGTCGAGGCTGGCTATCTGGCCCCCTATCTTGAGGGGCATGGTATCTCATCGCGTGACACCGCGCTTCTGTTCACCATTTATGGCGTAACCGTCTCCCTGTCCTCATGGGCATCGGGGCCGCTGTCCGACCTGTGGGGCCCCAAGCGGGTCATGTGGATCGGGCTTGGCATCTGGGCGGTATTCGAGGTGGCGTTCCTGACCTTCGGCGTGGCGGTGAACAGCTACCCGATCATGCTGGCCGCCTACACCATGCGTGGTTTTGGCTACCCGCTGTTCACCTACGGCTTTCTGGTCTGGATCGCGGCAGCGACCCCGCCGCGCCAGCTTGGCTCGGCCGCCGGGTGGTTCTGGTTCGCCTTCTCGGGCGGGCTGCCCACGCTGGGTTCGCTGTTCGCCAGCTTCACCATTCCGCTGATCGGTGAGATGGCGACGTTCTGGTCCTCGCTGGCGCTGGTCATGTTCGGTGGCCTGCTTGCCCTGATGATGACGAATGAACCGACCGGCATGAAGCGCCTGGCCACCCCGGGCACGCCTGTCGGCACGATCTTCTTCAGCTCCATCAGCATCCTGTGGCGCGAACCCAAGACGTTCATCGCCATGCTGGTGCGCACCATCAACACGTCGTCGGAATATGCGTTCCTGGTGATCATGCCGGCGTTCTTCACCAAGCAGATCGGGTTTTCGCTGTCGCAGTGGCTTCAGCTCCTGTCGCTGATCTTCCTGTCGAACATCCTGGTCAACCTCATGTCCGGCATGACGGCGGACCGCCTTGGCCACCGTGCGGTCGTGGCGATTGGTGGTGGCATCGGCGCCGCCATTACCGTGCCGCTGTTCTATTATGTGCCGCAGATGTTCCCCGGCAACTTCACCATCGCCGCCATCATGGGCGTGCTGTATGGCGCGACGATCGCCGCCTTCGTGCCGCTGTCGGGTCTCGTGCCGCAGATCTGCCCCAAGGAAAAGGCCGCCGCACTGTCCGCCCTTGGGCTGGGTGCCGGTGCGAGCACCTGGGTTGGCCCGGCCATCGTGACGTGGTTCGAATCCTGGCACGGGATTGAGGGGATCATCTGGATCTTCTGTGGCCTGTATGTGGCTTCCGCCGCGATGACGATGGTCCTGACCATCTCACCCGAGGCGCGCCGCCATCTGGATGAAGCCGCGATGCGTGGCGACATTGCCGAGGAACTGACCGGTCACTGATCGGTTCGTTCTTCCAGCCTGACTGACTTTGGGGCCTGCCATTTCCGGCAGGCCCCTTTTTTTATGCTGAGAAAATGCGGGCACAAAAAAAGCCGGGGCTGAACCAGCACCCGGCTTTCTGTTGTGTTCAGATCCCGCGTTCGGGTCGCCTGCGCGGGGAGCGCTGCGGCCCGGTGCCGGTGCTGCCCGAAGGCGCGCGGCGTTTCGCATCGGTTTTCAGGGCCGGCGCGGCGCTGATTTCGCTTTCAAGCTGGCGGATGCGTTTCTGCACGCTTTCGCGCAGGGCAGGGGATGTGTGCGATTTCATCGTCGCCAGCGTTTCACGCAGGTCGCGTAGCTGTTTCTGCTTTTCAGGCAGCGAGCGACGGATCGGCTGGTTGTCGGACATCTGTCCGTGGAATGCGCGCATGATAGGTATCCTGTGGACCTCGGGTCCAGGAAATGAGTTGCCAATTAACCATGTGGTTGGAAAGACGCGCGGCACGTAATGCGCCCCTGCCCGCCGGTCAGGGCGGGGTGGACGGGCGCGGTATGTGGTGAACCGGGGGCTGGTCAGCCCCTGTTCTGCGCAAGCACTTCGGCCAGCCCCGTTATCAGGGCCTGACATTCGGCGTCCGTGCCAATGGTGATGCGTAGCCATTGCGCGATGCGCGGGGTCCGGAAATGGCGCACGATGATCGCCCGCTCCCGCAGGGCGGATGCCAGATATGCGCCATCACGGTCCGGATGCCGGGCAAATACGAAATTCGCCTGTGACGGCAGAACCACGAACCCCATCTTCCCCAGGCTGTCTGTCAGCCTGTTCCGGGAGCTTATGATCTTCTCACGGGTTTTGGCAAGCCATTCCCGATCCTCGATCGCGGCAATGGCCCCGGCCTGCGCCAGCCGGTCCAGTGGATAGGAATTGAAGCTGTCCTTTACCCGCGTCAGCGCCGCAATCAGGTCGGGCTGGCCAATGGCGTAACCCACCCGCAGCCCCGCCAGCGCGCTGGATTTGGACAGCGTGCGCACCACCAGCAGGTTGGGGTGCCGGGCAACCAGGGCAATGGCCGTCTCGGCCCCGAAATCGACATAGGCTTCGTCAATCACCACCACCGCATCGGGGTGGTCGGTCAGCAGGGTGCGTATGTCGTCCAGCGGCAGCGCCATGCCGGTCGGTGCGTTGGGGTTGGGGATGATGATGCCGCCGCACGGCCTGCGGTAATCGGCAATGTCGATGTGCATGCCCTCATCCAGCGGCACGGTCTCATGCCGGATGCCATACAGCCCGCAATAGACGGGGTAGAAGCTGTAGCTGATGTCAGGGAACAGCAGCGGGTCATCATGGTTGAGCAGCCCCTGGAACGCATGGGCCAGCACCTCATCCGAGCCATTGCCCACGAACACATGGTCGGCCGGCACGTCATGCGCGCGCGCGATGGCGGCGCACAGCGCGTGGGCCGTGGGGTCGGGGTAGAGGCGCAGCGTATCGTCGGTTGCGGCCCGGATGGCCTCGAGCGCTTTGGGTGAGGGGCCGTACGGGCACTCATTGGTATTGAGCTTGATCAGGTTGGCCAGTCTGGGCTGTTCCCCCGGCACATACGGGGTCAGGGTGTGAACGACAGGACTCCAGAAACGGCTCATCAGGGGGAATTCCAGCTTGGTCAGGGTATGAACGAAGGCGCGCCGCGCGGCATGGCGCGGGCGGCGCATGGTGTCGGGTGGCGCGATGGGGAAGGGCGGGCGTTCAGCCCCGCACGGGGGCTTTCAGGCGGTCCATGGCGGCCAGCAGGGCCGTGTTGCCCTGGCGCGTGGCGAAGCTGCGGGCACTGATACCCTCCCCGTCACGCAGGTCGGGATCGGCGCCGTGTTCAAGCAGGAAGGTGACCATGGAGTCGCGGTTGAACATTGCCGCGAAAATCAGCGGCGTGCGGCCGATATTGTTGGGCACGTCAATGCCCGCGCCATGTTCGAGCAGGATGCGCGCGCATGCCAGATCCCCCTTGAAGGCGACACCGGCCAGCGCGGTTGATCCCTTGTCATCACGCAGGTCCGGCTTCGCCCCGCCAGCCAGCAGGGCGCGCACCGTCTCGGCATGGCCGTTATAGGCCGCGAGAATCAGCGCGGTGTGGCCCTTGTCATTGCGTATGTCCGGGTTGAGGCCCGCATTCACGAATTCGGTCACAAGGTCGGTCTGCCCATCGCGCGCGGCGGACAGGAACAGGGCCTCGATTTCCGCATTGCTGAAGGATTCGGGGGCTGCGGCCTGGTCGCCGCTGGCGATTGTATCGGTCATGTGCCTGCCTGACTGGTCGGGTTGTGCAAGATGGGGGCTGCCCCTGCGGGCGTGGCGCATCATAGGATGGTTTGGCTGAAAAGAACATCGGGCAATCATGTGGCGGGAGGTGGCCGCCATGCCATGTTGCGACATTCCCCATGCGCCAGCACGTCCATGCCCCGCGCCGTGGGGCCTGCCGCGCGCATGGCGGCGCGCAGGCGCTGGACGGGCTCGTCCATCGGTTCATCCGTCAGGCGGAAGGTGCCGAAATGCATGCCGATTCCCTGCTCTGCCCCCAGTTCGTGCAGGCCGGACAGCGCTTCCTCCGGTGTGGTGTGCACCCCGGCCATGAGCGCACGCGGCGCATATGCCCCGATGGGCAGCAGCGCGATGTCCGGCGCGCCCAGGCGCGCGTGGATCAGCGACCAGTGGCGGCCATGGGCCGTATCCCCGGCGAAGAAAAGCTGATGGCCCGCCCCGTCGCGCAGCATGAACCCACCCCACAGGCTCTTATTGCGGTCAAAGGGCGTGCGGGCGGCCCCGTGGCGGGCCGGGGTGCAGGTCACGCGCAGGCCGGGCACGCCCACGTCCTGCCACCAGTCCAGTTCCATGATGCGGCGCAGGCCCGTCGCGCGCATGAAGCGGGCGTTCCGCAGCGGGGTGACCACCAGCGGGTCATCTCCCCGCCGCGCCAGCGCGCGTAGCGAGGGCAGGTCCATATGGTCGTAATGGGCATGGGAGACCAGCACGACATCAACCGGCGGCAGGTCCGCCAGCGCCCGCCCCGGTGCGCGCACCCGTTTCGGCCCCATGAATGACAGCGGCGAGCAGCGCGGCGAGAAAACCGGGTCGGTCAGCACACTCAGCACCGTGCCATCAGGCCGGGGCAGGCGGATCAGGAACGTGCTGTGGCCGATGAACGTGATCTGCACCGTATCAGGCGCGGGCGGGGCGTACGGGTCGCCCATGGGGGGCGGGTTCTCGATCCAGCGCGGCCAGTCCGAGCGCGGGCGGCTGAACTGCCATTTCATGATGGCCTGCCAGCGCAGGCGCGCAGGTGGCGCGTTTGCGGGACGGATGGCGGCCGGATTGAAAAAACGGATGCCATCGGTGTGATCGCTGGCGGGTAACAGCGGCATGCACGACCTCCCTGACCGTGGTGTGTCCTGACGCGACAGGAGAGGGATGGCGGGTGGCTGTGTCAAATTCCGGGCAGCATGGGGCAAGGCTGCAACCGGCCTGTGGCGCCTGCGCTGGTACCAGGTGCAGGCCCGCCAGATGGCTGCCCGGCGAATGGCGCCGGTAACGGCTTGATGAGATGGCTTGTTCCGTCCCCAAGGTCGTGAGAAGGTGCGTGCCGACAAAGCCTTTTGACCTTGCACCCCCATCCTGCCCGCCGGGCGGGACGGGTCGTATGGAAAGAAAAAGAAGAAAGGTTGTCTGGCCCATGTCTCTGGCCTGGTCGGGGCAGGACGACAACCATGGCTGTAAGGAGGCCGGTTTTTATGCGTTCCCTGTTTACATCTCCCCCGATGGCGCCAGAAGGAGGCGGCAGCATGCCCACTAATATCGATACGCTGTGCATCAACACCATCCGCACGCTATCCATGGATGCGGTGCAGAAAGCGAATTCCGGCCATCCGGGTACCGCCATGGCGCTTGCCCCCGTGGCCTATACGCTGTGGCGTGATGTGCTGAACTACGACCCGGCCGACCCGCTGTGGCCCAACCGTGACCGTTTCGTGCTCTCCATCGGGCACGCATCCATGCTGCTGTATTCGCTGATCTACCTGGCGGGCATCCGCGATGTGCGCCCCGGCAAGCCCGCGGCCAACCGCCCGGCGCTGACGCTGGAAGACCTGGAACAGTTCCGCCAGCTTGATTCGCTCACCCCCGGCCACCCGGAATACCACCACACCGCCGGTGTCGAGACCACGACCGGCCCGCTGGGCCAGGGCTGCGGCAACTCGGTGGGCATGGCCATTGCCGAAAAATGGCTGGCGGAGCGCTACAACCGCCCCGGCTTCAAGCTGTTTGACCACCACATCTATACGCTGTGCGGTGATGGCGACAACATGGAAGGCATTTCCAGCGAGGCCGCGTCCATCGCGGGGCACCTCAAGCTGGGCAACCTTACGTGGATCTATGACAGCAACCAGATCTCCATCGAAGGCTCGACCAACATCGCCTTCACCGAAAGCGTGCACAAGCGCTTCGAGGCCTATGGCTGGCACGTCCTTGAACTGAAGGACGCCAACGACACCGGTGATTTCCGCCGCCTGCTGGCCGAGGCGAAGGCCGAGACCTCCCGCCCCACGCTGATCATCGTCCATTCCATCATCGGCTGGGGCGCGCCGCACCTTGCCGGCACGGCGGAAGCCCATGGCGCGCCGCTGGGTGTGGAGGAAATCCGCGAGACCAAGAAATTCTACGGCTGGCCGGAAGACAAGAGCTTCTATGTGCCCGAGGGCGTGCCCGAGCACTTCCAGCAGGGAATCGGCCCGCGTGGGGCCGAGGCCAGCAAGGCGTGGAAAGAGCTGTTCGCCGCCTATCGCGCCAAGTTCTCCGATGCGGCGAAGCAGCTTGACCATATCTTCGCCGGCACCCTGCCCGAGGGCTGGGACGCGGACATTCCGGTGTTCGACGCGGATGCCAAGGGTGTCGCCTCGCGCGCCAGCTCGGGCAAGGTGCTCAATGTCATCGCGAAGAACTATCCGTGGATGATCGGCGGCTCGGCCGACCTTTCGCCCTCCACCAAGACGCACCTGACATTTGATGGCGCGGGTGATTTCCAGCCGCCGCAGTGGGGCGGCAGCTATGGCGGGCGCAACCTGCATTTCGGCGTGCGTGAACACGCCATGGGGTCGATCAGCAACGGTCTCGCGCTGTATGGCATCCGGGCCTACTGCTCGGGCTTCCTGATCTTCTCCGATTACATGAAGCCGCCCATCCGCCTGTCGTCGCTCATGAAGCTGCCGGTGACCTACATCTTCACCCATGATTCGATCGGCGTGGGCGAGGATGGACCGACCCACCAGCCCATCGAGCAGCTTGCCCAGCTTCGTGCGACCCCCGGCGTGACCGTGCTGCGCCCCGCCGATGCCAACGAGGTGGCGGAAGCCTGGCGCACGCTGATCAAGATCACGGACCGCCCCAGCGTGCTGGCGCTGAGCCGCCAGAACCTGCCCACCATCTGCCGCAAGACCTATGCGCCTGCCACGGGTCTGGCAAAAGGGGCCTATATCCTTGCGGATAGCGAGGGGCGTCCCGATGTCATACTCATGGCAACGGGCAGCGAGGTCGGTCTCATCATCAAGGCGGCGGAAAAGCTGAAGGCGGACGGCATCAAGGTGCGGCTCGTCTCCATGCCGTCGTGGGACCTGTTCGAGGCCCAGCCCAAATCCTATCGTGACAGCGTGCTGCCGCCGGACGTGACCGCGCGCGTGGCGGTGGAACAGGCGGCGCAGCTTGGCTGGGACCGCTACACCGGCCTTGCGGGCGAGACGATCGTCATGCACGGCTTTGGTGCCTCCGCCCCGGCGGAGAAGCTGGAGGTCAAGTTCGGCTTCACGGTCGAGGCCGTCGTGGCCGCCGCCCGCAGGCAGGCCGGGAAATAAAAGGGACGGCAGGGCGGGCGGGGCTTTGCGTTCCCGCCCGCCCCGTCGTGGAACGTCAGGCGGCGCGGTCCCTCCCGCCGCCGGGAAGCAAAGGAAGCACAGCCATGAGTGCGACAGCCATGAATGCGCGTGAATCTGGTGAAGAAAATCCGTTGAAGGAACTGGCCCGTTACGGTCAGTCCCCCTGGCTGGACTTCATCCAGCGGTCCTATACCGAAAATGGCAGCCTGAAAAAACTGGTGGATGAGGACGGCCTGAAGGGTGTGACCTCCAACCCTGCCATCTTCCAGAAAGCCATGGGGCAGGGCACGGATTACGACGCGCAGATCCGCTCGGTGCTGGAGCACCGCATTGTCGATGCCGGGACGCTGTACGAACTGCTAGCCATTGACGATATCCGCGCCGCCGCGAAGGTGCTGTACCCCGTCTATGAACAGACGAAGGGCGTGGACGGTTATGTCAGCCTTGAGGTCTCGCCCTATCTGGCGCGCGACACGGCCGGCACGCTGCACGAGGCCCGCCGCCTGTGGAAGGCGGTCGATGCCCGTAACCTCATGATCAAGATTCCCGGCACGGATGAAGGCGTTCCCGCCATCCGCACCGCCATTGCGGACGGGCTGAGCATCAACGTCACCCTGCTGTTCTCCTTCGATGCGTACAAGAAGGTGCTCGAAGCCTACATCGCCGGGCTGGAAGACCGCCTGGGCCGTGGCGAGAGCGTGAAGGGCATCGCCAGCGTCGCCTCCTTCTTCGTCAGCCGCATCGACGTGAAGATCGACAAGGAAATCGACACCCGCGTCGCCGCTGGTGACAAGGAAGCGGCCAGCCTCAAGGCCCTGCGCGGCAAGGTTGCGATCGCCAACGCCAAGATGGCGTATGAATACTGGCGCGAAGTCACCGCCAGCCCCCGTTGGAAGAAGCTGGCCGATGCCGGGGCCATGCCGCAGCGCCTGCTGTGGGCCAGCACTGGCACGAAGGACAAGTCCTTCAGCGACGTGCTGTATGTGGACGGGCTGATCGGCCCCGAGACCGTCAACACCATCCCGCCTGCAACGTTCGACGCCTTCCGTGACCACGGCAAGGTGGCCGAGACCCTGACGCAGGATCTGCCCGGCGCGCGCAAGGTGCTGGCGGAAGCCGAGCGCCTTGGCCTTGATCTGGCAGGTGTAACGAAAACGCTGGTGGATGAGGGTGTTGCTTCCTTCGCCGATGCGTTTGACGACCTGCTGGGTTCGGTCGCGGCCAAGCAGGCGGCGTTCCTGGGCAAGAAGGTCACGTCCACCGCCCTCAAGCTGCCGGCCGATCTGGACAAGGCGGTCAAGGCGGAACAGGATGCATGGCGCAAGGCCGGCAAGGTCCGTCGCCTGTGGAACAAGGATGCCAGCCTGTGGACCGGGCAGGACGAGGCAAGCTGGCTGAAATGGCTGGACATCACCGATGACCAGATCGCCGCCCTGTCGAAGTTTGAGGAATTCCAGGCGGAGGTAAAGGCGCGCGGCTTCCAGCATGCGCTGCTGCTGGGCATGGGTGGCTCCAGCCTTGGCCCGGAAGTGCTGGCCCAGACATTTGGCAAGCATGAAGGTTTCCCGTATCTTTATGTCCTCGACAGCACCGACCCGCAGCAGATCAGGGATTTTCAGGACAAGATCGACATCAGCAAGACGCTGTTCATCGTCTCGTCCAAGTCCGGCGGCACGCTGGAGCCGAACATCCTCAAGGCCTATTTCTTCGATCAGGCGAAAAAGGTGCTGGGCGACAAGGTCGGATCGCACTTCATCACCGTGACCGATCCCGGCTCGCACATGGAAGACGTGGCGAAGAAGGACGGTTTCTGGAAAATCTTCTACGGTGAAAAGCAGATCGGTGGCCGTTATTCCGTTCTGTCCGATTTCGGTCTGGTGCCTGCCGCAGTGGCGGGCCTGCCGCTGAAGCTCCTGCTTGAATCCGCGCAGCGTGGTGAAAAGTCCTGCGCCGCCTCCGTCCCGCCTGCGCAGAACCCCGGCGTGGTGCTGGGCAGTGTGCTTGGCGTGGCCGCGCGTGATTTCGGGCGTGACAAGGTGACCATCATCGCGTCCCCCGGCATTTACGACATGGGTGCATGGCTGGAGCAGCTTCTGGCGGAATCAACGGGCAAGGACGGCAAGGGCCTGATCCCCATTGATGACGAGACGATCGGCAAGCCCGATGTATATGGCAAGGACCGTGTCTTCGCCTACCTGCGCCTGGCTGAAGATCCGTGCCCCCGGCAGGACGCGGCCTTCGCCGCGCTGGCCGAGGCGGGCGAGCCGGTGGTGACCATTGAACTGCATGAGCGCCGCCAGGTGCTTGAGGAGTTCTTCCGCTGGGAATTCGCCACCGCCGTGGCCGGTTCGATCATCGGCATCAATGCCTTCAACCAGCCTGATGTCGAGGCCTCGAAGATCGAGACCAAGAAGATCACCAACGCCTATAACGAAACCGGCAAGCTGCCGCCTTACGAGCCGTTTGCCAAGGATGGCCCGTTCTCCTTCTATGCCGACCCGAAAAACGCGGCGGCGCTGAAGGCTGGCACGACGGCGGAGGCGATCCTCAAGGCGCATTTCGCCCGTGCCGGGGCGGGTGATTACGTGGCGCTGCTGGCCTATATCGACCGTGACATGGCCACGCGCGAATGGATACAGAAGGTGCGGCTGTCCGTGCGCGATGGGCTGAAGGTCGCCACGGCGGCCGAATTCGGCCCGCGCTTCCAGCATTCGACAGGGCAGGCCTACAAGGGCGGGCCCAACACGGGTGTGTTCGTGCAGATCACCTGCGATGACGTGGTGAACCTGCCGGTGCCGGGTGAGAAATACACCTTCGGCATCGTGAAGGAAGCTCAGGCCCGTGGTGACATGGAGGTGCTGGCCGAACGGGGCCGCCGCGTGCTGCGCGTCCATATCCACGGGGACCTGAAAGCAGGTCTTGAAAAACTGGGGCAGGATATCGCCCGCGCGGTCTGAACCGTGATTTCCGACCCGCCTTTTCTCACGAAAAGGCGGGTTTCTTGATAGCGGTCATTGGGAAATGGCCATGAAGGCTATAGGGATGGACCCCTATCCCATCTTCAGGAGTATTTTATTATGCAAATCGGTATTGTTGGTCTTGGCAAGATGGGCGGCAACATTTCAATCCGCCTCACCCGCCATGGTCATGACGTGGTGGCCTATGATCGCGATCCCGCCGTTACCGCGAAAGTGTGCGAACAGGCCGAAGGTGGCCGGGCCACGGCGGCCACCGGGCTTAAGGACATGGTTGGCAAGCTGTCCGGCCGCAAGATCATCTGGCTCATGCTGCCCGCGGGCGAGGTGACGGAACAGGCGGTGCAGGAACTCGGCACGCTGATGGGGCGTGGCGATATCGTGATTGATGGCGGCAACTCCTTCTACAAGGATGACATCCGCCGCGCCGCCGAACTGGCGAAAAAGGGCATCGACTATATTGACGTGGGCACGTCCGGCGGTGTGTGGGGGCTGGAACGCGGCTACTGCATGATGTACGGCGGCACCAAGGAAGCGACTGACCATATCGATCCCATCCTGTCCGCCCTGGCGCCGGGGATCGGTGACATCCCGCGCACGCCCAACCGCGACAAGCCCGGCTTCGACCCGCGCGCCGAGCAGGGCTACCTGCATTGCGGTCCCGCCGGTTCCGGCCACTTCGTGAAGATGGTCCATAACGGCATCGAATACGGCATCATGCAGGCCTTTGCCGAAGGCTTCGACGTGATGAAGTCCAAGAACTCCACCGACCTGCCCGAAGACCAGCGTTTTGACCTGAACGTGACCGACATTGCCGAGGTCTGGCGCCGTGGCAGCGTGGTGTCGTCTTGGCTGCTCGACCTTTCGGCCAGCGCGCTGGCGGGCAACCCGGACCTGTCCAACTACAAGGGCGATGTGGCCGATTCCGGCGAAGGCCGCTGGACCATCGAGGCCGCGATCGAGGAAGCGGTGCCGGTTCCCGTCATCACCGCATCGCTGTTCACCCGCTTCCGTTCGCGCACCGGCAACAACTTTGCCGAGAAGATGCTGTCGGCCATGCGCTTCGGCTTTGGTGGCCACATCGAAGGCACGAACAACTGATCCGAGACCCGGTCGGTTACTGACCGGGTCCCCCGGGCGCCACCATTCCCGCCCCCGGCTGCTTTCCGGAAAAGACAGCATGACAAGACTGCGTTCGGAACAGCCGGAAGGGGGATGCTGGCGGAAAACAGTTCAGGAACGGTAGCAGACATGGAAAATATTATCGCCTCAGCGGTCTCGCAGGTGGGGGATTCCGGCACCGAAAACGCGCCCCGGCGCTGTCCGCCGGGATCATTCGTCATTTTTGGCGGGGGTGGGGATCTGACGCATCGCCTCCTGCTTCCCGCCATCTATAACCTCGCCTGCGCCGGGCTGCTCGATGATGGGTTCAGTGTCGTTGCCGTTGACCGCGCGGACCTGACCGATGCGCAACTGCGCCAGAGCATGTACGTGGCGCTGGAGAATTTCGTCGCCCGTCGCGGGGCCGAGGCCGTGGCCCTGCGCGCGGATATATGGGACTGGCTTGCGCCGCGTATCCGCTACGTGCGCGGTGATTTCGAGATCGGGCAGACCTATCAGGACATCTCCACCATCGTGGGGGACCGGAACTGCATTTTCTACCTTGCGGTGGCCGCCCTTTTCTTCGGTCCCATCGTGGACCGGCTGGGTGAGGCCGGCCTCGTGCGTGAGGGGCGCAATGCCTTCCGCCGCGTGATCGTGGAAAAGCCGTTCGGCCATGACCTGCCCTCGGCCATAGCGCTCAATACCCGGCTGCTGGATACGCTGACCGAACAGCAGATTTACCGGATCGACCATTATCTGGGCAAGGAAACGGTCCAGAACATCCTTGCCCTGCGTTTTTCCAACGGGTTTTTCGAACCCTTGTGGAACCGCCAGAACATAGACCACGTCCAGATCACCGCCGCCGAGACGGTCGGCGTGGAACAGCGCGCCCGGTTTTACGAAGGCACCGGCGCCGTGCGCGACATGGTGCCCAACCACGTCATGCAGCTTCTGGCCATGACGGCGATGGAAGCACCCATCTCGTTTGATGCCGACGCCGTGCGCAACGAAAAGACCAAGGTTCTCGACGCCATCCACACCCTGTCACCCGATGACGTGGTGCGCGGGCAGTACGCCGCAGGCACGGTAGGGGGGACGGAAGTGCCCGGTTACCGGCAGGAACCGGGTGTTGACCCCCATTCCCTGACCGAAACCTACGTGGCCATGAAATTCCAGATCGACAACTGGCGCTGGGCCGGTGTGCCGTTCTATGTGCGCACGGGCAAGCGTCTTGCCGCGCGCAAGACCGAGATCGCGATTCACTTCAAGTCGGCGCCGTATGCCCTGTTCCGTGATACGCCGGTGGACCGTCTGGCCCCCAACATCATGGTCATGCACATCCAGCCCACCGAGGGTGTGACCATGCAGTTCTCAGCCAAGATTCCCGGCCCCGCCGTGCGGCTGGGCGGCGTGCGCATGAAGTTCGATTACGCCGAATGGTTCAGTGAAGGCCCCAGCACCGGATATGAAACCCTGATCTATGACTGCATGATCGGGGATGCGACACTGTTCCAGCGCGCGGATAATATCGAGGCCGGATGGCGGGCCGTACAGCCGGTTCTGGACTGGGGGCAGGACAGCCAGACGCTCGCGCTCTACACCGCGGGCAGCGAAGGCCCCAAGGCCGCCGATGCGCTTCTGGCGCGTGACCACCGTCACTGGCTGAAAATTGGATAATCCGCATGTCCGTATCCGTTTCCCCCGCAGGCGGCGTACGCCTTGTCGTGTCCGATATTGATGGCACCCTCATCACCCCCGAACGCGAGATCACACCGGCTGCCCACAAGGCCGCCGATGATTTGGGGCACGCGGGCATACGCCTGAGCCTTGTCAGCAGCCGCGCGCCGCGCGGGATGATGCAGTATGTCCGGGCACTGCGCATCAGCACTCCCATAGCGGGGCTGAATGGCGGCCTGATCTGTAATGCCGACGGCACGATACGCGAACGCCTGTCACTTGCCCCGGAAGCCGTGCACAGGGCGGTGGAATTCCTGATCGCCCATGATGTCGAACCCTGGCTGTTCATTGGCCATGACTGGCTGGTGCGCAAGATGGATACCCCACAGGTCCGCCATGAGCGTGAGGTGGTGCAGACCACCCCGGTGCAGGTGGCTGATTTTGCCGGGCATTACCACGATGTCGGCAAGATCATGGGTGTCTCGCCCGACACCGCGCACCTGCCGGTGGTGGAGCGTGAATTGGCGGCCCTGCTGGGGGGAGAAGCCAGCGTGCATCGCTCCTCACCCATCTATCTGGACATTACCCATCCGCGCGCGAACAAGGGATACGCGGCCAAGGAACTGGCGCGCCTGCTGGATATCAGCATCCATGAAACGGCATGCATAGGCGATATGAACAACGACATTCCCATGCTGAAGGAAGCTGGTGTCAGTATCGCCATGGGCAACGCACCGGAGAATGTGAAAGCCCAGGCCCGTTACGTGACCAGGCCCAACACGCAGGATGGATGGGCGCATGCAATGGAAAGTTTTGTACTGTCCCGCGCATGATGTCGCGGCACATAAGGGAGACGAGTAAATATGCCTCAGGACGCAGCTAAACCATCAGCCAGTCAGATTAAGCTTGTACTGGCGGATGTGGACGGCACGCTGGTCACGAAGGACAAGATCCTGACGCCGCGCGCGATCAGGGCGGTCGAACGCCTGCGTGAGCGCGGCATCCTGTTCACCATCACCAGTGGCCGCCCGCCCAAGGGCATGAAGATGG